>JAERTF010000142.1 GCA_016845105.1 Bacteroidota bacterium | reverse complement strand
TTTAATTTATTGCATTATGGCTTATAAAATAACAGACGATTGTACTGCATGTGGTACTTGTATCGATGAATGTCCGGTTGAGGCAATTACTGAAGGTGATATTTATGTAATAGACCCAGACCTATGTACCGACTGTGGTGCATGTGCTGACGTATGTCCGGTTGAAGCAATTCACCCTGAATAGTTAGTAACAAAAAAACAGAATCCCGACACCTAACAATGGTTTGTCGGGATTTTTTTTAGCATAATTTGTTATTTTGAATCTTTCTAAATTAAGTTTCGTATTATTAGAAATATTAATTTTGATACAATCTACTTCTAATATAAATCTGGATTATTGATAATATTACCCTGGAAAAATGGATAGATATAACTATTTAAACAATTCTGACCCTGCAATAATTGAGGATCTCTACAAAAAGTACAAAGAATCACCTTCTGAACTTGATGAAGGGTGGAAGAGTTTTTTTGAAGGAATGGACTTTGCAACAAAAAATTATTCTTCTTCGCAAAATGAAAGTATAGGTTCGGATGAGTTTAAGGTTATTAATTTAATTAACGACTATCGTAGAAGGGGCCATCTTTTTACAAAAACAAACCCTGTTAGAAAACGCAGAGAATATAGTCCTGATTTAAATATTAAAAACTATGACTTAGTAGAAGCTGACCTCGAAAGAACTTTTGAAGCAGGACATAAAATAGGCATTGGTGCTTCAAAGCTTAGGGATATTATTTCTTTTCTTGAAAAAACCTATTGCAAATCCATTGGTGTTGAGTTTCTATTTATCAGAGACCTAAATATTGTAAAATGGTTACAAAGTAAATTTGAAAATACACAAAATAGTCCGGTCTACTCAAAGGATGAAAAACTATACATTCTTGAAAAGCTTCGAAGATCAGTAATGTTTGAGTCCTTTTTACAAAAAAAGTTTCCTGGTCAGAAGCGCTTCTCTCTTGAAGGAGCAGAAGCACTTATTCCTGCTCTTGATGCAATTATGGAAAAAGGATCTGAAATGGGGATTAAAGAGTTTATTATAGGAATGCCCCATCGGGGACGACTAAATGTTCTTGTAAATATTCTCAGAAAGCCGTTTAAAAATGTTTTTTCTGAATTTGAAGGAATTGAATATGATGATGAGGGATTATTGGGAGATGTAAAGTATCACTTGGGCTATACCATTAATAGAAAAAGCAGCACAGGTAAAAATATAAAATTCACCTTGGCACCAAACCCTTCTCACCTTGAAGCTGTTGACCCCGTTGTAGAAGGTATTACCAGAGCTAAAATTGACGAAATATATAATGGTGACTCACACAATATTGCACCCATATTAATACATGGCGATGCTTCAGTTGCTGGACAAGGCGTTGTTTATGAGGTACTTCAAATGCAAGATCTAAAAGGATATACAACTGGAGGAACAGTTCATTTGGTTATTAATAATCAAATTGGTTTTACAACGGATTACCTTGATGCTCGTTCCAGTACTTATTGTACAGATATTGCAAAAACTACACTTTCACCAGTATTTCACGTAAATGGTGACGACCCCGAAGCTCTTGTTTATAGTATTCAAACTGCAATGGAGTTCAGAAATAAATTTAAGAAAGATGTTTTTATAGATATTTTGTGCTATAGAAGATATGGACATAATGAAGGAGATGAGCCAAGATTTACCCAGCCTCTGCTCTACAAAGCAATTGAAAAACACCCTAATCCTTATTTAATTTACAAAAAACAATTAATTAATCAAGGTATTGCTACCGAGGAAACATGTAAAACTGACGAAAATATCTTTCTAAAAAAATTAGAGACAAACTATCAGGAAAGTAAAACTTCAAAAAAAACAACAATAGATAGTTTTTTATCAGAAACCTGGAAAGGAATTACTAAAGCCAAAGATGATGATTTTGTTTCTTCACCCAATACAGCTATAGTTACCAAGGAATTCGAGAAACTTGTAACCCGACTAACAGATCTGCCGAAAAGCAAAAAATTCTTTCGTAAAACAGTTCGACTTCAAAAACAGCGAAAGGATATGTTTTTGGATGAAGGTAAATTCGACTGGGCGATGGGTGAATTGCTTGCATATGCAAGCTTGGTTAATTCGAGTATCCCGGTTCGTATAAGTGGTCAGGATGTTGAAAGGGGTACATTCTCACATCGACATGCTGTTTTAAGAATTGAAGATTCCAATAACACATATATTCCATTGCAAAACATTGATCCAAAACAAGCTTCTTTTGAAATCTATAATTCAAGCCTATCAGAATATGGTGTGCTTGGTTTTGAATATGGTTATTCGTTGGCTTCTCCCAATAAACTTACCATTTGGGAAGCACAGTTTGGTGACTTTGCAAATACCGCACAGGTAATTTTTGATCAGTTTATTAGCAGCGCCGAGGATAAGTGGAATGTAATGAATGACTTAGTTGTACTACTTCCACATGGTTATGAAGGCCAAGGTCCAGAACATTCATCTGCAAGAATGGAGAGATATTTACTGCTTTGCGCTGATAATAATATGCAGATAGCTAATTGCACTACTCCAGCTAATTTTTTCCATATTCTTCGTCGTCAACTATTCAGACCTTTTAGAAAGCCACTTATTATTTTTACTCCCAAAAGCTTGTTGAGACATCCACAGTGTATTTCAACTACAAATGAGTTTACTGAGGGTGGATTTAAAGAAATTATAGACGATCCAACAACGTCTCCTGAAAAAATTGAAAGAATAGTTCTTTGTACAGGTAAAATTTATTATGAATTATTACGGGAAAAAGAAAATCAGAAAAATACTTCAATTGCATTATTGAGGATTGAACAACTTTATCCATTTCCATTACATCAATTAAGCAAAATCTTAAGCAGATATAAAAATGTAAAGTCATATTTATGGGCGCAAGAAGAACCTGCCAATATGGGAGCTTGGGAATTTATTTATAACGTGCTGTTTCCTGAGATTAACATTAGGGTAATATCAAGACCTGCAAGTGGAAGCCCAGCAACAGGGTCAAATAAATTCCATATAATAAGACAACAGAAAATCATTGACAAGGTTTTCGATTTATGTAATTGCCCGTATATTAATAATGAGTGTAAGATGGCATGCATTGGTAATAAATGGAAATCATTTGAAAAAGAATTACAAGACTTAAATCTTAATAGAGTTAATAGTAAGTATCATTCAGGTGTAAACCCACTTAAATAATAATTACTGGAAAAAATAAAAATTTAAGCGATAAAATAACCGATAATATAATATCCATGAAAGTTGAAATTATAGTCCCAAGTCCTGGAGAATCAATTACCGAAGTACAAATCGCAGGCTGGCTTGTAGCTAATGGTGAGCAAGTTGAAGAAAATCAGGATGTAGTAGAGGTTGATTCGGATAAAGCTACTCTTAGTGTTGCATCGCAAGCAAGTGGCAAAATACAGATACTTGTTGAAGAAGGTGAAACAGTAGAAATTAATACGGTTATTGCATTGATAGATACCGAGGAAAAAGGCGTCGTTTCTGAAAAAGGGGCTAATAAAGAACCTGAAAAAACAGAAGAACCCAAGCAAGAAAGTCCTGATGATACAGTTGAAGACAAAAAGAATCAAGTTAATGAAGAGTTGATTGTTTCACCTCTTGCTCGCAAATTGATGAAAAGTAGTAACATTAGCGAATCGGATATTATTGATTTCTTTAAACAACAGCGAATAGGGAAAAAAGATATCGAGTATTATATTGAAAACAATGATGGCAAAAACCTGACAAAAAATACAAATACCTCAACTTCATGGAATGGGGTACGCGACAGCAAGAATACAAAAATGAGTATGCTTAGGAAAAAGCTATCTCAGAGATTGGTTTCTGTTAAAAATGAAACGGCAATGCTCACTACTTTTAATGAAGTGAATATGACGCCAATTATGTCGATCCGCAAAAAGTATAAAGAACCATTTATAAAACAGCATGATGTGAATTTGGGCTTTATGTCATTCTTTACAAAAGCTGTAACAGAAGCGATGGCATCTTTTCCTCAAGTTAACTCACAAATAAATAACGACGAAATAATAAGCTTTGATTATGTGGATATAAGCATTGCTATAAGTGCACCAAAAGGCCTGGTAGTTCCTGTACTACGAAATGCGGAGATGATGAGCCTAGCCCAAATTGAGCAAGAAATAAAGAAATTAGCCATCAAAGCACGCGATAATAAACTAACTTTAGATGAAATGACCGGTGGAACCTTTACAATCACAAATGGTGGCGTATTTGGTTCAATGATGTCAACACCAATCCTAAACCCACCTCAGAGTGCAATACTTGGGATGCATAATATTGTTGAAAGACCTATTGCCGTTAATGGAAAAGTAGAAATCCATCCAATGATGTACATAGCCATGTCATACGATCACAGAATAATTGATGGTAGAGAGTCTGTTGGATTTTTAGTAAAAGTTAAAGAAATGCTTGAAAACCCTGAAAAAATGCTTTTTGGATCTAAAGATCCCATAGAAGTTCTACTCGGCATTTAAATCTTTAACTATCTTGGTTTGAAACAAGGTGTATTTAAGAGCTCAAAAGTAGCTACAATTTCTTCTTCTCATTTTGTCCACGATGTTTATTCATCTTTTCTGGCACCTTTACTGCCATTAATCATTGACAAATTTGGGCTTTCGTTATCGGGAGCAAGTATACTCACATTGGTACAACGGTTACCATCATTTTTAAGTTTGTTTATTGGAGCAGTTGCCCACAAATTACCTTGGAGATGGATAATAATTCTTGCACCTGTAATAACAGGAATATGTGGTAGTTTAATTGGACTTACTCCAAACACAATTATACTGGGTATCTTATTAATTACAATTGGATTTTGCTCTGCATCGTTTCACGTCACTGCACCAGTTATGATTAAGTATTTTTCTGGAAAAAATGCCGGAAAAGGTATGAGTTGGTATATGCTTGGAGGAGAAGCTGCACGAATGCTTGGACCTATAATAATTGTAAGTGCGGTTTCATACTGGCAATTGGCAGGAACCTGGAGATTAATATTTCCGGCCCTTGCTTCGGGATTAACTTTGTACTTTATTATTGAAAACATTCCATATCAAAAAATTGCAAGCACAGGACCAAAACCGATAAACTGGTGGAGCACAATAAGGGAATATCGATATTTCTTTATTGCTCTTACTTTATACATGCTATTTCGTTCATTAATGAAAGGATCATTGGCTACTTTTTTACCTACCTACATGGGACTCAAAGGAAGTAGCCTAATGACCGGAGCAGCAGCACTTTCTATACTACAAGGGGCAGCAGCTTTTGGAAGTTTTATTATGGGTGGTATATCTGATAAAATCGGCAGGTTTAGATCATTGCTAATTTTGGCAATTATATCACCAATTCTCATGTTGATATTTGTGTTTTCTGGTGTTGTGATACAAATGATTCTACTGTTACTTTTGGGTATTGTTCTTTATGCTACATCACCAGTGTTATTAGCACTCGTGCTTGAACAAGGCTCAAATCAACCTGCCATGATGAATGCCGGATTTACAACTATAAATTTTGCTACCAATGCATTAGCTGTAATATTTACAGGTATACTAGGGGATGTTATTGGACTTGACCTAACTCTCCAAATAGCTGCATTTTTAGCTATTGGTGCTATTCCATCTGTTTTTTATCTAAAAAAGCATTCAGTAAGCAGCTAAATACATTGTGATAATCGTCATTCAAAAAGAGGTAATGATGATTGTTTTTGAAAGCTATTTTCACCAACTAATTATTAACTTTGCAAAAAAATATCGATGAATAATAAAGTTGATTTCCTGGTGATTGGCAGCGGTATGGCTGGCCTGATTTATGCACTAAAAGTTGCACCTTTCGGAAGAGTGTGTATTCTTTCAAAGATAAATATGGATGAAACAGCTACTCGATATGCACAAGGAGGAATAGCCGCTGTAATGTACGACCCCGACAATTATGAGAAACATATTAAAGACACAATTAATGCAGGAGCGGGTTTAAATAAAGAGGAAATCGTAAGAATCGCCATAACAGAATCAACCGAAAGGATTAAAGAATTAGCTGACTGGGGAACTCAGTTTGACAAAGAATCAACAGGCAAATATAGTCTAGCCAAAGAAGGCGGGCATTCCGAATACCGAATACTACATCATAAGGATAATACGGGAAATGAAATTCAGCGAGCCCTTAGTAAAAAAGTTAGAAATCACAAAAATATAACTATACTCGAAAACCATTTGGCCATAGATCTTATAACACAACATCATCTTGGTAAACTAGTTAAACGAAAGGATAAAGATATTACTTGTTTTGGTGCTTATGCTTTAAACAAGAATAACGGAAACATTATTACTTTGCTTGCAAAAACTACAATGCTGGCAACTGGGGGAATTGGTAATATATATCAAACTACAACAAACCCTACATTGTCAACAGGTGATGGAGTTGCCATGGCCTATCGAGCTAAAGCTCAGATTGACAACCTCGAATTTGTTCAATTTCACCCCACATCTCTATATAACCCTGGTGAGAAACCCTCATTTTTAATTACTGAAGCAATGCGTGGTGCTGGAGCCGAATTGGTTACAAAAAGTGGTGATTCTTTTATGCATAAATATGATAGCAGGGGTTCTTTAGCTCCTCGCGATATTGTAGCACGTGCCATTGATAATGAACTAAAATTAAGTGGTGATGAGTTTGCTTATCTTGACCCAAAAATGATTAGTAAAGATGAAATAATACGTCATTTTCCAACTATTTATGCGAAATGTTTAAGTATAGGTATTGACATCACTAAGGATAAGATTCCGATAGTACCAGCGGCACATTATTCGTGTGGTGGAATAATAACAAATAAGGATGGTGAAACTAGTATACATAATTTATTTGCTGCTGGAGAAGTAGCCAATACTGGCCTTCATGGTGCCAATAGGCTAGCATCAAACTCTCTGCTTGAATCTGCTGTATTTTCTCACCGTGCTGCCAAAGCCGCTAGCTCAAATATAGCTTCCGTCGATTTCGAAAAAGGAATTCCTGACTGGAATGATGAAGGGACCGTACTAAACGAAGAAATGATACTTATCACACAATCGAAAAAAGAACTGCAATCCATAATGAGTAACTATGTTGGTATTGTTAGATCGAACTTAAGACTTAAAAGAGCACTTGACAGGCTTAATATTATATATGAAGAAACTGAAGATCTTTTTGACAAATCGATTGTATCAGAGCCGATTTGTGAATTAAGAAATATGATTAATGTGGCCCATTTAATAATACGATTAGCAATGCAACGTAAAGAAAGTATTGGCTTGCATTGTAATATTGACTATCCAAAATAATAGAAGATGCCAACAATAAAATCAGTAAAAGGTATAATGCCACAATGGGGCGAAAAATGTTTTATAGCTGACAATGCTACCATAACCGGAGATGTACAAATCGGTAAAGATTGCAGTATTTGGTTTAACGCCGTAGTTCGAGGTGATGTTCACTACATAAGAATTGGTGATAACGTAAATATTCAGGACAATGTGGTTATTCATTGCACTTATCAAAAAGCACCAGTTAGCATCGGCAATAATGTATCCATTGCTCACTCGGCAATAATACATGGTTGTACAATTCATGACAATGTACTCATTGGAATGGGAGCCATATTAATGGATGGTGTTGTGGTGGAAAGTAATTCTGTTGTTGCGGCTGGGGCTGTGATTTCGAAAAATACAGTAATAGAATCAGGAAGTGTTTATGCTGGTGTACCGGGTAAACTTATTAAATCCGTTGACACAGAATTACTTGAAGGAGAAATAAATCGCATTTCTACTAACTACAATATGTATGCAAGTTGGTATGATTAGGTAGTTTACAACTTGTCAACCCTCAAAAAAACATCCCAATACTTCTCTTTATTCATTTCCGACCAATGAATGTGATAGTACCTATACTGGAATGTTTGTATCTGACAAAAAACTATGAGCAATAGTATAGTTGATATATATAATCGTTTCAAAAACTTACCATTTATTTCTTTAAGTGTTATTGCCAGTAATATCATAAAGAAAGGAATATACTCTACATAAACCCTTGAAGAATAACTACCTCCATAGTACCACATCCACCATGATGATATTATATATGTAATTACTGATAGAAAACCAAACATCGAATAAAACTCAAACTTCGATTTTTTCCACAGGAAATATCCACCAGCTAAAGATATTAAATACATAGGAGTGTATAGAAATAGTCCTTTTCGATAACTAAACAGTATATCAAATATATGAGGATCAAGAAAATTAAACCCCTCTTCACCATATGAATCAACAAAGAAATGACCAGTGGAAATTTTGTATATAAAAAATTGAATAGCAACTATGGCTATAAAAACAAGCACACTTCCCAATAACCAGAAACTATTTTTAGTTGCGGTTATGAAACCATCTTTTAAGCTTTTATAGCTTCCTGAAGTAAATGGGAGAATTAAGAAAATCAATATATTCAACGGTCTAATCAAGACAATAATACCTAAAAGTATTGCCAATAATAGTATATACTTAGCTTTAAAATCAGTAAAGTATAAACGTGCATAATAAAAAAACATTGAGAAAAAAGCAAAGGAAAATATGTGTGACATTCCGGCTTCACCCACTGTATAATAAAACAAATTAGTTCCAAAAAGAGCTGCTAGTATGGTTAATATCTTATGCCATTCTGAAATATTGTACAATCCCAATATTCCAATTAAATATGCTAATCCAACAAATAAATAGAACCAGGCAGCTATTGATATAAGAACCAAATATATCTTTGAGTAGCCATCATTTTCATATCCAAATACATTTGCTGAAAAATGAGCAATAAGAAAAAATGGTAATTCAGCAATTGCAGTCCCACAATAATACTTATTAATCACATTTCCACTGTACCACGCCCTGTAGTCGTAATAAAGGTTTTCGCTATAATATTTATCTTTTTCAATTTTTTCAAAGAAACCAAAATTTAAATCATTGTATATAAATATCGCTGGTAAATAAGCATAATATCCTTTGGCATCTGCTTCGATTATCCCAACCCAACTTTTTTTTCCCCAATTTAGGTTTGATGTTACTACTAGCATTAATATCATTATTAGGATTAATGCTACGTTTGAGGGAGTAAACTTTGATTTCATATCAGAATTGAGTTGTACCAATATTTAAATTCATTTGTTATTATATACTCCACAAAGATATGGATATTGATTTATTATGGAATGGATATTTAATACCAATTAAACATCAAGCAATCTGCTAAGAACAATTGATTTTTGAAACCGAATGAAACTAAAAAGGGCACTAAAAATACTATGAATAGCACTTAAACCAGATGCATAAAACACATCTAATCAATATAACACTTCAGGGTTAGCACAAATGATTGGGTCTTATAACTATTTGATACTGGGTTTGGAGTTATGTTATAAGTAGTATACATATAGTAATCCTCATCCTTTAGAGATTGAACATATGCAAAGTCAATGGAATAGTCACGTGTACGATATCCTATTCCCCCTGAAAAAGACTGGAGTTTACCATCGTTAAGGCTATTTGCATATGGGCTTGAATAAAGAGCATATCCTCCTCTAAAACTAAAGTTAGAAAATCGCCATTCTGTGCCAACTCTATAATTATGAGTAGCTTGAAAATCTGATTTAATGTTAGAATTTACATCAGCATAACCAAAACTTCGAGCTGAGAATTTTGCTGTTGAATAATTTGCATATTCATAGTCAGCGGAGATAAAACCATGTGCACCTACAAACAATCCAATGCTTCCAATTGCCTTAAAGGGAGTTGATAAATGATAATCAAAATCACCAATTGGTGATCCGTATGTAGTATTTGCCCATATTAGTTCATCAGTAGAATCATTTTCGTATAACTGTAAGTATGAACTTGTATTTGTAAACCATCTATCACTCATGCTCCAATAATAAGTTGGTGTATGAAACGCAGCACCTATTCGGAGCCAATCAGTTGGCTTTGCGATTGCACCAAGTTTTAAGTTAATACCCCAACCTGTTGTTGTTAGGTTTTCCGAAGTACTCCAATTATCGAAATAAGGAATTGTATCAGCTACGTCAAATTCCGAATAAACTGTTTCTCTATAATACCTGATATAGGGTAGCCCAATGGTTGCTCCTAGAAAGAGTTTATCATTATAGTTTCCTGAAAAAGAAAATAGCCATTCATTAATAGACCCTCTGGTGTTTATAACTTGCTGTTGTAATACTCCTCCATAGGGTACTGGAGTATAATAATAGTTTTGATCATCAGGGTTTATCAAGTAACACTCCCAGGCTGGATATAATTCGAAATCGTCGAGCTTTTCAACGGGATCACCATCAGCTAGTTCGGCATACACATCGAGTTTTGAGTTTTCAACATTTTCTCCTGCCATAAAGTTTCTAGAGTTGAAATTATTCAACCGATTCATTCCCATTCCAAACTGAAAAAATTTCCAGCCATTACCTGTTCCAAGCGGTTTAACCATAACATAGCCCAAATTACTCAAATTGAATACTGCTCTTGAACCTGTTGAAAGTGAGCCATTATAAACTGAAGATATATTTCGGCTGGCAACCTCAGGCGAGATTGAAAACTCACCACTTCTAAAAAGTCCCATCCCTGCTGGGTTTACACTTGCTGATGAAAAATCGGCCCCTATTGCACCAATGGCACCTCCAATTGCCATACTTCGTGCTGTACCTTGATAATAAACCTGTGAAAACCTCAATGCATCGTCGGCATATTGTGCAAAGGATGTCATTGATATTAAAACGATTCCTATTATTATGCTAATTCTTTTCATTTTTTGTTTTTTTTATAGGCATTAGATATGCTAGGCAGACTATGTCTTGCTTAATCTTTTTATTCTGCAATTCGACTATATTCCAAGAAAATTAATAACTAGTGATTGGGTTATCTTCTACCACCTCCACTGCTTCTTGATGAAGTTGATCTTCCACCTGAGCTACTACTACCACTACTGCTACTTCTTGATGGTGAGCTATAACTTTTCGATGGACTACTAGAGCGATTATTGGAACTAGTACTCCTTGAGGGTGAGCTATAACTCTTTGGAGTTGAAATAGTTTTCGACCTTGAATTGGTATTTATCCTAGGAGTAGCTTTAGTACGAGTATTATTGCTTTTACTACGGACAGAACTTTGCTTTGCCGATCGATTATATATGCTTGAGTTACTACGGTTTGCTGTAGTCTTGTTATTTGTAGCTGGTCTTACATATTCTTTATTAGACCTTGGTTGTCTGGATGGCAAACTCTCGTATGATTTTGGCTTTTTATACCTTGGAGCTTCACGACGTTGTTGTGTTGATTTACTAGAAGATGGCTTTTGATATCTACTTGCGGTCTTTGAAGACTTATTTTGAACACCTTGCCTAGGCTTTGATAATTCTGATGACCTAGGTTGTACCTTATTGTTAACTGACCTTTCATTAGAAACCTTTGATCCATCTCTAGAGCTAACAGTCCTGTTACTTTCTCCGGAACGAGGGGTTGTTTGCGTTTTAGTTGAAGATTCATTATTACTTGCAATATATCCTCCACCTCTACTAACGCTGCTATCATCTCTGCTAACTGATTTATTTCCTGTATCTGATGATCTTCCACCGGTTGACCTTGGTATATTACTTCCACCTGCCCCACGTCCTCTTGGTCGATATGTAGAAGTATATCCATAATCTGGGTAATAACCACCTCCTGGATATCCTGGATAATAACCACCACCAGCATAATATCCATCCCAATAGCCATTATTATATCCGGCCCAATAACTTCCTCCGTAATAAGGGTATCCATAGTAAGGATAACCCCAACCATAATAGGGATATCCATATCCATAATGTGGCCAACCATAACCATATCCCATCGACCATCCGTAACCCATTCCTACTCCCATGCCAAAACTAAAGGATACATTTGACCCACCATTACAACAGTTATTTGTATAACTATCATCATAATAATCATTACTTGTGCCATTTCCATTAAACCTGCTTATTCTTGATGCATAATCCGAATCGTAATATTCATCTATAAATTCGTAATCAGTAGTTTCATCTTGTGTTACAACCCCACCACCGTTTGAAGAATATTGATTTCCATCATCAAATCCATTATTTGAATTGTTGTTTTTGGTATTGTTATCAGTATAGCTTTGGGCGTTCTTTTGAAAGTCATCCCAATTATATTGAGATGGATTCTTTGTTTTTGAAGAATAATAAACATCATCGTTTGGAAGGTTGCTTGTGGATGAACATGCTGCTAAACCAGCAACTATCAGTACAAACGAAAAGTAACGTAGTGTGTTTTTTATTGTTTCCATCTTTCTAGTGTGTTGTGCAATTGTAAACATTGTTTAATTTTGCGGTTTACTTGAAAAATACAAAGACTGTACCAAACTTATAAAATGGCTAAACAATTAACATCTCGAAAAGAAAATTATTCTCAATGGTATAATGATCTGGTAGTAAAAGCAGATCTTGCTGAGAACTCAGCTGTACGCGGCTCAATGGTTATAAAACCTTATGGTTATGCCATTTGGGAAAAAATGCAGTCGGTACTCGACACTATGTTTAAAGAAACTGGTCATCAAAATGCATATTTCCCTCTTTTTATCCCAAAATCTTTTTTTAGCAAAGAGGCATCACATGTTGAAGGTTTCGCAAAAGAGTGTGCAGTTGTAACACATTACCGTTTAAAAAACGATAAAGATGGCAATATTGTGGTTGACGAAGATGCAAAACTTGAAGAAGAGCTTATTGTTCGTCCAACTTCGGAAACAATTATTTGGGACACATATCGCAAATGGATTCAATCCTATCGCGACTTACCAGTTTTGGTAAATCAATGGGCAAATGTTGTAAGATGGGAAATGAGAACACGACTATTTTTAAGAACAGCTGAGTTTTTATGGCAAGAAGGTCACACTGCTCATTCAACTGAAGCCGAAGCTTTGGAAGAAGCTGAAAAAATGGTAGGCGTTTATGCTGATTTTGCAGAACAATTTATGGGCGTACCCGTTCTACAGGGAATTAAGTCGCCAAATGAAAGGTTTGCAGGTGCAATTGAAACATATTGTATTGAAGCATTAATGCAAGATGGTAAAGCGCTTCAAGCTGGCACTTCTCATTTTTTAGGTCAGAATTTTGCCAAGGCTTTCGATGTAAAATATGTTACTCGTGAAAATAAGCAAGAATACGTTTGGGCTACATCATGGGGTGTTTCAACCAGACTTATCGGAGCTTTAATAATGGCACATTCGGATGATAACGGGCTTGTTCTTCCTCCAAAAATTGCTCCTATACAGGTGGTAATTGTTCCTATTTTTAAGGGCAAAGAACAATTGGAACTAATCTCTGAAAAAGTTGATGGAATAGTAAAAGAACTAAAAGCGAGAAATATATCCGTTAAATTTGATGACCGTGACACTCACAAACCTGGGTTTAAGTTTGCCGAATGGGAATTAAAAGGCGTTCCAGTTCGTTTGGCCATCGGACCACGTGACATCGAAAATGGTACTGTTGAAGTTGCCAGGAGAGACACTCTTGAAAAAGAATCATTGCAGATAACAAACATTGGTGAAAAAATTGATAACCTTTTGGTTCAGATACAAGATAATATTTTCCAAAAAGCTTTGTCTTATCGAGAAGATAATACATACAATGTAGATACTTGGGATGAGTTTAAGAGCAGGGTAGAAAAAGGTGGATTCGTAAGAGCACATTGGGATGGAACTTCAGAAACTGAAAAACTAATAAAGGACAAAACCAAAGCTACGATAAGAGTTATACCTATTGATGAACCTTTGGAAGAAGGTAAATGTATATTTACCGGTAATTCATCGAAACAAAGGGTAGTTTTTGCAAAATCTTATTAACAAATATCTACCTAAGGTAGCTTGATAAGTTGACCCGGACCAGGGCCATCAATTGTTACTAGATCTGGGTTTCCGGTATAATAAATATTTCCAACATTTTCGATGGTTGCACCTAGCTGGTGAACAACATTAACGTAAACATCGTTACTACTTCTATTGTTCATAAAAACAAATGTTGATTCCAGATCGATTAAATTTATTAACCCGAAGCTAGCTGAGTATACGTATGATACCTCACTTAACCCATATAATATTATATCAGCAGTTCCATAATGCAAACTACAGTATAGCCTATCAACCGAAATGTTCAATTTGATTTCACCGGCTCCTTCATGAACATTGATATAGAGAGAATCTGTTTGTAGAAGATTTGTGGTTGAAATATTTCCAATTGATCTATATTCAATGGAATCAATATCAATGTAGTTAAGGTATACATTGATCGGACTATCATAGTTTCTAATCCAGTTACACTGGTTATCATTTTGCACTTTTAATTTGCCCGAATTATCCACTGTGGTTTTAATCCCTGGCAGCAAATTTGATCCAGCCTCAACCCTTATGGATTGCTCTGCTGATTTAGTTAGAATAAGATTAACATTATCCTTTAGAAGAATACAATTGAAATCACTAATTGTTCTTTCCTCGACAGTAAAATTTCCGCCCGATAAAAAACAATCACCAACAACTCCTTTTTTACATGAGTTAAAAAGAATTACTCCAATAATCGATATTAAAATAATCTTTCTCAATTGTGTTTTATTTTGCGTTTATAAATAAATCTAAACTGGTAACCCAATCCAAATCCAACATATTCTGCTTTTCCTAAATGTGCACTTAGTACCATATTAGCAAAAACTCGCTTGGTTATTAAATACTTAAGAGTTAGTCTTTGATAAACATGCCCTTCACTACGGTCCAAAGCTTTAATATACATACCAGCATTAAACAAAAATGATAATCTATCCATCATAAGCTCATATGCTAAACTGGCTCCCAATTTTGTTAGCTGTGAGCTGTTCTCAACAAATACAAATCGCCTCTCCAGCATAAGTTTATCCGATCCATCGTGTGTTATATCGAGGCCTATTCCAAATTTGCTTTTATAGGAAACTCTGGCCATTATATTGGCAAATGCTGCATACACATAGTAGCTTTGCCCATATTGCTGATTCATATCTTTATATGCCATTGCAGCAGCAAACTCAAAGCTCAAATACTTCCTACCATCAAATTCAAAAGTATACAATTCGGGTAATATTTTGCGATCCTGAAGTGAATTTGGTTTTGATAGATAAGAAGAAATACCAACTGATGCAGTTAACAAATTCAATCCATAATTAGGAGTTTTCATGGAGCCATTCGAGAAGTGTGTTAACCCAAAACCCGCTGTCATAGTTATCATTTTTGATACTTTGGCTCTGTACTCGAAGTACAAACTAGCTGCAATATTAATATGGGAACCTATTGCGAAATTTTTATAATTATTAATTCTATCAAACTTGTTTGTTAAATAACCCAAACCAACTCCCAATTTAAAATTAAGTGATTGTTTGTCATCTCCAACCAATGGAAAATTTATGGAAGGATAAAGGGCAAATGCAGATCCCAATTCCGAAAAACCACCAATACCTGAGTACCAAAAATTTACTCCAATTAAAGGATAAGCATATTCTGCCTCCCACCTTCTTTTGCCGTAAGTGGCTTTTTGCAAACTCAATTCAAATGCAGGGAAATGTGATCTAAAAATATCAAGCTCCAAATGATGACTCATCAACAACCCATACTGTAATTTTAATTCTGCCGTTAGGTTATGATTTGTACCTGGTTTTGAAGGTTGTGAAATTACTTTGCAATTCATAATTATGAATATTGTACCAAGTAATATTAATCTCCAATTTCGCAATGCTTGTTCTTATTAATTATTGCCACAAAATTAACAATAGACTGTACTTAAAAGATAAACTCTGGCATTTATTTATTTTTAATTTGACAATAATTCAGATTTACTGAATCAAGTAGTTTATAAAACAAAATCATTAAATATGGATGTATGCCATCACAAAACGAATAAAAAAGTGTTTTGCATGCTCTACGTTCTATTTTTTACTAGATTTGTGAATAACAAATAAATATTCGTTTGCCAAATGAAATCAAAGCAAAAGAGTAAGCATGTATTATTAGTAGAAGATAACCTCTTGAACCAAAAATTCGCAATTGCTGTTCTGAAAATGAAGGGCTACACTTGTGACTTGGCAGAAAATGGTAAAATAGCAGTTGATTTTTTTGAAAAGAATGAATATGAAGCTGTACTGATGGACATCCAAATGCCAATAATGAATGGCATAGAAGCAACCATCGAAATACGTAAGATGGAAAAAGCAAATGGTTGGCAAAGAATAAAAATTATAGCAGTAACAGCTTTCGCCATGCCTGGTGATGAAGAGAAATTTAAAGAAGTTGGTATTGATTTATACATTTCTAAACCATATACCAGTAGTCAGCTTATATCCTTTATCGAACTTTAAGAATGCAGGAAAAACTTAAAGCATTCGAAAAACTTTTGAACATAATGGATGACCTTAGAAAGGGTTGTCCTTGGGATAAAAAACAAACATTCGAGAGTTTACGACACTTAACCATTGAGGAAGTTTACGAATTATCAGATGCCATATTAAGCAAAGATATGGATGCCATAAAAGGGGAACTTGGTGATTTAATGCTTCATATTGTGTTTTATTCTAAACTTGGATCAGAGGTTGACAGCTTCGACATTAAAGATGTAATTAATAAAATATCTGAAAAGCTAATACATCGTCATCCACATATATTTGGTGATAAGGAAGTTAATGATGTTTCAGAAGTTTTAAACAACTGGGAAAAACTAAAGCTTAAGGAAGGCAGAAAATCAGTACTTGAAGGTGTACCAAAATCCTTGCCTCCTTTAGTAAAAGCATTTAGGATACAAGAAAAAGCCAAAGGCGTTGGATTTGAGTGGGAAAAGCGTGAGGATGTTTGGGAAAAGGTGATTGAAGAATTAAACGAACTCAAATTTGAAGTGGAAAATAATGCTACCAAAGAAAAAATGGAAAATGAACTTGGTGATTTACTTTTTGCTCTAACTAACTATTCACGTTACATTGGAATAAATCCTGAAGATGCGCTTGAAAAGACAAACCAAAAGTTCATACGAAGATTTCAATTCATTGAAGAACAATCAAAAAAAGATGGATATAAACTTGAGGATATGAGTTTAAATGAAATGGAAGAATATTGGCAAAAAGCAAAGTTATCTGAATAAACGAAAACCAATAAGTTATTTTTTAAAGAACAACCGCGAATGATATTGCCTTTTCTACATAAAGGAAAAATACTCTATCTCATCGCATCTATTACAGCTGTTTTATACTCATCTTCAGCTAATTGCCAATATAATGATTTTACAAACTATTCTTATAAACCCGATAAAGAATATTTCAAATCGTATTGGACAGCTACAAAAAAAATAGCAACCGGGCCAATAAATTGGAAAACCAAAGAATGGGTGATTGCCGGCTCAGTTGCTGCTGTTGGTGTTACGGTTTATTTTTTTGATGATCAGATAAGAAAGGTTTTCCAGAATAATAAAAGCGATGTTCTTGATTTCAGTTCTAAATATATATTTGAACCCTGGGGAAGTGGTTTGTATCCTGCCGCCCTATTTGGTGGTTATTATATCTATGGATTAACCACAAAAAATAAACGTGCTCGTCAAATTGCATTGGGAGGTACCCAAGCTTTTGTTATGGCGGCTATTTCTTCACAAGTATTGAAACATATTTTTCACAGGCATAGGCCAAATCAAAACGACCCTCCAAATCCATACTTATGGGAAGGACCAACAAAAGGCTGGAATTATACATCATTTCCATCGGGACATACAACTGCAGCCTTCGCAATAGCTTCAATGATGTCGAAGGTTTATAAGGATAAGATGTGGGTAGGCATAATTTCATATGGCTTTGCCACGGGAGTTGGTTTATCTCGAATTTATGATAATAAACACTGGCCAACAGATGTAATAGTTGGCGCAGCATTGGGCTATGCTATCGGTCAAACGGTATACTCAGTAATGTCCACTGAATCTAGTTTTTCCATGGGAGTTTCTGCCAATGGAGGCATTTCGCTAACTTATAAAATTCAATAGTTTGCACCAATAAAAAAGGTTCAGCCTCTATCTGAGACTGAACCCTATTTATACTATTTCAGATTTATCTGAAGGTTGAATCCGGAATATGCTCCAACCAAAAGATTTACAATTGTTCTAGAGCTTTATTTTCTTTGTTAATGAACTGTTTTTCTGTATAACCTGAAGATAGTATGTTCCATGCTGTTTAGCACTTAAATCCATCTTAATCATATATTGTCCATTCATTAATTCAGGTTTTCCTGTAAAAACTTTTTCGCCAAAATAATTAAATACAACTACTTTAGGTGCTCCTTCGGTAGCAAGCTTAAATTCAATATCAACTACACCATCCTTAATATCCATATCAAAGTCATCAGCAACTAATCTATCTTGTTTGTTCTTAATTCCTGCATCGCGGAGTTCTTTATCAGAAACCCTATCACAACTATTATGAAAATAAAACTCATTATGATCATGAAAATCATGAAAATCGGACGTAATAATTTCAATATCTTTAATCTCTTTTAGTTTCTCCAGTTCCTTTAAATGTTCAAGTTTTTCGATTTCAACTATCTCTTCAAGCCCTTCTAATTCTTTTAACATTATTAACTTCTCATCATCAAGTTCTATTTTGATTTTCTTCATTTCATCACCATGCTCTTTCATAATAATTTTAAGCTTATCGATTTCTTCTTTGTCAATATCAAAATCGAAATCTTCGTAGAAGAATACGTTTTCGTCGCCATCATCACTAATTACCTTTATTTTATAGCTTTTCTCACCATCCTTTAAATTGAATTTTCCACCATGATGACCACTTTTCATGATAATCACATTATGATCTGCATCTGTTTCAATATCACTATCAATATCTACATCCATAGTTATGGTAGCAATTGAGTCAGCTTCCCCAACCCAGGTAAATTTCTTTTCAATATCACCGTGGCTATCTCCTTCTTTAATAGAATAAGTTGTGTCGGTAACAACCTCTTTTCCATCAATTACTTTTATTGTTTTTACACGTACTTTTTTTTCCTGACTTGTGGCTATACCTGGAAATATCATTACAAGAGCCATAAGTATAAATGCCGAATTAATAATTAGTTTATTCATCGTTATAGTTTTAAAGTTTAACGACACAAAAATATCTTTGTAACTTCTAATCAATAGTTAACACGGGTTAAAAAAGGTTAAAGAAAGGTTAAAGTTAAAAATTAACAAAATACTATTGACTACTTTTGACAATAGTTATGGGAAATAAAATTATTTCAAATAAGTATTTGATCATTGAGAACACTATATAGCTGAAAATTAATTACCACTAAATGAAAAAACGATTTCAGATAATAATACTGCTAATGTTTATAAGCTTATTTAGCTTGATTACTATTCAAGGATTATGGATTAAGTATGCCATTGAAACGGAAAAAGCTAAGTTTGATCAACTGGTGTATGATGCTATGAAATCTGCTGTATCGAAGGTTGAACAGCGCAATGTGTACGAATTTATTGACGAAAGAATTGAACTTCCCGAACCAGAACTTGACATTACTTTTAAAATCGATGAGCTTAATGAACTAAATGAAGAATTAGAAGACATTAAAGAGATTGAACACCTTAATATAAAACACAGAGCTGAATTAGAAGACATTAAAGAAGTTGAACACCTGCATATTAAACACAAAGCTGAATTAGGCGACCACCTGCATCACTTAAACGACTCAGCTTCAATACATAGTAATATAATTATAAAAACGCCAGGCCAAATACAATCAAGCAATAAAATTATTGTTTTAGATGATAGTTCAGGAGAGTCTTTCAGTTACAGTTTTTCCAGTGCACCCGATAGCTACTTCATTGAAAAAATTGATGAAGATTCAATTCAGCAGTTACTTAAATTACATAATATTGAGTTGTTAATCGAAAAGGAAGAGCTTGTTAAACATAAACTTAAGGTTTTTAATGAAAATATTGAACAATGGGTTATGGAATATAGTTTTGATGAGAGTATTGACTACTTGAAAATAAAAAGTAAAGAATATGGCAGCATTATTTCATCCGCACTTTTAAATAACGGTATAAACCTAAGTTTTGACTATCAAGTAATAAAAGAAAATAAGGATAGTACGATTTCCATATATTCATCAAATATGGGTAGATCATTCTTACCACAACAATATAAAACCGAAGTCTTTCCAAAAGATATATTTACAAAGGGACTATTCTTGGCACTAAACTTTCCAGGTATCAGGTCACATATATATGGGAAGGTATTTATTCTTGTGCTTGGTTCAATAATATTTACATTAATTATACTACTGACCTTTGGTATAACCTTGTATTATATTCAGAAGCAAAAAAAGCTAAGTGCGGTTAAATCCGATTTCATAAATAATATGACCCATGAATTCAAAACACCAATCGCAACAATTAGGCTAGCAACTGACGCACTTGAGTCTCCAAAGGTGATGGGTATACAAAAAGCCACACTAAATTATCTAAATATTATTCGACAAGAAAACAAACGAATGAATAATCAGGTGGAGCGAGTACTGCAGATGGCTTTAATTGAGCAGGAGCAATTCCATATAGATATTCAGAAGAATGATATCCACAGCATAATTCAAAATTGTATTAATGTTGTTGAACTTGCTGCCAAAAAAAAGCAAGGTAAAATATCTTCTTCATTGCGTGCTTCGTGTTATGAAATCGATATTGATGAAATCCATATCGCTAACGTAATAAATAACCTACTTGATAATGCCATTAAATATACTAGCAAACCGCCTGATATTGTTGTGGAAACATATAATCAACAAAATATGCTGTTCGTTAGGGTTTCTGACAATGGTGTGGGCATGAGCAAGGAAGTTCAAAAACACATCTTCGATAAATTTTACCGAAAACCAACCGGTAATGTTCATAATATAAAAGGTTTTGGCTTAGGATTAAGTTATGTGAAAGCAATTGTTGAGGCCCACGGAGGTGATATTTATGTTAGAAGTGAACCAAATAATGGTAGTACTTTCGTTATTAAGTTCAACTGTTAGTCAATATTAGGTAATCATGAAAACAAAAAACAATAGATTATTATTAGTTGAAGATGACATAAATTTTGGTGCTGTTCTTAAATCATATCTGGAGCTAAACGATTTTGTTGTTGATTGGATTGATGATGGAATTAATGCGATGCCAAAGTTTGAATCATCGAAGTATGACCTTGTACTGCTTGATGTTATGCTACCCAACATTGATGGATTTTCCATAGCTAATAGTATAAAAGAAACAGGAACAAATGTTCCTTTTATTTTTATAACTGCTAAAACATTGCGTAATGATATTGTAGAAGGTTATAAAACTGGGGCCGATGATTATATTACCAAGCCCTTCGATTCTGAAATACTACTATATAAGATAAGGGCTATACTTAGCAGAGGCACATCAGGAACAAATGAAAGAACTGATGAAATCTTCACACTGGGCATTTTCACATTTGATTATCGATCCAGAAATCTGCTCAACAACAACACATCCATTAGCCAAACTTTATCTCCAAAAGAATGCGAGTTATTGAAAATGCTGGTAGCACAAAATACCGAAATTCTTCCCAAAGCAGTAGCTCTTAATAGCATTTGGGGTGATGCTAATTATTTCACTAGCAGAAGCATGGATGTATATATTGCCAAGATAAGGAAGTTCTTATCTGCTGATAAGAGCATCAAAATAATAACACAGCATGGCTCGGGGTACAGGTTAATTATTAAGGACTAGAAACTACTATTAATCTGTGTTCAGCGTAAGCTTAGGGCACAGAACTCAAGTTATTACTTCGATCTTGTTACTTTACTAACACCTTCTACTTTATTAATTTTGTGAATTAGTTGAACCAGGTGATCGTGATCTTTTACACTAACACTAACAGTTCCTATAAATTTATTGCCAGTTGTTTGAAAATTAATAGAGTGCATATTAACCCTTAGGTCATCAGAAATTACCTTTGAAATAGCTCCCACAACTCCAAGTTCATCATTTCCTGATATCTTAAGGTTAGCCTTTGAGAAAGAATATTCATCTGATGCAATCCACTTTATCTCAAGCACTCTATATGAGTACCTTTCCTTCAATCGCTTGGCATTGGGGCATTTCGACCTATGAATTGTAATCCCACCAAGAGTAGTAATAAAACCAAAAACATTATCCCCCTGAATGGGGTTACAACATTTGGCCATTCGATAATCAACGTTCTTTAGGTTATCGCCAATGTAAAGAATATCTCTATTATCAACATCTTCTTGTTTTTCCTTAGGTTGGTTATTAGTTTCTTCGGATTCTTTCAGTTTGGCATTTACATCAGCTTCAACATATTTCGTAAGTAGTTTCTTTATGTTGGCCAAATCAATTTTTTCGGTTGCCACTAAATAATACAAATCGATACTGGCTTCAAGTTTAAAATGCTTTACCAGATAGTTGATTAGCACATCATTACTTTTTAATTTCCAATTCTTAAACTTTCTAAGTAATATTGATTTACCAATATCGGCTTCTTTATATTTTATCTCTTTTACATGCCTCCTAATACGAGTGCGTGCTTTATCAGTAACTACAAATGAAAGCCAGTCCAGTTTTGGGATTTGGTTTTTTGATGTAAGGATATCAATTTTATCGCCATTTTTTAATACGTATCTAATTGGTACAACTTTA
Organism: Bacteroidota bacterium; assembly: GCA_016845105.1. Lineage (GTDB taxonomy): Bacteria > Bacteroidota > Bacteroidia > Bacteroidales > F082. Next base: position 87,054 of record JAERTF010000142.1, on the reverse strand, counting down.
TTATTAACCTTTGCCCCCCGGCATTTAGACCCTATATCAGTATGTATACCATATGCAAAATCAAGTACCGTTGAACCCATGGGTAACTGTTTTAAATCTCCCAATGGGGTAAACACAAAAACACTTTCTGTTTGTTTCTCTCCATTACTTTTATACGATCTATCATGATAAATCTGGTCAGGGTTTTCAAGAATATCTCTAACCTGCGATAGCCAGTTCTCAGTATCCTTTTTCTTCATTACCCCCTTGTATTGCCAGTGGGCAGCCTGTCCTTTCTCAGCCTCATCGTCCATTCGAATTGTACGAATCTGGACTTCAATCCATTTACCGTTTGGCCCCATAACAGTTGAGTGTAATGATTCGTAACCACTTGCCTTAGGTGTTGATATCCAATCCCTTAACCTCTTGGGGTTTGGCGTATAGATATTGGTAATATGAGAATAAACTTTCCAACAATTTTCCTTTTCCTTCTTTTGTTTACTATTTATTACAATCCTTATTGCAAATAAGTCATACACTTCTTCAAATGCAACATTTTGCCTCGTCATTTTGGCCCAAATAGACGGCACTGACTTTGTCCTCCACTTAATCTCGAACTTGTATTTATTGGCGATTAGCTCCCTTTCAATTGGACGTATAAAATCCTGTATATATACCTCTTGTTTTGATTTAGTTTGTTGAATTTTATTTGTTATCTCATTAAAAATATCAGGCTGCTCGAATTTCATTATTCGTTCTTCAAATTCAGCCTTTACATTATATAAACCTAGCCTATGCGCAATTGGGATATACAAGTACTTAACTTCATTAATAAATCTATCCCTATTATCACCTAAGAGTTCGATATTACGCAAATCATTTAATCGGTGAGCAAGCCTAATTAAAATTACTCGCATATCATCTACCAATGATAAAAACATTGTTCTAAATGCCTCAGACTGAAAGGATATCCGTTCGGTTTGAAACTCTGAAATACTATTGAACCCTCTTATTATTTCAGCAACATGCTCTCCGAAATCTTTTTCAATATTTTCAAGTGAGTATTCTGTTTTTTGATCAATTCCATGCAACAAAGAACAAATAGCAGAAGTTGGGCCAAGGCCAATTTCCTTGATCGCAATTATTGCTATATCGATATTATACAAAATATATGGTCGCCCATCTGGAGTAGTGGTATCACGATAAACATCTGCAGCTATTTCAAAAGCAAGCTTAATTGAAACCTTATCTACCGTTGACATTTGAGGCGTACCGCATTCCAATAACTCGGTAAATTTGGTTTCTACTACATTATCAAATGAATCCATTAATTGATTTTAATGTTTAATTCGCAAATCACATTGTTTACTTAGTGAAATAGTTATATACCATGAAACAATATCTAATTGGTGATTTTTATCAGTAATCAAAGATAATTATTTTTATATATTCCAAACAAATCAAAAAAAATGCTAGCATTGCAATAGTTGTCAATAACCTACAATTAATGTACTATTTTTGCGTTCGCAATTAATAACTCTTATTGCCAATGAATGGATTAAAAATAATATTTGTAGCATTAATTATCATCCTTGGAATTTCCAATAGTTTGGTTGGACAAATTATTAAAGGAAAAACTATGTTAGGTTTAAACCTAACTCAGGTTGAAGGAGATGAAGTACATGGCTTTAAAAAACCAGGATTGTTTGTTGGTGTTGGAGCTATGATTCCTTTTAAAAAGAACTGGGATGTTAGCTTAGGAGTTATTTATAATCAAAAGGGAGCCAACCAAAAGGACCAGTATAGTGAAACCGATACAATTGGAAATACTCTTACTGGAGCTTACAAACTACGGTTGGATTATGTAGAAATTCCTTTATTACTGCAATATACCGATAAAGGGTTTATAACTTTTGGCGCCGGTTTTTCATGGGGAAGACTTGTTAATGTTCAAGAATGGGAACATGGCAGAAAAGTAGAATCCACAACCTTATCAAGCGAAACATACAACAAAAATGATTTCAGTTATATTATTGACCTTAGAATAAAAATTTACGGACCATTGAAATTTGGATTAAGATACCAAAACAGCATGGTAAAGATAAGAACTCGGGAGTTTGAGGATTTTTCAGGCAATAAGTGGACTCGGGATCAGTTTAATAAAGTGCTCACATTTAATTTGGTATATATTTTTAATGAAGAAAGAAGCACATCAAACCTTAATGCTCCTACCCCCTAATGAAAACTTCAAAATTTTGGATTAATAAACTGGATCTTCTATCCCACCCTGAGGGAGGTTACTTTAAAGAGGTTTATCGGTCTTCTGAAAAGATAGATTTATCATCACTTCCTTTGGGATTTAATGGTAACAGATCCTTGAGTACATCTATATATTTTTTACTTGAGAAAGGACAGTTTTCTGCATTTCATAAGATTAAATCAGATGAAATTTGGCATTTCTACGATGGCAACCCTTTAACCATTTATGTTATAAATGTAGAAGGTAATATTGAACAATACAAGCTTGGTTTGGATCCAGATAATAATTTTCTACCACAAGTAACAATTCCTGCAAACTGCTGGTTTGCTGCTGCAACAAAAGGTGATTATACATTGGTCGGGTGTACAGTTTCACCTGGATTTGATTTCCATGATTTTACTATGGCCGACAGAAATGAGCTAATTAATCAATTCCCAGTTCATCGTAAAATTATTGAAGATTTTACTTTGGATGATCAGTAAATAAACAACCTACATCACTATTTCTAACTATTCACTAACTTTACACAATGGTTTATACTCTGGGTGAATCTCTATTGGATATTATAATTAATGATCTGAACAATGTAGTTGCCAGACCTGGTGGAGCAATGTTAAATACAGCAGTATCCTTGGGTAGATCAGAAATTGATGTGTCGCTAATAACCGAACTTGGTGATGATAACACTGCTGGGTTGATTATTTCATTTCTTGCAAACAACAACGTAAGTATTAAAACCATAAACCAGTATACTAATAATACTACTTCTTTGGCGTTGGCATTTCTGGACGATAACAAAAAACCAAGTTATACTTTTATTAAAAATTACCCTATTAAAAGAGAATTAAAAAAGATCTCAGAATTTACTGAAAATGATATTCTACTATTTGGTTCACTTTATTCATTAGATATACAAATACGTAATAGCTTATCCTCTTTAGTTAAAGATGCCCGATATCATAACTCCACAATTATTTATGATCCAAATATTAGAAATGCCCATCACCTGAAGGATAAGGACTTAATGCAGGCTTTGATTGAGAATATTAAAATATCTAATATAGTAAAGGGTTCAGATGAGGATTTTATGAATATTTTTGGCACAACTGATACCTTATCTCAATTAAATGAAATTAGAAGAATAAATAGTGAAGCAATAGTTATTATTACCCAAGGAAGATCTGGTATTTTTTGTGACTCAATAGGGAGACAGTTTAGTCTTCCGGCAATTGAAACAGAAATTTTAAGTACAATTGGAGCAGGAGATGCTTTTAGTGCTGGAATTATATATGCAATTAGAACACTTAATATCAATACTAATAAACAGATTCAAGATCACATAGAAGAAATTCTATTATCTGGATTGCAGTTTTCTGCTCAAGTTTGCAATTCTCTTGACAATTACATAAGTCAAATTCCGGATTATTAATAGTTTTTCTTCCGGAATTTGTTTTTAGCCTGATGAGCCAGATCATCCAATTTATCCTTTATCCCATTCATTTCTTCACGAAACGACTTCTCGATATTTGTAATATTAACTGGGTCGCCCTGCATTTCAAGTTTCTCGCTAATAGTTCTGGCTGGAGGAATAATCGCCCATAGTATCAAATAAACCAAAATGCTTAATCCTGATAATGTGGCGACAACAAAACCTATCCTAAACCATACAGTATCAATGCGAAAATAAGCTCCTAATCCTGAACATACACCACCTATCATTCTGGTATCGATATCTCGAAATAGTCGTTTCCTACTAACTTGACTTATATCAGGATCATTGTAATCCGATGTGGTATCTTCCTCAAATTCTGAAGGGTTTCCCATAATCGCAATAACTTCACTAACATCTTCCATGGTAATAACTTCCTTTTTACCAACAAGTTTCTGCTGAAAAAGTTCAACAATCCTTGCTTCAATGTCAATAATTATTTCTTCACCACCTTGCGTATTCTTGAAGTGTCGATTTATTTGCTTTAAATATGATTTCAATTTCTCATAGGCTTCTTCATCTACATGAAATACGCTACCACCTATATTTATATTCATTACTTTATTCATTGCTGTTGGATTTATAGTTAATTAAACTATTCACAGAATTGGACAATTGCATCCAATTATCTTTTAAGGACTCTAGAACTTTAGTTCCGGTTTCTGTAAGGCTATAGTATTTTCTGGGTGGGCCAGATGTTGACTCTTCCCATCGGTAACTAAGCAAACCATCGTTTTTAAGCCTAGTGAGCAAAGGGTAAATTGTTCCTTCTACAACTAACAGCTTAGCTTCTTTTAAAGCCGAAAGTATATTCGAAGCATAAACTTCTTCGCTTGAAATCACTGATAAAATGCATAATTCCAAAACTCCTTTCCTCATTTGGGCATTTGTTTTCTCTAGTTTCATGATGCAAATATATAACAATTTTCAGTACTATGTTTTACATAGTACTAATATTTTTTACATTTTATTTCTATATGCCTGATTATCTGTATATTTTAATTTAAAATATTTTATTGTAATCAATAAATTTCAGTACTTATAAGCTAATCTTTCGATTAAATAGGCATAACTTTTCTGATTTTCACATAGTAAATTACTAATTACAATTATCTTTGCAGCATAAATATTTTGAATATGAAAGTTTTAATATTAAACGGTCCTAATTTAAATTTAACAGGGGAACGTGAAACAAAACTATATGGTACATTATCTTTTGAGGATTATATTGAAGAGCTCAAAAAGAGATTTCCTGAACTAGATATAAATTACGACCAATCTAATGTAGAAGGTGAGTTAATTAATAAGATGCAAGAAGCAAATTTTGAATACGATGCAATAATTCTTAATGCAGGAGCTTATACTCATACTTCGATTGGAATTGGTGATACCATATTAGGTATTGAAATTCCTGTTGTTGAGGTTCATATATCAAATATATTTTCACGCGAATCATTCAGGCATACTAGCTATATTGCCCCTTATTGTATAGGAAGTATTTCGGGATTTGGACTCGATTCGTATAGACTTGCCTTGGCTTATTTTAGAAAATAGTTAGCTGAATTTCTTTTTTAATTCATTGAACTTCTTTATCCGATGCAGATAATGTTCGGATACAATGCTACCCTGGTATATTTTAGTAACATTATTTCTGATTGTCTTTTTTCTTTTTCGGCGAATGGATGGATAATTCCGATAAAAATAAATATGAGCTCGTATCACAGCAATAAAATCAGTAAACCCACCTTGTAGTAAAAACTTCAATCCAGCAAATCCATCTAAAAACAACCTACTTATCAGAACCCTATATAGTTGATCATGAGGAAGGTTTTTATACAATAGAATAAAATTATTTCGAAAATTTAGATAGGTTTTCCAAGCCGAGCCCACAGGCAAAGTACCACCACCAACATGAAAAACCGTTGAAGCTGGACAAACCATAACCTTGTGGCCCAAACTCTTTATTCTCCAACAAAAATCAATTTCTTCCATGTGAGCAAAAAAGTCATCATCAAAACCATTGAGCTTATGAAAAAGAGGAGCAGCAACAAACATACAAGCTCCGGTAGCCCAGAAAATCTCAATATTATCATCATACTGCCCAGTATCCGCCTCCAAAGATTGAAAAATTCTGCCTCTGCAAAAAGGATAACCTAGTCTATCTAAATATCCTCCGCTCGCACCAGCATATTCAAATTGTGGTTTATTGTAATATGACCTTATCTTGGGTTGGCATGCTCCAATACTAGAATCACTCACCATCAAATCAATAACAGGTTTAATCCAACCCTCAGTTACTTCAATGTCTGAATTTAAAAGTATATAATAGTCGGCTTCAATATTCTTCAAAGCTAGATTATAGCCTGTTGCAAATCCTCCATTAAACTCATTTTGAACAAGTTTAACATTACTGAACTTCTCCTGCAATAATTCAACTGAACCATCCGTAGAACAATTATCGGCTACCCATATTTCTGCATCTTTTGCACTATATTCAATAACAGATGGAAGAAATTTTTCTAAAAATCTCACACCATTATAATTGAGTATTACTAAGGCTATCTTCTTCAATTAATGATATTTAATAGATTTACCAGATTTATTAATAAATCTTCTAAAAGTTCACGAAAATAAAACACTTTTAGTTGTTAGCAAGAAATATATTTGAAATAGTGTTAGATAAGTAGAAATCTACCACGGTTGAATATATGATTCGGTAGCTTTGCTTCCCCATGTATCAGGAATAATTGCATCATCTATACTATTGGGATCCCATGTTCGTCTGTACACAATTGTTTCCCATCGATAATTACTCAACTCACCGATTGCATTTGAGTGAATTAACTGGAAATCATTTGTAGCATTATCATGAGAGTAATAAACAAACTTCTTATCTCGTTGATCATCCAGTTGATAATAATGCCATATCTCATAAGGATATGCAGCCGGCTCAAAATAATGCTCTGAGATAACATTTGGTTGTCCATACTGAAGATAAACTCTTCCCCTATCTGTTTGATAACCTTCAAGTGAAACAGATTTAAAGTTTTTGTTTGCTTGTCTAACCAATAATAAATAATCAGCCCAAGCTTTCTCCGGATTTAGTTTGTTGCGCTCTACCCAAAAATTGAGAAAGTATTTTTGCATTTCATCAATATCGGCGGTTGCCAATTGATTTTCAGCATATAACCGCTCAACATCAGTTGAAATTGGTGTTAAATACTTGATATAAGTTCCAAGAGTATCTTTGCTTTTCATTCTTTCAACGAAAGTATTTTGAGTATTTAGTACCAATAAATTATTTAAACTAAACTGAACACTAGGGTTGTATCTTTGAAAAAACAATTCTTTACTTGCAATTAGCTTATTAACTCTGTTCCTGGCTTCCATAACTAGTAAATAATTACCACTAGGTAATTCCGAAATATCAAATGAACTAAGTGTTGGTATAACAGCCTGTGGGGCAACTCTTTTTCTAAATATGTATTGATCAAGTTTTTTTTCTGCTTCAAAAGGTCTGATGTAATATGACAATAAAAAAGCACTGTCACCAAGAATTTTTTCGGAGTTATATAATTCTGAATAAAACGATATACGATTCATTGATTCTGGAAAGTAATTAAAAATGTATGGAGTTAGAGTATAGCCATTCTTCGACAATGTGTTTTCACCCTCGGACTTCTCATGTGAGCTTAATAACTCAATGTCAGAAAATACAAGCTCATCACCCGGGAAATTAACTGTAATATCTGTACTTGATTTCATTTCTTCCTTATCAGAATTACTATCACGTAATGTTATATCCATATTATAAACTCCCTCAGGTAGTCCATATCTTTGAATATCAATCATGTTTAGTTTTCCATCAATTGTATCACTAACAATTGGTCCGGCTAGGTTATATTTTGCATAATTTACGATTGAATCTCCCACTTTAAATAGAATTTTAACATCTACCGCGCCCTGAAAGTTACCGTCATCCAGACGAACATACTCTAAACTATGTCCGTTAATGGTTAAATAAGTTTCGATATATGGATTATTGTCGGGAGTATCAAAAACTGCATAGGATAAATATGCTCTTAAATCCTGACCATTACTTGCTACTAAGAATACAAAAAAGGCCAATATATAGAGGATAAATTTTTTCATAGTATATTATTTTAGTTCTTGCAAATTTAAATCAAATGACATTTGCCATCAAACTTTTTATACAAAAATAGAGCCAGAGTCTACATAAATGGCATTGTAATCTTCTAATTGGACTAAAAATAATTATAAAATATGGGCCATTTGAATATATTAAATACATCTCATGTCTATGATTATGTTGTCAATTGGAACAAATACAAAATCTACATAACTTAAAATCAACACAAACTTTCTCTATTTTTACAGCACATAAAATTATATTTTGGATAACAATCAAAACATAGCCCAATACTACGATCAAACACTTAATCATTATCAAAATTGGTGGCGTTTAAATAACAACCTTGCAGTACATTACGGAATTTGGGATAAAAACACAAAGGGTTTTCAGGATGCTTTATCCAACACCAATAAAATACTCATGGAAATTGCCAATATCAAGGAAGGCGAACGAATTTTGGATGCAGGCTGTGGAGTTGGTGGATCGGCGTTTTATCTGGCAAGAAATAGAAATGCATCAGTAAAAGGCATAACTTTAAGTGAGAAACAACTAGCTTATGCAGAAAAAAAATGCAAAGAGCTAAAACTTGAAAGCCAAGTTAGCTTTTCAATACAGGATTATACCAATACTAGTTTTGACAATGATAGTTTCGATGTTATCTGGGCAATTGAGAGTATTACATCAGCAACTGATAAACAGGCGTTTGCAACAGAAGCTCTTAGATTACTAAAACCAGGAGGAAGACTAATTATAGCTGATTATTTTAAATCAAATGATAACCAAGTGGATAACCATAGTTTACTTGAGAAATGGCGGAAGCTATGGAGTATGGCACCGTTTCTTACAATTAATAATTACCAAAAAATATTTACAGAGAATGGATTTCAGAGAGTTTTAAATAAAGACTTTACCAACCAAATAACTCCCACCGCCAAAAGGATGTATTGGTCATTTTTATTGGGTGGACCCTTAGCTATTGCGTACAATATTTTCAATAAACCAAGCCAGTATGCAAAACACCACTATAAATCAGGATTATATCAATACAAATCATTGCAGCAAAAACTCTGGTCTTACAATGTGATACTTTTTGAAAAGCAAAGAGAATAATAAACTCAGCTCTGAGCAAGATTAACAGCTCATTAATAAGTGTTCGCAATTTGGTAATAAAAAGTCTTTAGGATGTTTTTTGGCTTTTCCATATCACAAATTAGTTGCTTTCTGGTAAATGAATCAATACTAAAATTTCCATTGTTTACTTCTTCAAGTTTTTGGTATTGATCTAAACACACAAAACCACGATTGATTACTGGCATCACTCTGTTTAAAAAAAGTCGAATATTATTATCTGGGTAGTTCATCCTATGACAAAGACCGATAAAAAGATCCATCTCATGCAAATATCTATTCCTTAGCTCTGATACTTTATTTACAGTTGTTGGAATAGTTTTTATGCCACTCTTATTGTCTTTATATACATCAAAAATATCATTCTCATATTGCATTAATGTACCAAGTTGAAACATTGTTTCCTTCTCACCATCAACCATATTATTGCCAAACCCTTCTCTGTAAAATAATACTGAGTCACCTCCTTTATGGCTGGTAATCTCCCATACTCGTTTTTCTGAAATACCTATTACTTCTTGCTCAATACTTTCAATTTGAGCCTTATGAACTTTTACAAATTGTTTTGTAATAAACTCAGGATTAGATGCCTTATCAAGAGCCATCATGTAAAAGTTAATAAAAAGCAATTCATTGGATGACTTAGGTTCTATTACCTCGGGGTGTTTAACCATCTGTTCAATATACTCTTCAGGTAGTTTATGATCATCAAGAAAGTCATCAAAAATACCAGTTATAATTCCTTGACTGGTACTTGTCCAACGTTCCTCAATGGTCATATCTTTGCCTCTCAAAGCACAAAAGGCTTCCCCAAGAATTGAAGGTACAGCCAGTCCATAATAGTTATTAATTTTAATAAAATCCTTATCAGAAAGCGAACCATCATTTTCAGCCATTGACTTTTCTAATAAGGGAGCAATGTTCAATTTCAGGAATTGTTTTTGCTTTTTTAATGAGTCTACAATGTTAAAATAGATTCGTGGTAAAGTTGCTATATTTCTAATTTTCCCCATGTAGATAATACTATGGGCAATATTAACAATATTTCATAAAAGGAAAAAGCTATAAATAAAAAACCGAAATCAGCAATTACTAATTTCGGTTTAGCATAAGTTATTTATCTTATTTATTATAGCACGGTATCAACCAATTTGGCAGCCTCTTCAAGCTGAATCGCAGAGTGAACTTGTAATCCCGATTCATCTATTAATGCTTTACCTTCTTCAGCATTTGTACCTTGTAAACGAACAATTATCGGCACCTTAATATCACCAATATTTTTATAGGCATCAACTATTCCTTGGGCAACTCTATCGCACCGTACAATTCCACCAAAAATATTCACAAGTATGGCTTCAACCCCCTCATCCTTTAGTATTATTCTGAATGCTTCCTCAACTCGTTTTGCATCAGCAGTTCCACCTACATCTAGGAAATTAGCAGGATTACCTCCCGATATCTTAATCATATCCATTGTTGCCATTGCCAAACCTGCACCATTTACCATACAAGCAACATTCCCATCAAGCTTAACAAAATTCAAATCATATCTACTAGCTTCAACTTCAACAGGATCTTCTTCATTAAGATCCCTCATATGAGCAATATCCTTATGACGATAAAGTGCATTATTATCAATGGTCACTTTTGCATCCGCAGCATAAATCTTACCATCAGCAGCTTTAATTACTGGGTTAATTTCAAACATACTACTATCCGAACCAATATATGCCTTGTAAAGCGCTGCCACAAATTTAACCATCTGCTTAAAAGCAATACCACTTAGTCCTAAATTAAAGGCAACTCTTCGGGCCTGAAAACCAGTTACACCAACTTTAGGATCTATTATTTCTGTAAATATTTCATCAGGTGTTTCTTCTGCTACTTCTTCAATATTCATTCCTCCTCGCGGCGAATACATGATCATATTACGACCTAAATCACGATTCAATAAAATACTCATATAGTATTCCTCAACATCTTCTGGACCCGGATAATATATATTTTGTTCAACAATTATTTTGCGAACAAGTTTTCCTTCTTTCTTTGTTTGAGGTGTAACCAACATCATACCTAAAATTTCATCAGCATATGACTTAACCTCTTCAAGTGACTTTGCTATTTTAACACCACCACCTTTGCCTCGGCCACCAGCATGAATTTGTGCTTTTACAGCCCATTTGTCAGATCCGGTTTGTTTCTGTATTTCCTTTGCTGCATCAACAGCTGCATCAGGGGATTTTGCTACAATACTTGTTGGCACTGTAACGCCAAACATTTTTAAAATAGATTTACCTTGGTATTCGTGTAGATTCATAGTACAAAAAGTTTCAATGAGATTTTGATGGTCAAAAGTAGTACAAAAATAAATATATGAATATTATATATTCACAAAGTTTAATATGAAGCCATATTTAGACACACTTTTAAATTAGTACTATCTTTGCCATATTAATTAAGTTTATGATTGTTGTTGAAAACCTATTAAAGTCATACGGCAGCGTTGATGTTCTGAAAGGCGTTAACCTAGAAATTAAGGAAAGTGAAATTGTATCAGTCGTTGGGAAGTCAGGGGCAGGAAAGTCAACTCTATTGCAAATATTGGGCACCTTAGAAAATGCTGATTCGGGTAGTATAAATATAGCTGATATTGATATTTATAAACTTAATAATAGAGATCTTGCCGAATTTAGAAATAAAACAATAGGTTTTGTTTTTCAGTTTCACCATCTGTTACCTGAGTTTACAGCACTTGAGAATATATGTATCCCTGCATTTATAGCAGGGTTAACAAAAAAGAAGGCCGTAAAAAAAGCCATGGAGCTACTAAAATTTTTAGACTTATCAGATAGGGCAGAACATAAACCTGATGCCATGTCTGGAGGAGAACAACAACGAGTTGCAATCGCCAGGGCTTTAATAAATAACCCCAGGATAATCCTAGCTGATGAACCTTCGGGCAACCTTGATTCAGTTGCATCAAATGAACTACACAAACTTATATTAAATCTAAGGAGAGAATTTGGTCAAACTTTTGTTATTGTAACACATAACAAGGAACTAGCTGAAATGGCAGATAGAAAAATGGAGATAATAGATGGAGTAATTTAATCTTAAAAATAATTACTTACAATATTCGTTATCAGAAGTGAGATATTTTAATAAAGTTAAAAATAATTGTCAAAAGGAATATGCAGGCAATTCACAATATATATAAGTTAAGAATTCAAAACAGGATATTTATTTTGTTTTTGACCATGATACTAGGAATAACTTCCTTTGCTCAAGAGGCGACCACCTACGATGAAGCAATTATTTATGGCGACAAAAAATTTAACAGCTACAGTTTAATGGATGCTAAAGCATATTATCAACAAGCCCTTAAGTTAAAACCTGGAGACGAATATGCCAAAAACAAGATCCTGGTAATTGTTGAAAAAATGAAAGATTCGATGGCTGCTGAGGATGAGTTCTACGATATAATCGATTATGCTGATGAGCTTTATGATAATAATAAACTTGATGATGCGATTGACCAATATAATAAGGCACTTAAAATTATACCTAGTGATGAATACACCTTAAACAAGGTACGCGAGATTAAAGAACTCCAATCGAGTAAAAGAGAAAAGATTCAATCCTTCGACAAAGCAATGGAGGCGGGAAAGGTATATGTAGAGGATCAGGAGTATGAAAAAGCCATTGCCTCATTTACTGAAGCAGCCGGAATATTTCCAGAAAAAGACTCTCCATTAACTGAATTGAGTAATGCAAAAAAACTCAAGAATGAATATGAACAGAGAGAAGAACGGTTTAATCAAAAATTAGAAGAAGCTGGAAAACATTTTCTAATAAAAAATTATTTAGAAGCATTAAAACTAACGAAACAAGCATCTGATATAATTCCTGAAAATAAAGAAGCACTAAAGCAAATTACAACTCTGGAACCTCTCGCTACCAAAGAGAGAAAATACAATAACCTTATCAAAAATGCTGATGATTATTATATATCAATGGATTTTATCTCGGCTCGTAAAGAATATCTATCCGCAACCCAGGTATGGCCCGAAAAAAATTATCCTTCTGATATGATATCAAAAATTAATGATAAGCTTGAAGGCGAGAAACAATTTCTTGAAAGTAACTATAATCAATATATCGTAAGTGGTGATAGCCTATTTGATTTATCTGAATATTCATTAGCTCTTGGTAAATATAACCTAGCATTGAATCTCAAACCTAATGAGTCTTATCCTAAATCAAAGGTTTCTGATATTGAGACTGTTTTCACAAATCAAAGGTTAGCAGCCGAGGCCAATTATTCGGCAATTATAGCAAGTGCAGATAGTGCATTTGAAATAGGATCCTATAATATCTCCAAAGACAAATACGAAACAGCGCTAGAGGTAAAACCAGATGATAGTTATCCAGCATCACAATTAGTTGAAATTTCAAAAGCTCAGGAACTTATAGAAGCACAAGCAAAAGTTGACCAAGAATATAATACTTTAATTCAGCAAGCCGACAATCTTTACAATTCGGCCAACTATGATTTAGCCATAAAAAAATATAGAGAGGCCCAAACCATAAAATCATTGGAAAGTTACCCCCAAGCCAAAATTGAAGCAATTACTATTTTTCTGAAGGAAGCTGCCAAACAAAAACAAATAGATGATAAATATAATGAGCTGATTATCATTGCTATTAATAAATTTCATGAAGATAAGCTGGATGAGTCTAGAAGCCTTTATGTAAATGCTGTTGAATTGAAACCAGAAGAAGTATTGCCAAAACAGCAAATTATTGTTATTGATAGCCTGTTGGTTGTGAAAGAAAAACAAGCGGAGATTAAGCTACAGTTTAACACTCTATTGGCTGAAGGTGATTCATTTAAAGAGAACAAAGAATATGACCTGGCAATTCAAAAATATGATGAAGCATTGGTGCTTATTCCCAAAGAGGATCAAGCGCGACAAAAAAGACAGTCGGTATTAACAATTCAAAATAATATTAGAAAAGAAGCAGAGCGTAAAAAATCATACGATGATGCCATCCAAAAAGGTGATAACTTGTTTAATGAGGGAAGCTTTGAATTGGCAAGGGTTGAATTTGAAAAAGCTCAGTCATTAAGAAACGATCAAGAATACCCACGAAAACGATTAATTGCTATTAGTAAGGAACTAGAAAGATTAGAAGCAGAGAAAGAAGAACGTTTTGCTCAATCCATTGCTGATGGAGATGTGTTCTTCGATCAAGGGAAGTATGAAGAAGCCTTAAAGAAATATCAATTGGCTAAAAGTATTAAACCAAACGAGAAATACCCACAGCAAAAAATTGTTGAATGTGAAGGTCATGTTGCTGAAAGATTGCAACGGTTAATGGCTGAATATGAGCTTGCAATTATTGATGCCGACAGATTTTATAATTCAAAAACTTACGATAAAGCTATAGCTGGATATAAAAAAGCAGAGGGTATTAAGCCCGACGAAACTTATCCCTCTGAAATGATAAATAAAATAACAACATATATCGAAGAGAATTCGATAGTTGATATTATTGGATCAAGTGATACAATTGTTTCTAAAGTATTAGATAAATTTACATTTGAGCCAGTAAAAATCAATGTTAGAAAAAGTAATTATATCATAATGAAGGCAAGGAGCCTGGATGGAGAACCTTGCAAATTAATTGTAAGTTATGGTAGCGGAACTGCTAAAAATGGCGGTTTTGTAATACAGGTTTCTGAAGGTATGGATTTCAATGATTATTTAATTAGAGTTGGGAATCAATACAAATGGTTTTCCGAAGACAATGACTGGATATCAATTTACCCTGAGAATGGCGATATTGAGGTTAACATGCTTAGGATTTCCAAAGGATATTAAATAGTTTGAACAATTGGAAGAAAAGGAAATTTTAAGGAAGATTAAAGAACTCAATTCGAAAATAAGCAAAAACAAGAACGAATTAAGTTTATTACATTCACGCGCTGAGTTATATACTAAGATTCAGGATAAGAGTAAGGCAATTAATGATTATTTAGCCATTCTCAAAGCTAACCCGGATGATGAGATTGCCAGAGTAAAGTTAGATATGCTTAAAACCATTGTTAAGTTTACAAATACTGATATTTATGCAAATCCAAATACAAACCTGGATCCATGGTTGGAATAATGTCACTAATTAGCAATGGAGGAATACTAACCGATTATAAATGAATAATGTAACCCTAAATAGCAAATTTTAGTTTACAATTATTTTTTTCGTTACACTTAACCTTCCAGAACTTGCCTTAAGTAGATACAGTCCGGAACTCAACCCAACGATTTCAATCTTCTTACCTGGGTCAGGATTTAAGTTATACAAAAGCTTACCATTTAACTCGCAAATACTTAATATTAAATCATCAGAATAAAGACCTTTGGGAACAATTACAACAAAGCTACCAGTATTTGGATTGGGATAAATTTCAATCAAGTCAGATGTATTTTCATCAACATTTACAACAATACTCGGATCCCAAATGGCATTTTTAAGTATCCAATTATTTGGATCAATCACAACATTTAGTACTTCTTTATTAAATTCAAATGTATATGTAGTTGATTCACTATCATTCATAACAGTTATAATTGTATCTGAATTATCCGAGAAATAAATCCCAATTTCCATGGGCATAATAAATACATCACGCCATCCCATAATTCCCTGATTTTGAATAACTGTAACCTTTAAATTTTCATTGGCATGATCATAATCATAGTTATAATAATATCGTGGAAATCGCTCATCGTAAATCCATTGATCGAAAAAGTAGTCTAGGTCTTTGCCACTTATTTCCTCACACACATACTGAAACTCTTCGGTTGTTGCTAGTTTGTATTTAAATTGCTCATCGTTAGCATAATCATTAATAATCTCAAAAAATGTGGTATCTCCAACTACTCCTCGAAGCATATGTAATACATAAGCCCCTTTATTATAAATTATGGGTTGAAAAACAGTGTATGGATTTGACACATCTTCCATATAAACTGTTCCACCATTATAAAACTCAAAGTTTTCCATATACTGATGATATCCATTAAAACGATATTCATTAAACAATGCTTCAGCATATGAGGCAAATCCTTCGTTTAACCAACCATGGTTCCATGTGCTGCAAGTAATCATATCAGCAAACCACATATGAGCAAGTTCATGGACAGATACATAAAGCCATTCCAAACTCATATTATTAGTTATGGTATTTGTTTGATTTTCTATGGCTCCATAATAGCCCAATTGGGTCATCGCATACTTTTCATTTAAAAACGGATATGGTCCAAATATTTCAGTAAAGAATGCCATTGCTTCGGGTAACAAAGCAACACCTTCTTGGGCTTCTTCCATATGTGATTCGAATACATAGTAGTCAATTGGAAATGTATAATCATCACCTATAAATTCATGTTGAAAATGATTATAGTTAGAAATTGCGACCATAATATAATAAGGTACACACGGATACTTATGTTTCCAACTAAATCTCTTTTTGCTTCCAATCACTTCTGCTGTGTCGAGCATTCCATTGGATAATGCAATAACAGGTATTGACCCAATTATAGTATCCATGATTGTAATATCGATGAATGTTGAATCCGACTTATCTTCTGTACCGTCTTTACATGGCCACCATGTATGTGCCAGATATGGAGTCGACAAAGACGCAATAACCAACTCATTATTATCGTGATTCTCATATCTTAATCCCTTGTATCCTCCAGCCAAAACAGGAGCACCATGATAATAAATCACAAAAGAAATATGTTCACCAATATTATATGTTGAATTCATATTTAGGGTTAGTACATTATTGTTAAAGGAATAGGAAGATACATTTGGTGTAATACTGTCAATGGTAAATGCACTATCTAAATCCAACTTAAGTGATGACAACCCATTGATTAAGGAAGTGATACCATAAGAAACATTCCCGATTAAATAAGCTGAATCAAGAGCTATTTCGATATCCAAGTGGTAAAAATTAACATCGATTGTGGTATCATTTGATAGTATCATCTCAGATGACCGATCCAACAGGTTATCATGAAATTCACATGCATGTGGGTTAATTCGTTGTCCGTAAATATTTAAACTTATCAAAAACGCTATTGCTGTTAAGTATTTCATATTGTATTTCTTTAGTACACAAAGGTAATCAGTAATCATTAATATATTGGAAACAGCAATTTGACATACAATAGTATAAAACATTCATTTATTTTCTCATTTGGCTATCACTTTGTGTTTGAAAATAAAGATACTAAAACTAAATTTGCCATATAATAAGAATACAGTATATCCCTAAGGTTGTTAATTTTCAATGTACCTTAGCACAAATAAACTAATATCATGAAAATATTTCCAGTTGATAAGATTCGAGAAGCTGATGCATATACAATTGAAAATGAGCCTATTTCATCCATTAACTTAATGGAACGTGCTTCGAATGAGCTATTTTTATGGATTAAGGATCATATAAAAAAAGATATTGCCTTTCATATATTTTGTGGATTGGGGAATAACGGAGGTGATGGACTTGCACTTGCACGTATGATGGCAGATGAGGGATATGAAGTTATTGTAAATATTATTAGGTATTCAGATAAGACTTCGGATGACTTTCAGATTAACCTTGAAAGACTTATTGAAAAAGACAATGTTAAACTTATTGATATAAATGATACTAAGGATATAAGTGAAATTGGAAATGAGGATATTATTATTGATGCAATTTTTGGATCAGGACTTACACGACCAGTAGAAGGGTTTATTGGTAAAGTAATTGATATGATAAATGAATTAGGAGCAATTATCATTGCCATTGATATCCCATCTGGTCTATTTGCAGATCAATCCTCGAAACCTAATAAAAGAGCAATAGTAAAAGCAGACTATACCTTGTCGTTTCAGTTTCCGAAACTAAGCTTTCTTTTTCCTGAAAACGACGGCTATGTTGGAAAATGGGAAATATTGGATATTGGCTTAAGCAATGATTATATTCAGTCCACAGAAACAAAACATAATTTCATTATAGAAGATGATATCATACCACTTATAAAAAAAAGACCCAAGTACTCTCACAAAGGTACATTTGGTCATGCATTAATTGTTGCAGGCAGTAATGGTAGTATGGGAGCCGCAGTGCTTGCATCAAATGCTTGCTTAAGATCAGGAGTTGGGTTATTGCATACCCACATACCAAGATCAGGTATTAACATCCTGCAAACTGCTTCGCCAGAAACAATGTTAAGCATTGATAGATATGATAATTATTTCTCAGAGGCTCCCAATATCGAAAATATAAATTCAATTGGTATTGGACCAGGTTTAGGTATGGAACATCAATCACAGATGGCCATGAAACTGTTAATCCAAAATAGTGATTGCCCAATGGTACTTGATGCGGATGCTCTAAATATATTGTCAGAAAATCCAACATGGCTTGCATTTTTACCTTCAGGATGCATCCTAACACCTCACCCCAAAGAATTCCAACGATTGGTTGGTGGTTGGTCAAACGATTCAGAACGTCTTGATAAACAAAATTATTTAGCTCAAAAACATGGTATTTATGTGGTTCTAAAAGGAGCAAATACATGCATATGTTTTCCTGATGGCCAATGTTTTTTTAACTCAACTGGTAATCCTGGGATGGCAACAGCGGGTAGTGGTGATGTGCTTACCGGAATTATTACTGGGCTATTGGCCTCGGGTTACACTCCTGGTACTTCAGCAATATTGGGTGCTTATTTACATGGATTATCGGGTGATATTGCAGCAAATAAAATGGGATTGGAATCAATTACAGCCGGGGAATTAATTAACAATCTTGGATCAGCTTTTAAAATGTTACATAGTCAGTAATTAAGAAAAAAAAGCTGCTTTACAGATATAAAGCAGCTCTAAGATTAATTCTTTTAGATGATTATATTTCTTCAGTTTCTACAACAACTGCAAGTAAATCGGCATAAGGAACCATTAAGAATTTTCCACCGTTAAATTCAAATTCTGTTCCTGAGAACTTCTTATAATATACTATATCACCTACTGAAATTCCAGGATTTTCAATATTTCCAATGGCAGTTACCTTGGCATATTGAGGTTTCTCCTTTGCTGAATCAGGTATTATTATTCCTGATGCAGTTTTTTGTTCTGATTTATCGTCTGAGATGTCTAATATTACATTCTCATTTAAAGGTTGTAATTCTTTCATTATTATATAGTTATATTTGTTATTAGTATTACTTTTTTAATTAAAATTGAACAGCAAATCTACTGAATATTTAATAGTTTGTTAATCTTAGTTTTATCAAAGCCCACAATCATTTCACCGCCGATATCTGTTTGTGGAACGCCCTGTTGACCACTTCTACTACGCATCACCTCGGCAGCTTTTTGATCCTTTGAAACATCTATTTCCGAATATGAAATACCATTTTTCTTCAAATGTGTTTTCAAGGTTGTGCACCAACTGCAAGTAGGTGTGGAATAAACTGTCACTCTTTTTTGTGGGGTATCATTTTCAAGTTTTTTGGCCGAAAATAATGCACTTTCAAAAAGAGATTTATAATAACCATCATCATTACAGCCCTTAACAACTCTTTCAAATTTTTCACCTTGAAATACTAATAGGGAAGGCACCGAAGTTACTCCATAGTGTATGTGTATATCCCTAACTTCTTTTACATCAACAGCAAAAATACTTACTACTACTCCGTTGTCAATTACTTGTTCAATATTTTTATAGCTGCATTCGCTAGTTTCTGATCCACTTTTATATAGTAACACAAAGTTTCTTGAATTATCATCAAGCGATTTCTTTAGTTCGTCAAGAGATTTAATATTTTGCAATGACATATTATGATTATTTGTTCGATTGCACTAATCAAAGTATATGCCAATTATAATCACACAAATTACTTAATGGATTACTGACAATATTTCAGACCCTAGTAAATAAATGGTATAAGCTTGTAAGTTGTTTTTTTATACTCAATATAGGCAGGAAAATGCGAAATTAGTTGCCTTTCTTCATATTGAATTTTAACTAAAAGAGTTATCAATAGAAGTCCAAAAGCCAATACCCTTAACCAAGAATAGTAATCTATAATTAGAGGTATAACTGCAATAATCTGCGCTATGTACATTGGATGACGAATAATCCGATATGGCCCCAAAGTAATTAACTCACTACCCTTTTTTACCGTAGGTGTAATATTTACATTCTTAACTTTTACAACATAAATTGCATGAATTGCCAAAAAAATACCCGTAGCTTCTACTAACAAACCAACAGAATTATTTGAAATAACAGAAGCTGATACAGCAATGTAAAACAAACTTCCCATTTGTAAAAAAACAAGTAAATATGGATAGAACTTTTTCACCATTTTATTCATTGAGAATAAATTGTTGGCTTTGAATAGGTTTCTAGTTGCAAGTAGAGAGAAAGTTCGATATCCAAAGCCAACATGCAAACTTACTTAATGTTATTTAAAAACACAATTCTTAAAATTTAAAATGTTTGATGCACACATAATCAGAGACTATTAAAACCATTATAAATAAGTCTGATTTAATGAAAAATGTAGTAAAATAATATGTTTCAATATTACAATCTAACTTCGTTTGCATCCTTGAAATCCAAAATAACTAATATGGAAAAAATAGGTCTTGCTGGCGATTATGGACGTGGTGTAAAGTCTTATTGTAAGGTTCAATTTGAACTACTTAATGATGGTGGAATTGATTTTGAACTTACTAGCAAAGTAAAATTTTTATATGGTAATACCATTAAAAAATTAGTTACCGATATGATGGCTTTTTTCGATGTAAAAAATGCCAAAGTAATCATTAATGATAGGGGAACTGTTGATTCTGTTATGGCGGCAAGAATAGAAGCTGCCATAAAAAAATTATTGAAACTGATAAAGAGTATTTACTTCCTATTATAGAGAATAATACACCGGTAACTAAAAAAGATGACTTTAGATCCACACGTTTATACCTTCCCGGAAATAGTCCTAAAATTAATACTAAATGCAGGATTGCATAAACCAAACTGTTTAATACTTGATCTTGAGGAAGCTGTAGCTCCGGCCAAAAAAGTTGAAGCTCGATTTATGGTAAGAAATGCTCTTCGTAGTCTAAATTTTTATGGTGCAGAAAGAATGGTAAGAATTAACCAGGGTGATGCTGGTATTTCTGATTTTGATTTTATCATTCCAAATAATGTAACCCTAATTTTGGTGCCAAAATGTGAAAGCGCGGAAGATCTAATATTAATTGAAAACAAAATAGCAGATCTCAAAAAAGCGAATCCCGTTGATCATGATATTTGGCCAATGCAAATAATTGAAAGTGCATCGGGTGTTTTAATTGCATACTAAATAGCTAATGCAAAAGAAAATGTTGTTGCCGTTGCTATTGGTTTAGAAGACTTTACTGCTGATATGGGCATCAAAAGAACAGACAGTGGGAACCAAACCTTTGTTGCTAGAAATATGGTGGCAATGGCATGCAAAGCTGCAGTAGTTCAGGCAATTGATTCTGTGTTTAGCGATGTAAGTGATATGGACGCATTAGCTGAGAATGTAAAAATCTCGAAATCATTGGGCTTTGATGGTATGGGATGTATTCACCCAAGGCAAATAAATGTTATTCATAAGTATTTTGCTCCAGGTGTTGAAGAAATTGAAAAAGCCAATACGGCTGGTTTACCTCTTATAACAATTCAGGGATTAAAAGCAAAAGCAGAAGCTATTTGCGAAATACCCGAAAGAGTTGAACTTGAAGATGAAATTGTAGGAGTAGAAAATGGGTTGATGGAACCATTATAGACTCTATCCATAAGGTTAACGTTTCATAATAAATAATTAGGCGCAGTTATCAATCTACGCCTAATTTTATAAATACATCAACTAAGTTCTTAGTTGATATGGAGAAAAAAATTATTGAAGTGCGAATTTGATTGGTAGATTATACTGTACACGAACAGCTTTGCCTCTTTGTGTACCTGGTTTCCAATTTGGCATTGATTTTATCACTCGCATAGCTTCTTCATCACAACCCGAACCTATACCTTTAAGTAATTTCACATCAGCCACACTACCATCTTTTTCAACAACGAAAGTAACAAATACTCTGCCTGTTACTTTGTTTTTCTTAGCTACCTCTGGATATTTAATATTATTTCCCAAAAAGGAAAACAATGCTTTTTCACCTCCTGGATACTCAGGCATAATTTCAACAACTTGAAAAACCTGGTCCTTACTACCAGCGTCAAGTGCGAAATTAATTGGTAGCTTAAAACTAACTTTTACGGCTTTTCCCCGTTGTTTACCCGGAATCCATTTAGGCATAGATGATACAACACGAACTGCTTCTTCATCACAACCACTACCAACACTTCTAACTACTTCTGCATCTGTTACACTTCCATCTGTGTCGATAACAAAACTCACAATCACCTTACCTTCTATATCATTATCCTTAGCTTCTTTTGGATATTTAATGTTCTTCGATAAAAAAGCAATAAGTTCTTCATTACCGCCTACAAATTCTGGCATTTCTTCAACCACTGTAAAAACATTTGCATCATCATATTCCGACTCTGTTTCTACAGATTTGTTTTCAGTGTGTTTATCCAATAGATCTTCATTTGAAGCAGGACCTGAACATGCAAAAAACACAATGCTAACTGCAATAGCAACTCCCGTTAGTTTTAATGAAAATAATAATGGATTTTTAGATTTTTTAATCATAAATAACCTCCTTTTTAATAGTGAATAACTAAAATTATGTGTTAATATATTTGTTTTAATAATACTCGAATTTTGTATTAATAACTTGCTATATTCAAACTTATTCGAATACATACCTACAACATCTCTATCGGCAATAAACTCATGATTCTCCTTAATTCTTTTTTTAACAACATATATTAGTGGATTAAACCATAGTACTATTGCAAATAGTTCCACAACTATTAAATCAATCGAATGTTTTTGTTGTATATGAACTGTTTCATGTGCAATTATCTTCTTTTCACTTTCCTTGGAAATTTTGTTTTTATCAATGAAAATATAATTGAAAAATGAAAAAGTTGGTATATCAGGAATATCAATAACTTTTGAAGGTTTTACACCATAAACTCCATACCTTCTCAGCAACCTAGATAGTTGAAACAACTTAACTAGAAAAAAAATCGAAGAAATACCTACCCCGATAATATAAATGGCCAGAAACAAAAAAGGAAGGGTTACATTATTATGCCAACTTGAATTTTCAGCAGTAATTGGATTTGCATATATTGTTACTTCATTTAGAGTATACTCAACAAGAGCGGGAATTGGATAAATAATTATAGGAATATCATAACTACTTGCTAATACCTGATTAACATCAATATTTGCAATAGGGAGAAAAGCTGATACAAGTATAGCAAATAGAAAATAATATCTAACAAACTGAAAATACGTTTCTTTACGAAATAACATTTCATAAAAAAGATAAAAAACACCAAGACTTATGGATGATTGTAATAAATATATGATTAATGAGTTCATATTATTTTTCTTTCTTTTTCTTATCAATCTCCTGATCAAGTAATTTCCTTAGATCCTCAAGCTCGTTTAAACTCAAATTCTCTTCATTGGCAAAAAATGATGTTAGAGCTTGGTAAGAGTTCCCAAAGTAGTTTTGAACAAAACCTTTGTAGAAGTTTTTTCGATACAATTTCTTAGAAATTAAAGGATAATACTCATGTGCCTTACCAAAAGCATTATAATCAACGAACCCTTTTTTTTCAAGAATCCGTATTATTGTTGATACAGTATTATATGCTGGTTTTGGATTTGGAAGTTTCTCGAGTATATCTCTCACATATCCCCTTTCCAATTCCCACAGCACATGCATAATCTGTTCTTCTGCTTTTGTTAATTGTTTCATATGTGCAATTTCTTATATAACTAACTTTTTAGTTATATATTGAAAAGAAAATCAAAAATCTAATAACTCCAAAGAAAATCAACTAATTATTTAGTTATACATTTATGTGCACAAACATTTTGATTATAAACTCTATTTAGATCATGGGTTATTAGAAAAGAACATTGTATTACAATCAGATTCTTGATCTGAATTGGTATGATATAGTTATTCGTTTTTGATTAACAATAATATCAACTTGATGGAAACTATTATGTTATTTTACAACTGGTAGATTTAACTAAAATATTATTAACGACAGACATGATTTCAACGAACATAATCCCAACCCTACATAACTGTAAATATGAGTGTTATACAATTATGAGTTATGATAATTTAGACCCAATAAAAAATTGCTTTTTTTTCATAAAAAAGCTTGCTTTGTTGGTTTAAAGACTAATTTTGTAGTGTTAAAAAAATAACAATTAAACTAACTAATTATACAGCTATGGATCTGAATAAAATAATGAATGATCTGGAAAAAAAACATCCTGGTGAAGTTGAATATCTTCAGGCTGTTCGTGAAGTACTTGAATCAATTGAAGATGCAGTAAATGACAATCCTCAGTTTGAATCAGCTGGCATTATTGAAAGAATAATTGAGCCAGACAGAGTGCTTACATTTAAAGTGCAATGGGTTGATGATAATGGTAAAGTTCATGTTAATCTTGGTTACCGTGTTCAGTTTAATAATGCAATTGGACCTTACAAAGGAGGATTAAGATTCCACCCAAGCGTTAACTTAAGTATCCTTAAATTTTTAGGATTTGAACAAATATTTAAAAATGCATTAACTACCCTTCCAATGGGTGGTGGTAAAGGTGGTTCTGATTTTAACCCAAAGGGTAAATCAGATTCAGAAATAATGAGATTCTGTCAAGGTTTTATGCTTGAGTTGTGGCGACTAATTGGACCTGACACAGACGTTCCTGCCGGAGATATTGGCGTTGGTGGAAAAGAGATTGGGTACCTATATGGTATGTACAAAAAACTTGCAAGAGAAAATACTGGTGTTCTAACAGGAAAAGGTCTTGGTTGGGGTGGAAGTTTAATACGTCCCGAAGCAACTGGTTTTGGTACAGTATATTTTGCTCAAGAAATGCTTGCCACAAAGGGCGATTCATTTAAAGACAAAAAAGTATCTGTTTCTGGTTTTGGCAACGTTGCATGGGGTGCTGCCTTAAAAGTTGAAGAACTTGGTGGTAAAGTTGTTACTTTATCAGGACCTGATGGTTACATACATGACCCAGAAGGAATTACTGGCGATAAAATTGAGTATATGTTAGAACTTAGAGCTTCTAACCAAGATATTGTTTCACCTTACGCTGAGGAGTTTCCAGAAGCAACCTTCCATGCTGGTAAACGCCCTTGGGAAGTTAAAGTTGATGTAGCTCTTCCTTGTGCTACTCAAAATGAACTTGACGAAGAAGACGCTGCTAAACTTGTAGAAAACGGATGTATCTGTGTTGCTGAAGGTGCAAATATGCCTTCTACACCTGAAGCTGTACATTTATTACAAAAAAATGGTATACTATTCGGACCTGGTAAAGCTGTAAATGCAGGGGGTGTTGCAACATCTGGACTTGAAATGACACAAAATGCTATGAAATTAGCATGGACTCGTGAAGAGGTTGATGCAAAACTACATCATATCATGAAAAGTATTCATGAAGCTTGTGTTACTCATGGAACAAGAGAAGATGGTTATATTGATTATGTAAAAGGCGCCAATATTGCAGGATTCCTTAAAGTTGCAAATTCAATGATAGACTTGGGTATAGCATAGTATACCTTGTTGATTTTATATGAAGCCTCCAACATTAATTTGTCGGAGGCTTTTTTTATTCTTCACAGATCTATATACACTTATATTAATTAATTCTAAAGTATCATAATGTTAGCTAATTAACTATGATAAACTTGTACGGCTAACAATTTTCACTATTTTTGTCCGCTTACTAAAAAAAATTAATTTTTAACCAAAATCGATAATTATGTTTAAAGGTCACCCCAAGGGACTAATTCCAGCTTCGCTCGCCAATATGGGAGAACGTTTTGGATTTTATACAATGATGGCAATACTTGTATTGTTTTTACAGGCCAAGTTTGGTCTAAGCGGTACAAATGCTGGTTATATTTATGCTGCATTCTATTTCTCAATATATATACTTGCATTGGTAGGTGGTATAATTGCCGATAGAATAAAGAATTACAAAGGAACTATCCTTGCAGGACTATTACTCATGGCACTTGGTTATGTTATAATGGCAATACCTACCCCTACTCCTGTTTCAAGTGTTCCATTATTTCTAACACTATCAATTGTTGGTCTTTTTGTAATTGCTTTTGGTAATGGTTTATTTAAAGGAAACCTACAGGCTCTTGTTGGTCAGATGTACGACAATGAAAAATATGGAGCAAAGAGAGATTCCGGTTTTTCATTATTCTATGCATTTATTAATGTAGGAGCCATATTTGCACCTTTTACAGCCGTAGGTATTAGAGATTGGTGGCTAAAATCAAATGGATACATTTATGACGCTAGTCTTCCTGAACAATGCCATACATACCTAGGCGGAAACATGAATGCTGATAATGCGACAAAATTCCAAGAATATGCAGCTGCTGCATCTGATATACCTGTTTCAGACTTAACTGCTTTTTCTAATGATTACTTAAATGTATTTAATACAGGTTTCCATTATGCATTTGGTATTGCTATTATAGCAATGGCAATTTCAACTGTTATTTATTTAGTTAACAAAAAGAATTTCCCAGATCCAAAAGGTGTTAAAACTGCCTCTGGAGAAATTACTGAGGAAATCAAAATGGAAGCAAAAGAAGTTGCGCAACGTATGTATGCACTATTAGCTGTATTTGCTGTTGTAATTTTCTTCTGGTTCTCTTTTCACCAAAATGGACTTACATTAACATTCTTTGCTAAAGATTACACTGTTCTACAATTTGGTTCCTGGAAGTTTGCAGCTGAAATATTCCAATCAATGAACCCATTCTTTGTTGTATTTCTTACACCTATAATTGTAGCTCTTTTTGGATGGTTACATGCTAGAGGTATTGAACCATCAACTCCCAAGAAAATTGCAATTGGTATGGGAATCGCATGTTCGGCATTTGTTGTTATGATGCTCGGTTCATTCGGTCTTCCATTATTATCTGAGATTAGTCCAAGACTTGGTGGAACTCCACTGGTTGACTCTGAAAAAGTTACTCCTTTTCTATTGCTAGGTACATATTTCATCTTAACTGTTGCCGAATTATTTATCAGTCCGATGGGTATTTCATTTGTTTCAAAAGTAAGTCCACCACAATATCAAGGTTTAATGCAAGGTGGATGGTTAGGAGCTACAGCATTGGGTAACGGACTACTATTTATTGGTGCAATACTGTATGAATCAATTCCAATTTGGATGACTTGGGGTATATTTGTAGTTGCTACTGCTATTTCAATGTTTACCGTATTGTTTATGGTTAAATGGCTTGAAAGAGTTGCTAAATAAGAAATTAAGCATTTGCTTTAAAGGGATGATTCATTACGATTCATCCCTTTTTTTATTTATTATTTTTGCCGGTATACTATATTAACGAAATGGACAATAACAATTACCCATGGAATCATGACCGAAGGTATAATGCCTATTCACTTTACTTTAAACATAAATTTGGAGAACGTGTTCAAAAAATAAGTGTTGATGCAGGATTTACATGCCCAAACAGAGACGGTATACTTTCACGAGGTGGTTGTACCTATTGCAATAATGATGCTTTTAACCCATCATATTGTGACCCTAAAAAACCAATTGAGCATCAAGTACGTGAAGGAATTGAGTTTCATAAAATAAGATATAGAAGAGCAAAAAAGTATCTTGTATATTTCCAACCTTACTCAAACACCTACAAACCATTAGAAGAACTAAAGACTTTGTACGAAGGTGCATTAAAACAAAATGGTGTTATTGGCTTAGTTATAGGCACCAGACCTGACTGTATTGATAATGAGAAGCTTGAGTACCTCCAAAAACTTTCAGAAGAATACTATATTATTATCGAATATGGTATTGAAAGTATCTATAACAGTACATTAGATAGAATAAACCGATGGCATAGTTTTGAACAATCGCTTGATGCAATTAAAATCACAGCAAAATTTGGAATTAATGTAGGTGCTCATTTTATTTTTGGATTACCTGGTGAAACCCGAGAAATGATGATGAAGTCAGTATCACAAATATCTGAATTACCTTTAACTACCATTAAGTTTCATCAACTACAAATTGTTGAAGGCACAACAATGGCTAAGGACTACAAGGTATATCCATCTGATTACGATCTGTTTTCATTTGACGAATACATAGAGTTTATAGTGAATTTTACCGAAAGGTTAAACCCTAATTTTATTATTGAAAGATTCGCTGGGGAAGTGCCGCCAAGATATTTAGCAGGACCTGGTTGGGGATTGATTCGAAATGATCAAATTAATGTTGCGATTGAGAAAGAACTGCAGAGAAGAAATACTTGGCAAGGAAAACTCCATAAAAAAACGGGTTCCTAGTTAAAGAAACCCGTTTTTCTAAGTCTATAGTAAATTTAATATTCATCTTCATTAAAGAAGAAATCTTCTTTAGTAGGATAATCAGGCCATAGATCTTCGATTCGGTCATATGCTTCGCCTTCATCCTCTATCTCCCTTAGATTATCGATTACTTCTGGAGCGGTACCTGTTCGTATTCCCCATTCTATCAACTCATCCTTGGTTGCTGGCCAGGGAGCATCTTCTAGTTTTGATGCTAACTCTAAAGTCCAATACATGTGTTATAATTTTTTTGCAAAAATAATTTTTTTTTGAAAATATACAAGGAAAATATTATTTTGTTACAATACTACTAAGTACGGGGCTTCCAAAGTAATTCCTCAGCATTTTTATCCTGTCCGATTTTGCGGGAAAGCATAAATAAGTAGTCAGAAAGTCTATTTAGATAAATCAATACCAGTTTATTCACTTCAAATTCTTCATTTAGCCTAATAATCAGCCGTTCCGACCTACGACAAACGGTTCGTGCAATATGGCAGTATGAAACAATTGTATGCCCACCCGACAGTAAAAATGATTTTAATGGTGGCAATGCTTTTGTTATACGATCTATTTCATTTTCAAGTAATTCGATGTCTTTATTGTATAATTCAGGAAGAGCATACTCGGATGATCCATCAGAAGCAAGCAACGATTCTATTGTAAATAATCTATCTTGTATTTCAATTAATATTTCTATATCAGCTTTGTCAATATCCTGGTCCCTTATTAAGCCAATCCACGAACTTAGTTCATCAACGGTACCATAACACTCAATTCGTAAATGATATTTTGGCACTCGTGTACCACCAATTAATGCCGTGCTACCACTATCTCCTGTTTTTGTATAAATCTTCAACTCTAATGCTTTTTAATTGGGGTTATTCAGACTCACTAACTGCATAATCCTTTACCGTTCTAATATTTTCATTAATCTCATCAGAAGCAATCCGTCCATCAAGCATCCTGATAACCCGATGTGCATGCATTGCAATATCCTCCTCATGTGTTACAACAATAATTGTATTACCAAGTTTATGGATATCTTCTAACAACCCCATTATTTCGATGGATGTTTTTGAATCCAGATTACCAGTAGGCTCATCTGCAAGTACTATTGATGGGTTATTAATTAAAGCTCTGGCAACTGCAACACGCTGTCGTTGACCTCCTGATAATTCGTTGGGTCGATGATTCATTCTATCAGATAACTGTACACTACTAAGCGTTTCTTCAGCACGTTGTATGCGTTGTGATTTACTTACACCAGCATATACCAGCGGTAGCATAACGTTTTCCAATGCTGTTGATCGCTGCAATAGATTAAATGTTTGAAAAATAAAACCTATTTCCCTATTCCGTACATCAGCTAATTCATTATCAGTCATTTTACTCACATCCTGACCATTCAAGTGATATGATCCAGCAGTTGGTGTATCCAAACAACCAAGAATATTCATCATTGTTGACTTTCCCGACCCAGAAGGTCCCATTATTGCTACAAATTCATTTTCATAAATATGTAAACTAACTTCACGTAAAGCTTTAACAGTTTCGGTACCAACTTGAAAAAACCTAGATATTTCCTCGAAATCAATAATGCTTTTTTTCTGCATATCTTATATTGTTTTTGACGTGCTATACTACGATGTTAAAATTCTGTTTTTCAATACCTTTTCTAAAGAAAACTAATCCAAACCAAAATAGATCTATCGTTACACTAACTCTTTCGTCTTCTTTTATTCTTCTCCATGCTTCTTCCATTCCCGAAGACCAATGTATATCATCAAAAACAAAAATACTATTTTCGTTTGAAAGCTTAGCACAACTTTCAAAATACATTAAAGTTGGTTCCATTCGATGATTTCCATCAAAAAAAACAAAATCCAGACTATTAAATTTATCCAGAACATTTGCAAGTATATTGTTGAAGTTACCAACCGCAATATCTATATTTTTTATACCCAATTCATTAAATGACTCTTCTGCTTTAGAAGCCAAATTAGCACAGCCCTCCATTGTTACCATATTACTTTTTGGATATCCATATTTAATATATGTGGCACTTATTCCAGCAGCAGTGCCAAATTCGAGCACACTTAATGGCTTGTAATATTTTACAATTCTGTACAATAATCTTAACCGCGATTCACTGTGCGAACGACGCTTAACTATCCTACTTAAAGGATAAATATTAGTAGTATAAGCCTTTTCCCCGGCACCAAAACCAAAATCAACGGTTTCAACGGGATCAGAGCTAGCAGCCAGTTTGTTTCTATGGTTCCAAAGTTTTTTGTAGTCTGAGTAATGTGTATTATCCCTAATAATATCCTCTATGAAACTATATACAAAATGCGAATGAATATTATACCTGGTTTTCGCATATAAACGAAATTTAGTATACCTATAAATCAATAATATTTTTTTAATCATTACAATTCAGTCGTTTTATCGATAAATGCAAACACTACTACTTATATGCAATTTTGTTTGCATAAAATACAACTCTTGTTGACTGTTCACCTAGGGTTCGATTTTTTAGTTTTTCGTATCCATAAATAAGGAAGTAATCACCATACCACCTTACAATTCGATTATTTTCATCCTGAGCAATTCTGTCCTGAGGAAAATTTGTTCCAATCTTCATTTTCGATTTGTCAATATCGGCAGGGCCTTCTATTGTTTGAGATACAACGTTTCCATTATTTACGTATGCCATAGAAATTAAATTTCCATCCTCAAACACAACAGTATTTCTTTTAGTCGAATATGTTAATAAATCACTAATTGGAAAATCATTACTCCACAACAACTCGCCCTCAGCAGAAATACCCGAAATTATAGCATCATAAAAATTAAATCCACTAAAAACATTGTAAGTATATGGATATGGTCGACCATAAAAGTCATAATCCATCCTGGTTTCGGTTCTATAATATGGCTGATAAACTTCAACTGAAAAAATATAATTACCACCAGAAGTCCGAAATACTTTTGGCTTGTTTAAATTGAAGGATGCAGTAACCATCGTTTTAATTCCTCTTGTGTTTGAAGTATCCTTTGACGTTTTACTTGCTTTGAAGTTATTCGGTATTATTGCATTAGTAATATTATTTAAGCCCATAAAATCATAGTAAAACAACGATTCCTGTTTTCCATTAACTATCTTCATGAAAAACATTCCAGCACTCTTATCCTCACTTTCCTCCTCAATATCTTTAAATGAAAGAGTTCTGCCTGTTACAATATTATAAGTTCCAAAAACAAGAATCTCATTGCTCCCATTGGGCATATAAACATAATCACTAAAATACTTTAGTGCCTCATTATCAGCTATTGAAATTTCACTAATCAATTTGCCTTGTGGCGAGTAGCACAATAAATATTCATGTATATATCGTCTGTCTCTGTTTTGTTTAATGGAAATATAAAAAGAATTAGACTTAGTATCGGCAAATACGGCCTCGATTATTCCAGGGATATCTTCACCAATATGTATTGGTACTATATCACCATTATCTATCGAGATAAAAACCAGATCAGTTTTGTGCTTTTTAAGATTTAATGCCAAACAAGCAGTATTGTTAATTATTTCAAAACCAGCAACTTCTGCCTTAGATGGGATTGAGCCAGAAATCCTTGAGAAGGACTCTGCTCTTGCATCATATGTTACTATGTCATACAGCCCAAATTCACTTCTTCCCATATTGATACTCTTGAATAACATATGGGTTTTCCCATTGATGAATTTTGACGTGATAAACTCAATTTTATCGTTCAAGGGAACAAATTTCAGCCATTTCTGTTTTAAATCTGTATCAAATAATCCAAAATACCATTTCCTGAAGTTATCTTTACTAACTTCATTGCTCTCGTAAAAAATCAATAGGCCATCATCACCAAGTGGTTCAACATGAAACTGCTCACTCTCAAGATCCGAAGGTACTTCTAGCCTTATGGCATCAAGTTTTTGGGCATATCCATAAACCGATAGTATTACCAAAAGTAGAGTCTGCAGTTTGTTAACCATTTTGATGGTTTATTTGTTTTTTCTGTAACGATTAATTTCAGATAAAATTACAAAAACATGAAGATATACTGAAGTTTTTTCTTCATGTTAAATAACACAATAATAATGCCGCTAGTTACTAACTATTAGTTGAAACCATTAACTGCTTTTCTAAGAATTACTAATTTATTAAGCAGTTTTTCAAGCTGATCAAGTTTTAGCATATTTTCCCCATCCGACTGAGCCTTTTTGGGGTTTGGATGAGTCTCAACAAATATTCCATCAGCGCCAACTGATATCCCAGCACGAGCAATGGTTTCAATAAGATTAGGCTGTCCTCCTGTAACGCCTATGGTTTGATTTGGTTGCTGAAGTGAATGGGTTATATCAAGGATAACAGGAACATCAAACTTTTTCATTTCTACTATATTGCGATAATCAACAACCAAGTCTCCATAGCCAAACATAGATCCCCGCTCTGTTAGCATAACACTATTGTTACCTGTATTTCTAACTTTATCAACGGCGTATTTCATTGATTCACCGGACAAAAATTGTCCTTTCTTGATATTGACACATCTGCCAGTATCTCCAGCTGCGATTAATAAATCTGTCTGTCTGCTTAAAAAAGCAGGAATCTGGAGTATATCTACATACTGAGAAGCACGTTTTGCATCATCAGCTGTGTGAATATCCGTTACAACCGGAACATTATATCTTTGTGAAATCTCCCTTAATATATTTAACGCCATTTCATCACCAATACCAGTAAATGAATCCAAACGTGTTCTATTCGCTTTCTTAAATGATGCTTTAAAAATGACAGGTATTTGCAGTTTCTCAGATATTTCAATTATTCTTTCTGCAATGGGGAAAGCCATTACTTCATCCTCAATTACGCAAGGACCAGCCATTAGAAAAAAGTTTCCAGAATTTCTATATTTAAGGTTTTTAATATTTGGTAACATAGTCTTATTTTATTCATCAAAAATATACAAAAGAAACATACGAAACTTAAGTCATATTAGTGTAACGGTCGTATTAAAACCGTATTATGACTTACTAAAATATCCCGAAATATTACCTTTCTTAAAACTAACAAAATATACTCCAATGAAAATTAAGGCTGCCGCAACAACTTCTTGAATTGATAGTATATCCTTACTAAAGGTTAATGCTACAAAAGAGGCGATTATAGGTTGTAAATAAATGTAGGCACTATTGATTGTTGGGCTTATTGTTTTAAGCGAATAATTATTCAATCCATATGCAAAAACCGTTGTAAAAACTATTACAAAACCAATTGATAGCCATATGCTAGTTGGAATTACAGAATAAGCTGCATTCAATGCGAGGTTAACTGAAATTGGCATAACTAGTATAGTCCCAAATAAAAATACCCATTTCATTATTGTAATGGGACTATATTTTGCCATAAGTGGTTTAACAAGTACTAAAAACAAACCATATGATGATGCATTGATTAGAACAAAAATATTACCAACAAATGTGTCTGAAGAGAAAGTGAAATTACCGCTTTGTAATATTAAATAGGCGGCACCAGCAAAACCTAATACTATACCAACTATTTTATTTTCTGTTAATTTATCTCCAACAAAAAAATGCGAAAAAACAAGAACTATTATTGGTACGCCCACCATTATAATTGATGCATTTATAGGTGTTGTAAGATTAAGTCCTTCGAAAAACATAATCTGATTGAGAGCAACACCAAAAAATGATAAATAACCAAGTTTAACTAAATCCTTTTTTGCAACCTTTTCCTTGGGTAAAAAAAACCCCACAACCCAAAATATTATAGTTGCACCAATTACCCTTAGTAGGATTATTGCTCTGGGCTCAAGATAATCAGGCATTATACCTT
Organism: Bacteroidota bacterium; assembly: GCA_016845105.1. Lineage (GTDB taxonomy): Bacteria > Bacteroidota > Bacteroidia > Bacteroidales > F082. Next base: position 52,527 of record JAERTF010000142.1, on the reverse strand, counting down.
TGGCAATCACATAATTAACACCAAATATTAAATTTGCTCCAAGAAGTGCAAGATGTGCTAGTATCAGTTTCTTCGACATGCTAAAAAGGAAGGTCGTCCTCAGGCATTCCCAAGTCGGCGGGAGGCTCAGATGGCAACGGAGCAGAACTACTACCCTCATCAGCTTCCTTCTCAATGCGCCATGCCTTTATATCGGTGTACCAACGTGAATTATATTCACGAGACTCGATATTAATTGAAACTGTAAGAATATCACCTTCGGTTACCTTACCAAGCATTGATACTTTATCGCCCCACAGCATAATACAAATCTTTTTTGGAAACTGCTCATCAGTTTCGATTACAAATTGCTGTTTTTCCCATCTGCCATTTTTTCCTTCACCACTCTCAGGTGCAAGCTTTTGTAGTAATTTTCCTTTAACTTGTAAACTCATAATAACATTATTTTATTTTGAAATCAAAATTAATACTTTTCAGTAATGGATAGTCCAAGTATTCTTCTATTTATTAAAATCTAAGAAATTTATTCATATCTTTGAAAATCGCATATGTAGTCAAATAAACCTAATTCTAAAAACAAAATGAAAAAGCAAAGCAAATGGCAGATTATTATAGCTGCTTTTTTAATATTATTTTTTGTTAATATTAACTCAAGTGCTCAATGCCCCGTTGACTTCACATCAAATTCAGTTGCTTGTATCGACTCTGAAATTCTATTCGAAGTAGATACAATAACAACTAATGTTTCTGTGGTTTCAACATGGAACTGGGACTTCGGTGATGGAAATACATCAAATCTGCAAAACCCGGTCCATACTTACCTGTCATCGGGAAACTATAATGTAACATTAACCATTTTAACTACTACTGGTTGCAGCTCTCAGGCATCTCACCCAACATTAATTTTACCTGCTCCAGGTGCTGACTTCTCATATTCAAATCAAACATGTAGTATGATATTATTCAGTGACCTAAGTACTGCTCCCACTGGTTATTTCATCATTGAATGGAACTGGGATTTCGGAGATGGATTTACTAGCTCTATACAAAACCCATCACATATTTACAGCTCACCAGGAATCTATAATGTAAGCCTTGTGGTACGAGCTGACTCGACAGGGTATGTATGCACCGACACTGTGTCTTATTCAGTTCAAACCTTTGAACTGCCCACTGTATTTTTTACATGGAATCCGGAACCTACTTCATTAGGGGATCAAACGGACTTTTTTGGAACATCTGGAAATACAATAACAACCTGGTATTGGGACTTTGATGATGGTAACTTTGCAACCACACAGAATGCATCTCACACATTTGCCACAACAGGAACATTCAATGTAGAGTTAACAGTAACAGATATTAATGGGTGTGATAATACTATTATTCATCAAGTGTCTGTTACTGATGTTCCAGCTCTTGACTTTACCTGGAATTATGGGTGCGAAGGAGAACCCGTGCAATTTACGGTGCTTAGCCCACCTACTGATATCCCTGCAGTTTTAAGCTGGTCATGGTTGTTTGGAGATGGAGGAACTTCCACAGAAATGGAACCTACACATATATATACTGCAACTGGCACCTATGATGTATCTTTAACAATTATAGATACTACATCTACAACAAATACTTTGGTAAAACAAATTACCATAAACCTTCCTCCCGTCTCTGCATTCTCCTCTGATACACCAGCATGCACTGGTAACTCAGTGCAATTTACCGATAATAGTACAACACCTACAGGATATATAACAGAATGGCATTGGGATTTTGGTGATGGTACATCACAAACAGTTACATATCCTAACAACCCGAATGTCAGTCATATCTATTCGAATTCAGGTACATATATTGTTGCTTTATCGATTACTAACTCAGATAGTTGCACCAGTAGTTCACAGAACTCTTTAACAATTACCCCCGGACCAATAGCAGGGTATACTTATCAAATAGGGTGTACAGATGATCCAGTGTTGTTTACTGATTTAAGCACTCAAAATGGTGGGTCTGCCATCACCTCATGGTATTGGGATTTCGGAGATCCAGCATCTGGAACAAATGATACTTCAACTAATCAAAATCCAACACATCTTTTTAGTTCACCTGGAAGTTATAATGTAGTCCTGGTTGTTACTAACTTTGATGGATGTACTGATTCTATAACACAAATATGCTTACTTGAAGAAATTAATATCGACTTTACAACCACAAATGATTGCTTTGGCCTTCCTACTTTATTCACAGCAACTTATGCGCCACAAAGTGATTCCATAATTAGTTATACTTGGAATTTTAATGATGGTAGCCCATTGGAAACCACTATTCATAATACAATTTTACATACATTTCCATCCATTGATGTATATGAGGTTGAACTATCTGTAATAGATATTGATGGGTGCACTGATTATACTTCTCACTTTGTAAGTATAAATGCATTGCCTGATATTAGTTTAAGTGCAAGTCTAACAACAACAACAACAAATACTCCAATCCAGTTTTATGGAAGTTCGATCGATAGTATAACTTCCTGGTTATATGATTTTAACGACGGAAATACATCAACGTTACAAAATCCAATTCATTCATATCAGTATTACAACACATATGATGTAACACTTAATGTAGTCGATATAAATGGATGTACTAATACTGATACAACTCTGATACAAATAATCACTCCACCTGTTTTTCCAGATAGTTTATCGATTTGGAATACCCTGGGTTATTCATTCGGGACTCAAGAATGGAGGTTTAGATTCGGACTAATTGGAGATACAACCATAAGCAATACAAAGGACACATCATTTGTTTATTCAAAATTATATGAACTATATGATTCTACATTATCAATGGATAATGCAATTTATTCTGGGGCAATCCGAACTACTAATGATAAGGTATATTTAAAATTACCCGAACTACCCGAAACAATCCTCTATGATTTTTCAGTTGATGTGGGAGATACAATTTGGTATAATGTGGGCGGGCATGTTGCCAATGGGAATGCTGTTTTCGAAGAACAGGATCACTTCAAAGTAGTTACGAATAAAGACTCTACACTACTTTTGGATAATAATTACCATACAAGATGGTATTTACAAGGTCAAATTATGAACGAGACTTGGGTTGAAGGAGTTGGAAGTACTACATGGTTTGGGCTACTAAACCCAATTATAACCGACATTGCAACAAACGGTGATTCATATAGCTTAGCCTGTTTTAAACAAAATGGTAACCCGTTGTTTATAGATAATCCCGATTGTGATAAATGCTTTTGTTATTTGCTCACTGAAATTAACGAAATTAATTTTAATGAAGGTAAAGAAATTTGTATTTACCCTAACCCTACAAGCACTATAGTAAATATATCAACTTCATTCAATTCAAATAATATAGTTGATATTAAAGTATATAACTCACTGGGAAACTGTGTTTATCAATACGAAAATCTAAAATCACACAATACAAGTATAAATGTAAGAAATTGGGGAAAAGGACTATATGTGGTAATCGTGAGTTGCAATGGTAAGCTTATTGGAACCAATGAAATTGTGATTAATTAGAGTTCAATAATTTTTTAGTTGCTTCATACTATTTGATTTTATTTTATTTTTGTATTTGCAACAAGTACAAATGAATAACAAAGAGTTCTCCATAGCCATTCCGCAACGTTTCTTTTCTGATGTATCAGATGAGCCATTTGAAAATTGTAATGTTTGTAACAAATATTTACTAGAAAACGATGTACCTTACGTAGTTGAGAAAGCATTGCGCAATTATGAAGGACACGATTTCTCATCTACAATATACGAGTTTGCTATTTGTCAGGATTGCCATACCAAAATGCAAAAATCCATGTCAGAAGAATCACTCCAGAGTCTTCAAAAATACTACGGTGAAGTGATGACCAAAAAAGGACCTCAGCCAATTGTTCTAGACATGAATAATTTTGATATGGATAACTGGCTTTCAAAATGCTTTTTCGAAGGCAATGAGATAAGTGACATGAAAGAGTATCAGATTGTTGCGCAATTTAAAGGTCCTCAACTAATCATGAATACACCACCAATAATAATTGGTGAAACTGCAATGAAACAAATGGCAGAACTGCTTTCGGAGAAAACCACTGATGAAATGAATGGTTTTAGAGATCAGTTTTTGGGACCAGCACCTGAAATAGAAGAACTCATCTACGGAAAAAAATTAATCCTGATTTAGTTTCAATCTTCTTTCCCAAAACAATAGTTAAAACTTTGTTAATATAATTTATGCATAGTGGCAACTGATATATTTGCACTATGAAAACTATTAAAATAGTAAGTATTCTAATGTTAACAGTGTTTGTTATCCAACACCAACAAGTATTTTCACAACAAAAAAGCAAAATTGATATGAATATAAAAGTCGCAACACTTGGATCAGGATGTTTTTGGTGTACCGAAGCCATTTTTGATAGAATAGAAGGTGTGATTAAAGTTGAACCTGGATTTTCAGGAGGTCATAAAAAAAATCCATCTTATAAGGATGTTATTTCTGGAACTACTGGTCATGCAGAAGTAACCAATATTACATATAACCCCGAGGTTGTTTCTTTTGAGACTCTATTGGAAGTGTTTTGGAAGACACATAACCCAACAACTTTAAATCGCCAAGGTGCTGATGTGGGAACTCAATATAGATCTGTTATTTTTTATCACGATAGTGAACAGGAAAAACTTGCCAAAAAATACATGTCGAAATTGCAATCGGCCGGCATTTGGGACGATCCAATTGTTACTGAGATTGTAAAATTTGATGAATTTTACCCTGCAGAAGATTATCATAACGACTACTACGAAAATAATCCTACAAACTCTTACTGTTCATTTGTAATAACTCCAAAGGTTAAAAAATTTGAGAAAGTGTTTAAGGATATACTTAAGTGATTAAAGATAAAAGAGTCAGGATACAAGAGTCAAGAAACAGGAGTCAAGATATCAGGTTATGCTGTATGTCTTGATTCTTGACTCTTAATTCTTGATTCCCTGAACTTATCCCAATCTTAATCCATTTTCAACTTTTTTGTCAGGAACAGCTAATACGACACTATCGTTATTTTCGATTAGTCCGGTAACTAGGAATTCCGAAATAATTGGCCCTATTTGTTTTATGGGAAAGTTTACAACACCAATAATCTGTTTTCCTATAAGTTCTTCTTTTTCAGACAGGATACAAGAGTAAAGAAACAGGAGTCAAGATATCAGGTTATGCTGTATGTCTTGATTCTTGACTCTTGATTCTTGTTTCTTTGACCTCATCCCAATCTTAATCCATTTTCAACTTTTTTATCAGGAACTGCTAACACGACACTACCGTTATTTTCGATTATCCCGGTTATTAGGAACTCCGACATAATTGGCCCTATTTGTTTTATGGGAAAATTTACAACGCCGATAATCTGTTTTCCTATAAGTTCTTCTTTTTCGTAATGAACCGTTAATTGGGCGCTTGATTTCTTAACACCGATTTTAGATCCAAAATCAACTGTAATGATATAGGCTGGTTTTCTGGCCTGGGGAAAATCAATAACATCAACTATGGTACCCGAACACATTATAACTTTATCGAAATCAAGCCATGATATATCTTCCATAAAAAGATGTTATTTATTTTCAATATTTTCCTCACTTACAAGACTTGGTGAATATCCACCTGAAGGTGTGGAGTTATACTGATATAGGGAAACTACATCGAGATCTGATCCTGTCCAAGTTGCTGGACTTATAATTAGAAAAGTACGGACTTTTTTCCCATTTGCCTGATCTGCATCGAGCCATGACCCAGAATTTGCATATATTCCAGTATAATAGTCTTCGGTGGGATACACTTTAATCTTAGGTTCATGTGAATGTCCAAAAGCAACTATTTTTGGTTGATTTGGTCCACTATAATCCACAATATACTCTTCCAAAGCTGCATCATACAAATAATGCCCATTTACTATTGCCAATAGAACATCCAATGGAACAGGCACTTTATTAACAACCTGTGTTTGTGGCCATAACGATTCAATATTTGCTCCGTACATTTCCTTTGCGCCATCAAATGACATGTTAGCTGTATAACCATCAATACCGCTCATTACCACTTTGGCTGAGTCCATTTGAAGAGTATCGCGATTCATTTTAAAATCTGATATAACATAAGTAGTAGCCAATGCCCAAGCGGCTGAAAATTCAATATCCGATTCAGAAGTTGTGGCATCCTTAATACTTTTTTGAGTGCGACTCGCAAGACCAGATCCATAAAGTCGGGTTATAAAATATCCAGGTGGTAAAATCTGTCCTTCGTTAACCAATGGTTGAGGACTATTAAAGAAATCATACCTATGACCATGTTCCATAGCAATCTTATCACTCGGCCAATATTTACCAAGACCAGCGGCATCGCTTTTCCATATAATACCTGGTAAGATCTCTTCCAAAATGTCTTGGGTAATTAGCATGTCATGATTACCTGGAACATACAGAACATCTATTTCACCTGCCGAGATAATTTCTCTGATCTTATCAAAAACTGGCTTATTAAGAGTTGCATTTGATATGGCCTTGAAGTAATCAGACGAATTACTAATACCAATAGATGGATCAAAAGGAGCTAAATAATATGGAACCATCCATTCATCGAAAAGGTCACCAAGAATGACTAATTCTTTAATGTTTTCATTGTTTTTTACATATTCCATAAAACTTGTTAATGCAGCTGAGTTTTCTCCAAACCAAGAGTAGTTTCCATCATTTGCTCTTTGATCCCCACAATGAATATCGCTTATACAGGCAACCGCGGTTCTGGTAATATTTCCATTGTTCCATTTACCCTTATTTATGGCATCCGAGATATGTTTAGCTGTGGTTCTTAATTGTACTTTTACTGCCTCACCCATATCATATCCTTCAATGGATTTTAATCCTCGTAATATATCAATTTCATACTTCCATCCTCCATTAAGGTAGAAGTCGTCATGAAAAAGAATAAATACAACTTTACCATCTACTAACAAATCATAATGTTGGCTAATTGAACCATTTTTATCGTATAAATCGATATTTCCAAGTACTGTTCCCTCATCAATCAAATAATTAAAAACCATTTCAATTGCTCGGGAATTGTGATCAATTTTATAGTATTGATTATGCTTTAAAGTTAAAAATGGAAATGATACTTCTAGCTCGATTGGAATAATAACAGGATCATCATTCTTGTTATTACATGAGTATTGCACAGTTAATAGGTTTATTAAAAACAAGGCAACAACCGTTGGAAATATAAACTTTTTCATGGCTGATTTTTTTTTAGTTATCGCTAAAATACAAATAATTATATAGCACATCAACCCACAATGAGATGATTTAATTCTTTTGAATATTGTTTTTTAATTAATTTAGCTCTCAATTGCTAAAACAAATCATTATCCCGAAAAATGTCACGAATAGCATTTAGTTTTATTTTTCTAGTTATAATTTCATATAGTACTACAGCCCAAAATAAATCAAACCTGGCGGATGACTCAACTCCAAAAATAGGCCTGGTGCTTAGTGGTGGTGGTGCCAAAGGATTCGCTCATATAGGTGTACTTAAGGTTTTTGAAGAGTACGGTATAAAACCAGATTACATAAGTGGAACAAGTATGGGTTCTTTGGTAGCTGCTCTTTATTCATTAGGATACTCAGCAGATGAACTTGAAGATATAGTTACAAATGCCAATTGGAACGAACTTTTAACAGACAAGATTACATTAAGAGATATTCCAATTTTTGAAAAAGAAGATTACCCTGGATATCCACTAAAACTAGCATTTGGCAAAACGGAAAAACTAACTCTGCCATCTGGAATGATAAAGGGGCAAAAAATACAATCATTGTTTTCGAAACTTACCTGGTCGAGTAATAGATTTTCGGATTTTGACGACTACCCTATTCCATATCGTTGTGTGGCAACAGATATTATTTCTGGTCAGGCATATATATTTGAAAGTGGTAATCTTGCTGAGGCTATGAGAGCAAGTATGTCAATTCCAACAGTTTTTACACCTGTAGAAAAAGACACTTTGCTATTAGTTGATGGTGGCGTTGTAAGAAACTTTCCAGTTCAGGAATGTATTGATATGGGTGCCGACATAGTAATTGGTGTATATACTGGTTTTGAAGAAAATCCAAAGAAAGACGACCTAAAATCGATGGTTAAAATACTTGCACGCAGTTCAGCTGTACAGGGGATAGTTGACGCAAGATCACAAGCTGAAAAGACTGATCTTTTTATTGTTCCAGATCTTAGCAATTATAGTGTTGATAATTTTAATAAGGCAAGTGAGATTATTTCGGCTGGTGAAATAGCTGCCAGAGATTCCATGATTCTTATAAAGATTAAACAGATTGCTACATTAAATGATGTCACAGACGATGGTATTCAACCTGCATTTACCAATAAAATAAGAATTAACAATATTTCTGTTGAGGGAAGTAATCGAATTGATAGCCTGACAATTATCAAAATGAGTCAACTTGAAAACGAATCAAACATTAATGCCATTGATATTGACCAAGGAGTAAAAAAGATATACGCATCATGGCAATTTAAAGAAGTGAAATATAGACTTGATAATGAAGGAGATAAGACCACTTTAGTGTTTATTGTTGAAGAAGGTAGCAGAGGAAATCTTAATATTGGAATACATTATGATAATTCATATGGGCCAAATGCATTATTTAGAGTTGCTTATAACGATTTGTTTTTAAAATCCACCAAAGCTAGTGCAAATCTTTCGATTTCTACAAATCCAAGAATGCGCTTAAACTACAAATACTACCCCACAAAAAGGAGGAGGCTGGAATTATCTCTAAATACATATATGCAGATAAATAAGATGCGTGATATAATATCCGAAGATAGTCTCACAATTAGCCTTGGGCATTATATGTATTCACATGCAGACTTCAATTTTAGACTTGGCTGGTCGCCATTTAGAAACACTATGTTTCAAGCCAGTATTGGTCGTCAGCTAAATAAAATAAAATTAAAAGAAGGCATGGAGATCTATTATAACCTTAACGAAGTATTATATAACACTAGTTACTATGCTTTTAGGGTAAATATAAATACTTTAGACAATCCCTTTTTCCCAACAAAGGGAACATACCTCGATATTAATTACAAACAATCTTTTAATGCAAATATTGACAAAAGCGATACCACATCATTCCTTGGTAACCTGTCAGATCAAATAACTACGTTTACCTTCGAGTATAAGCAGTTTTTCCTAATTAAAAAGCGCATATCAATAATTCCCGAAATTACTTTTGGTATTCAAACTGGAAAAGCATTTCTGACAGAAAAATTCTTTTTGGGAGGTTTCACTTATAATAACCGTCCAAATTCATATAATTGTGTGGGAATTCGATCAAATTACGTGTCTTCAGATAATTTTCTAATTCTTGGGCTTGGGGGTCAATATAAGTTCTTTCAAAACTGGTTCTTTGAAATGGGAGTGCAGGCATTGGTTTTTGCAGACTATGCAGAGATTATCTCTGAATCGGAAGATGAGTTCGAAGACAATACGTTTAGCGGTTGGAAAATAGGTATTGGACATAATTCAAGGATTGGTCCATTACGCCTTATTGTTTCGAAAAGTGATGAGCGAAATGAATATGCATGGGCATTAAATATTGGTGTGCCCTTTTAATGTAACATACCACAATATCAATAATTAAACTGAAAGAAACGATTGTCAATTGATAGCTTTCAATGCTTTTTTAAACCTAATGGTTACTTCATCTGCCACATTCATTAGATCTTTATTTCCAAGCATTTTCATTAGGACCGAAGGGTTAACCATTACTACCTCTGTTGTATTTTCATCAATATACTTCACAAGGACTTTACAAGGCAAAAACAGACCAATGTTTTCTTCGGCTTGCAAAGTTTGATATGCAAAACTAGGGTTGCAGGCTCCAAGTATTCGATACGGTTTAAATTCAATATCTTCTATTTTTTCAGCTAGTTTATCATGCATTTCTATTTCAGTAATAATACCGAACTCCTGATCTTTTAAAGCCGCTTTGACTTTACTAGTAGTTTCTTCGAATGAGGAATTTACAGTTTTACTGATATAGTATGATTCTTCGGTTTGAGAAACTCCGATTACCGAAAACACCACTAAAAATAGACCAATGGTATAGATTCTAAATGTCATCATTATAAATTATTTTTAATAAAAAATACAAAAGTATTGATAAAATTGAATAGTTAATTAGGTTGCCATTATGTATATATTATCAATGGATTAAAAATATTAATTTCTTAATAACAAAACGGTAGCTACACCCTTTATACAGCTTATGTGTCACTTCCAACATTTGGGAAATAAAAAAGTGAATAAAGCATGTGTAATATGAATTCCTCATTCATTGCCACATTTCTTCATCCACTCATTAAAATTGTGCCCAGAACAAGAATCGAACTTGCACCTCCTAACGGAGACATGGCCCTCAACCATGCGCGTCTACCAGTTCCGCCACCTGGGCAATTGAGGGAGCAAAAGTAATTAAATTTAAAATTAATAATCGTTTTGATTAAAAAATATTACACTAAGTTATATTATCAGTAAAGGCAATGCAAATTAAATTTATGTTAACTACTTCCAATCTGAAATGAATTATTTATTTTTATCCAAAAATATAAGCAAGATGTTTTCAGATAAAGATGTAAATCAAATAAAAGATAAAGGACTAACTCCTGAATTAATAGAGAAGCAAATTAATAATTTTAAAACCGGGTTTCCATATATAAATTTATATGCAGCTGCAACACCAGGTAATGGCTTAAATAGCTATACCAAAGAACAAGTTACTGAGCTTGCCACATATTTTGACGAAAACAATAAAGATTACGAAATTCTGAAATTTGTTCCGGCATCCGGTGCAGCAAGTAGAATGTTTAAACATCTATTTGAATTCCGGCAATCATATAATAAAACTTCTGAGGATATTGATAGTTATCAAGCAGATAAGAGTTTTAATTCGGTTTACTATTTTTTCACAAACATTGAAAAATTTGCATTCTACAATGAGTTAAAAAAGCTTATGGCAGATGATGGACTTGACATAACAAAACTTATAAACGATTTTGATTTTAATCCAGTTCTTGATTATTTCATCGGTGAAAAGGGAATGAATTATGCCAATCGGCCAAAAGGGCTATTGTTATTTCATGATTATTCTGATGGGCCAAGAACTTCAGTTGAAGAACATTTAGTTGAAGGAGCCCACTATTCAACAGACAAAGATCGTGTATCACGGGTTCATTTAACGGTTTCTCCCGAACATCAAAATAAATTTGAAGAAAAGGTTAAATCGAAAAAAGTTAAATATGAAAACATGTTTAACGTAGAATATAGTGTCGATTTTTCTCAACAAAAACCATATACCGATATTATAGCAGTAACTCCTGATAACGAGCCATTCAGAAAAGGTGATGGATCAATACTTTTCAGACCAGGTGGACATGGTGCATTAATTGAGAATTTGATGGACCTGGAAGGTGAAATTGTATTTGTTAAAAACATTGATAATATTGTTCCCGATAGATTAAGAGACACTACCTATCTATATAAAAAAGTAATTGGTGGATTACTACTAAAACTACAAGCCCAAACTTTTGAATTTTTGGATATTCTTGATGGTGGAAATGCATCTGAAGATGAGTTAAATAAGATTCTTGATTTTGCAAAAAAAGATCTAATGATATTCATCCCTGATGCCTACCAAGGTTATGACGAAATGGAAAAAATTGATTTTCTATTCAATAAACTAAACCGTCCAATACGTGTTTGTGGGATGGTAAAAAATGAAGGTGAACCAGGTGGCGGACCATTTTGGGTTATTGATGAAGATGATAATCAAACCCTACAAATTGTTGAATCATCTCAAATGGATTTAAATAATAAAACCCAAAAGGATATTGTTTCAAATGCCACTCATTTTAATCCTGTTGATCTGGTTTGTGGTGTAAAAGATTATAATGGAGATAATTTCGATCTAAAGGAATTTATTGACCTAAATACAGGGTTTATTTCATCAAAATCACTAGGTGGCAAAGAACTTAAAGCTCAGGAGCTACCGGGGTTATGGAATGGTGCCATGGCTGATTGGATTACTATTTTTGTTGAAGCACCAATTATAACGTTTAATCCGGTAAAAACTATTAACGACTTATTGCGTCCTCAACATCAGCCCGAGGCAAAGTAAAGTTAACTATTACTTAATATTAGGTTAATAATCATTTAATACGTGATGTCGATTTTTGCAAAAAAATTGATACATGAAAGCGTTATTAAATATAATACTTGTAATAGTAGTTATTGCAACAACAACAATATCCTGTAAGAAAGATGACAATCCCGAACCAGCCGGCAATGCACCTGTTATGAATTCGTTGTCCATTGACGGGAGCGAACTAACATTTAATCTAACAATACGTTTTAGTGAAGGCGTCTATAGCAATGCCAATAAAACAGGTGAACTAACTAGGGATAATTTTACACTTCTTCTAGATGACATTATTATTTCAACCAATAATTTCATTGTTACTCATTCGGCTTCACAAAAAACAGCAAATATCAAAGTAACATTTGAGAACGCACCTTTGAATGACGATATTATAACCGTAAAACCTAAAAACGGAACCAGTATATACAATTTTGAAGGTGTGGCAATGAGTGAATTGCAAACCAAATCAGTTGCAATTGATGGAACATCACACGAAACAATAATTATAAAAGACGATGGAGCTGGAACCGGAACAACAACATGGACATCAAACAACATCTATATATTAGATGGATTTGTTTTTGTAAATGATGGACAAACATTAATAATTGAACCAGGAACAATAATAAAAGGCAAAGGTGGTCAAGGTGAAAACGCCTCTGCCCTGATTGTATCCCGTAATGGAATGCTCATTGCAGAAGGAACTAGTGAAAAGCCAATCATTTTTACCGCTGAGGCAGATGATTTAAATGGGTCGGTTGCTAACCTCGATGACGGATTGTGGGGAGGAGTGATAATACTAGGGAATGCAACTCTTAACACAGTACCAAACGAGCAGCAAATTGAAGGAATTCCTCAAACTGAACCACGTGGAATTTATGGTGGCAATAATGACAACGATAACTCGGGCATACTAAGGTATGTATCGATACGCCATGGTGGCACCGACATTGGTGAGGGCAATGAAATTAATGGATTAACTCTTGGTGCTGTTGGTAGCCAAACTACAATTGAGTATATTGAAGTTTTTGCCAACCGCGACGATGGTGTTGAAATATTTGGCGGGGCAGCTAGGTTAAAAAACATCCTAGTCGCTTTTTGTGGTGATGATTCATTTGACTATGATCAAGGATATCATGGTACAGGCCAGTTTTGGTTGGCAATACAAGGATTCGACAGAGGTGATCGTTTGGCAGAACATGATGGTGGTACTGACCCGGAAACCGGAACTCCTTATTCACGTCCAATAATCTATAACGCAACATACTTCGGAAAAGGCGAAGATGCTGGTAAGAGGATTATAACCTTTAGAGATAATGCTGGTGGTCATTATGCCAATTCCATTTTTTATAACCAGCAAAAGTGTATTGATATAGAATTGCTCGTTACAGAAAGTTCGTACAATAGATTCCAAGACGAAGACCTAACTATCAAAAACAATATCTTTTTTAAGACAGAAATTCCGTTCATGTCGGTTTCATCTGGCAGTGATGTAACTCCTGATGATGAAGCCAATGCAAACTCTAATCTGGAACATTATTTTACATCCTCAGGAAACGAATTACTCGATCCGGGCTTTGATATTCGAGGTACTTCGTTTAATATATCACCAACAAACGATGTATCACAAAACATGGCCGACCTACCTGTTGACCCGTGGTTTACACAAGTTAACTACAAGGGTGCCATAAACCCAGAAACCAACTGGGTACAAGGATGGACATTATTTGATAAATACCTTACCAAGTAAAAAGTACCTGTCAATAATTTTATTGATAATAATTAACACACTTAACATTAAGTTAACATAAAGGTAACTTAGGCTTAATCAAAAACAAAACTATTTGAAGTTAATTTGCTTAAAAATAAAAAACAGAAATCATGAAAGCACTTAATCTAATAGCCGCAATTTTAATTACATCAACAATAATGTTTGCTTCAAACGAAAAAGCACCTGTAGCTACAACAACAACTATCTCAGGTCAAATACTTGACAAAGCTACCGGTGAAGCATTGGCTGGAGTAAAAATAGAACTTGAAGAAATAGTTGTTTATTCAGATCTTGATGGTAACTTTGAGATAAACAATGTAGTACCTGGAAACCACAAAATCAGCACAACTCTAATTTCCTATAACAACACAAGTATTGAAGTTGATTGCAAAAACGAAAATAAGGAACTCAAAATCAAACTCGATAATGAGTAGTTAACAGTTTATTTAAAAATTACTAAAAGACAAATTCATATGAGTTTGTCTTTTTTATTTACCTCTTTTTGAAATTTACATCGTAATCACTATCTTTGTAACAAATCGAAACAATGAAGAAACTAATACTATTAATAACTATTGTTATTTCAATTCAAGGTGCCTATGCACAGGATCTGGTAAAAAATGAAGACGGCAAATACTATAAAAATGGTAAGCTTTTTTCGGGTATTCATAAAAACTATTTCAAAGATGGCAACCTGGAATCAGAACGACACTTCAAAGATGGACTTGAAAACGGCACATCCATTTACTATCATTCATTGGATAAGAAAAAAGAACAACGTGAATATACGGATGGGTTTAAAGCAGGTACATGGTTAACCTGGAATTTGGCAGGACAAAAAACTGCTGAAGCACACTATGAAAAAGATCTTAAACATGGCAAATGGATGATATATGACGATAACGGAAATAAGCGTTATGAAATGAATTACGACCATGGCAAAAAAGTTGGAAACTGGTATATGTGGGACGAAAACAACAAGCTTATATCAGAAAAAAAATATGATTGATACTCTTTGTATTGAGCAAAAAAAGTTAACTATCTTTTTTTAAATAGATCTTAGGTTTAATCACGATCTACTATAGCGCTAAGCATTTCCTCTTCATTATTTATAGTTTTAATTGTACCAAATTACCACTTCATACCAACCGGGTAGTTGAATGAAGATCTTACCGATTTAAAAATCATATCATACATCAGTCAACAAACATCAAAAGCTTTTGTTTTTAGGCAATTGCACTGATAATTACAGCATTATCACATTGAGTCTCTTCATTATTTCACACTTAACATTTACTTAATATTAGGGTAATATTAAGTTCTTATTGCATCTCTACTTTTGCCGCATTAATTAATCAAATTAAATTAATCACAAATTAATTAAACAACTAAAATGAAAAAATTTAATCTATTGGCTGCCTTTGCAGCAATTATATTGTTGGGAACAAGCGCTTGTAATGATAAGAATGATGATCCGGAACCCGCGTCACCTATAATGAGTAGTATTTCAATGTCAGGCGATAATAAAGATTATATTGCAACAATTGCTTTTAGTCAGGGAGTTTACGCACAAAATGACAAAACAGGTAACCTAACTGATGCATCATTTGCAGTATCAGTTGACGGTGGAACTGCTACTATTGCATCAATGACAGTTAGTCATATTGCTGGTGAATCAAATGCAATTATAAACTTAGTGATGTCAGATTACCCTTCGGGAGATGAAACATTGGTTGTTAAACCAGCATCTGCAACAAGTATATATAATGAATTTGCTAAAGCAATGAGTGCTGATCAAACCCAAGAAGCTTCGTTTGACGGTAATATCATACTAATAGAAGATAACGGAAATGGTACAGGAACCACAACATGGACCGCCAACAACGTTTATATTCTTCAGGGCTTAGTATTTGTAAATGATGGACAAACACTTACTATTGAACCAGGAACCGTTATCAAGGGTAGAGCTGGACAAGGTGAAAATGCTTCTGCATTAATAGTAGCACGTGGCGGTAAAATAATGGCCGAAGGTACTGCCGAACTACCAATTATTTTCACAGCTGAGGCTGATGATCTTGCAGGATCCGTTGCTGATTTAGACGATGGTCTTTGGGGTGGTGTAATTGTATTAGGACATGCAGTGCTAAATACTGTTCCTATCGAGCAACAAATAGAAGGAATACCACAAACAGAAGCAAGGGGTATTTATGGTGGTACTAATGATGCAGATAATTCAGGTGTACTTAAATACATTTCAATCCGTCATGGTGGTACTGATATTGGTGAAGGAAACGAAATTAACGGACTTACCCTGGGTGGAGTTGGCAGCGCTACTGTATTTGATTATATCGAAGTTATCTCGAATAAAGATGACGGTGTTGAGTTCTTCGGTGGAAAACCACAACTAAGTCATATTATTGTTGCTTTCTGCGGAGATGATTCATATGATTATGATCAGGGATACAGAGGATCAGGCCAATTTTGGGCTGCAATACAGGGCTTCGATCGTGGCGACCGTTTGGGAGAACATGATGGAGGAACAGAACCAGAAACAGGAATTCCATATGCAATTCCTCAAATTTACAACGTAACATATCTTGGACGTGGAAATGGCGCAGGAAAACGAACTATCACTTTCCGTGATAACGCAGGTGGACACTATGCAAACTCCATTTTCTACAGTCAGGAAAAAGGAATTGACATTGAATTACTTTCTGGTGAATGCAGCTACACACGATTTGGAGCTGATGAACTAACACTCAAAAATAACCTTTTTTATAGTATTGATGCAGATCCCATATTTACTGTTTCAGCAGCAGATGATGTTGACCCAATGATCGTTGAGGAAGCTAGCGGCATAGTTGCAGCATACTTTACATCAGCATCAAACGAAGTTTACGATCCAGGATTTACTGTAACAACTGACGTATTTAACATTATTCCAACAAACGATGTTAGTGCTAATATGGCAACAGTACCTGCAGACACTTTCTTTCAAACAGTAGGCTACAAAGGAGCATTCGACCAGGGAGAAAACTGGGCTCAGGGATGGACTCTTGTTTCAAAATACATGGGCAATTAAACTTATAGTTTATCATAATAGAATTAATTAATTCCAATGCTGAAGTGACTATTTCATAATGGTCACTTTAGCTATTTTAATAAAACCAAACAATCATAACTACTTACGATTATGTATCGAAAAACTCTTTTTACAGTTCTACTTAGTGTATTATCACTTACTATGGTGGCACAGAGTGGAACTCTACGAGGTAAAATTACCGATGGTGAAACAGGTGAAGAACTCATAGGTGCCACGGTGATGATTATGGGGACCTCAATTGGTGCAGCCTCTGATCTTGATGGCAATTACACCGTAAGTAACATTGAACCCGGAACATATGACTTTACATGTCAATTCATCTCATACGACCCAACAACAATAGTAGGTGTAGAAATCAAAGCTGATGAAATAACAATTTTAAACTTCACCCTTAGCACCGTAAGTATGGGACTGGACGAGGTTGTTATTAGCGCAAAAGCTGTAACCCGGTCAGAAACAGCAATGCTGTCAATTCAAAAAAAATCTGCAAATGTTGTTGATGGTCTATCATCACAACAAATGAAACGAGCCGGAGATAGCGATGCTGCAGGAGCATTGAAAAGAGTATCGGGAATTAACGTTGAAGGTGGAAAATATGTTTTTGTACGTGGACTTAGCGATCGCTATAGCAAAACAACATTGAACAGTGCCGACATTCCAGGGCTTGACCCAAATAAAAATACGGTACAGATGGATATATTTCCAACTAATCTTATCGAGAATATGATTGTATACAAGTCATATACTCCTAACCTACCTGCGGATTTTACTGGTGGACTTGTTGACATTGTAACTCTTGATTTCCCTGAAACATTTACGCTAAGTTTTAGTGTAAAAGCAGGTTACAATTCACAAGCAAGCTTTAACAATAACTTCTTATCATACAAGGGAAGTGATACCGATTTATTTGGTTATGATAATGGATTACGAAACCTACCTTCCGACGCTAACGGTGATATCCCCGTTTACCCATCGGATAAGCAAGGACTTACCAACATCACATCATCATTTAACAAAGTAATGGCACCAACAACCTTACCTTCAGCAATGAATAGTAGTTATTCATTTTCTGTCGGAAACCAATATGTAATTGGGAAAAACTCAATTGGTTATGTTATTGGTTTATCTTATAAATACGAAGAAGAGTATTATGATAATGCCACGTACGGTAGCTATAAATTAGGTGGTGCTGGGGATGAAAAATTAATTACCCAATATAACTACAAGGCCACCCAGGGTCAAAAAGAATCATTATGGGGTGCCTTGGCAAACATATCCTATAAAATAGGTCTTAATCACAAAATAAGCTTTAATGTATTTAAAAATCAAAGTGGTAAATCACAGGCATTATATACAATTGGTCCAAAACCATCAGATGATATTGGTAGTTTGTTAATTGAATCAAGAAAATTACTATGGCTTCAACGTGGTTTTACTTCAGGCCAGTTACGTGGGGAGCATTACTTTGAAAAAGCCTCCAAACTTAAAGTTACCTGGATTGGTTCATATACAAAATCGAAACAGGATGAGCCCGACATGAGGTTTTTCACAAACAGTTATTACCCTGATAATGAAGGAAAGTACACCTATGCAATTGAGCCATCAATTTATAAAGTACCAGCAAGATTCTATAGAAATATGAAGGAGGGAAATTTGAACTTTAAAGTGAACGCCTCCCTCGACCTTGGGAAAAAAGAAAACGCACCCAAGCTCCAATTTGGAGGTGCCTATTCATATAAAAACAGAGATTTCAATGAAAAAAGAGTTGATTACAAATTTCAATTTGCATCAAATACTTACGATGGAAATGTGACGGACTTTCTTTCAAATAATAATATTGGATTAAATTATCCCGGATATAATCCAAATACCGGATCTAATTTCGGACTTTATGTACAAGGTAATCCTGGTGATGACCTAAAAAATAGCTACACTGCAAACCAATCCATTATTGCCGGCTATGCAATGATAGATGCAAAACTAGCAGACAAATTCAGAATTGTTACCGGTGTAAGATATGAACAAACAGTTATAAATTCAGCAAGTAAAGATTCTTCAATGGCAACAGGTTATCTTAATAACAGCGATCTTTTACCTGCATTAAATTTAACGTGGTTTGCAAATAAAAAAATGAATGTTCGGTTTAATGCTTCAAGAACTCTGGCTAGACCAAGTTTTAGGGAGCTGGCACCTTATGCATCTGAGGATTATGTCATTAACCGCACCGAAGTTGGGAATCCAAATTTAAAAAGATCTCTCATTGACAATCTAGATTTGAAGTATGAATACTATATAACCAGTTCAGAAATTGCATCGTTTGGTGTGTTTGCAAAACGCTTTACTGATCCTATTGAAGTTGTTGAAAATCCTAAGGCTCAAAACTCTGAGATTTCATGGGACAACATGGATCAGGCTTTGGTATATGGTTTTGAATTAGATATTAGAAAAAACCTTTACTTCATTAAACCATTACGTCATTTTAAGATAGGGATAAACTTTACTTATGTGTATTCGAAAGTTGGTATTGATTCAGTAGAACTTAGTGCCATAAGAGCCACCGACCCTGATGCAAAAAATACACGACCTATGCAGGGTCAATCGCCATATATACTAAATGCTTCATTTGGATATCAAAACAGAGATATTGGATTAGATATAAATGCAGTATATAATGTTACCGGACCAAAACTTATTATTAACGTTAAAGGCGGGACACCTGATATTTATCAACAGCCCTTTAACTCTTTAAACCTGGTTGCCTCTAAAACTATCTCATCACATTTCACTATGTCGTTTAAGGCCACTAATTTGTTAAATCCTCCATTCAAAGAAATATATACATTCAAAGGTCAGGAATATATCTCACGAGAATATACATTGGGTCGTGTTTTTGAAATTGGTATAAAATACCAGATTAAATAAAAAACTTCGGTTTGGTCATACCTTCCTGTAATTTTTTATAAAATTCATACTTTTGCGCCATCATAAAGGTGTGAGAAGATGAATTACGATTTGCAAACAAAGCTTAAGTTACTAAATCACTTAATGAGTTTTATTTCAGAAGAACGAAAAAAGCGATTTTCAGATATTATCAATTTCAGAACCCGGCATTTAACAGTTGTATTGGAAGATATTTACCAATCGCATAATGCCAGTGCTGTTCTAAGATCATGTGATTTGACAGGAGTTCAGGATATTCATATTATCGAAAATAAAAATGAGTATGATGTAAACCCCGAAGTTGCACTTGGTTCATCCAAATGGCTAAATTTAATTAAATACAATTCCAATGAAAATAATACACTTGATGCTTATAATAAACTTCGAGGTAAGGGATATAAAATAATAGCTACAACCCCACACAAAAATTCAAAGGATCTTGATAGCCTTTCAATAGATGATAAAACTGCAATTGTTTTTGGAACCGAACTAACCGGACTAAGCAACATTGCCATTGATGCGGCAGATGAGTATTTAAGAATACCAATGTACGGATTTACGGAAAGTTACAATATATCTGTTTCGGCCGCAATTACTTTATTTACACTTACTCAACGCTTACACAAAAGTGATATAAATTGGAAGCTTGATACCAATGAAATTACAGATATCCAATTAGATTGGGCAAGAAATTCTATTTCTCGACATGAAGTGGTTGAAAAGCATTTTTTTAATAATATGAATTGATTTTGTTCTATAAGCGATTTTTCATAATTTTACAGCATATTTTAACATTAAACTACAGACCATGGGAAAAGGTGATAAGAAAACCAGAAGAGGAAAAATAATAATAGGATCTTACGGTAAAAGCAGAAGAAAAAAAAGAACACCACTATATGTACCGCCGGTTAAAAAAAGAGTTACCAAAACAGTTGAACCTGTTGTTGAAAAAGTAGATGTTAAAGTTGAAGAAGTTGTTGAAACTCCTGTAAAAAAAGCACCAGCAAAAAAAGAAACCAAAAAAGAAACTAAGAAAGTAGCACCTAAGAAAACAGCGGCCAAGAAAACTACTGCTAAAAAGGAGGTTGCAAAAGAAGAGAAAGCCCCAGCTAAACCAAAGGCAGCTAAAAAAACACCCGCAAAAAAAACTACTACTAAAAAAGTTGCAAAAAAGGAAGAACCAAAGGATAGTACTGAATAGCACTGCATTACAACCTTCTACCTAATTGTTTCATCATCGAAGTGATTTAATATCCACATTATTTTAACGACTAATGAAAAATAAAAAAGTCATTATATGGGATTGGAATGGCACTCTGTTAAATGATGCTGAGTTGTGTGTTAGATGCATGAACACGGTACTTAGAAATCATAATATTGAAGAAATTGATGTTCAAGTATATCGAAAAACCTTCACCTTCCCGGTAAAGGATTATTATGCTGCAATTGGTTTCGATTTTGAAAAAATTGATTTTGAAGGTCCGGCTATGGAGTTTATAAATCGATACTATTCTAGTATAGGTGATGCCGATCTCCACGCAAAGGCAGTTGATATATTAACTTTATTAAAAAATAATGGATATAAACAGTATGCATTATCAGCAATGGAGCATACAAACTTAGTAATCTCGTTAACTGAAAAGGGGATAATAGATTTTTTTGAGGATGTCAGCGGCATTGTCGATCACTACGCCAACAGTAAAATTGAAATGGGAATTGAAATGATGAGGAACCTTTCATTAAATCCATCAGAAGTTGTTTTGATTGGTGACACCATCCACGACTATGAAGTTGCTACGAAGATGGGCATCGACTGCATACTTGTTTCCAATGGACATCAATCGAAGGAGAGGTTAGTTGAAGTAACAACTAATGTAATTTCAGAGTTATCAGAACTTGAACAAATTTTTGCATAGAGGACATTATTCAACCTTTTCTGTATCTTCTACCTCTTCCTGTTTTAAGAATTCTTCTTCAGATACTTGGCTCCCATCTTCATTATAATACTCCCAATTTCCTTGCTGTAGACCATTTTTATATTTGCCTATTATCTGAATTTTACCATCGGGATGATAATGCTTAAAGTCTCCATCTGGTTGATCATTTTTGTAATAACTCTCGGTCATAAGTAAACCATCAGGGAAATATTTAAGAAGTTTACCATTTTTTTGATCATTCTCGTAAATTACAATTTCAGCGGGTTTACCATTATCAGGATAGTAGGTTATACTTTCGCCATCAAGTTTTCCATTTTTGTACGTTTCGATGGAAATAAGCTGATTGTTTTTTTCATTTAAGTAATATCTCCAAACACTATCTTTTTTCTGATTAATATATTTACCCTTGGCCATCAAATCTCCATTTTTATAGTAGGTAGTGCTATTGCCAATTATACCATCATCCGAAAAAACCACTATTGCCTTTTTATCACCAGTATTATAATAATGGGTAAAGGTTCCGTAGGGAATATCATTTTTAAACTGACCCTGATACTTCATCTTGTTATTATCAAAATACTTAACCCAACGACCGTCCTTTTTTCCTGCAGCGTTAATAATGTTAACCGATTGTGAATGTGTAATTCCTGTTAAGGCAATAAAAAGTGATAAAAGAATCCCCAAAAACCTCATATTGTAAAAATTTATTAGGCAATAAAATTATTTATTTTATGAACATGCTACCTTTGTCGACTAATAAAAATATACAAATTGAACGATTTTTCATCAAAATTACTGGAATCGGCTGTAAGTGAGCTATCAAGGTTGCCCGGAATCGGCAAAAAAACTGCCTTAAGATTGGCATTGCATATTTTAAAGGAAGATGAGTCCTATGCCGAAAATCTTGGCACATCGATAATTAGTATGCGTAACGAAATAAAATTTTGTACAACATGTAATAATATAAGTGATTCGGATACTTGTGAAATATGTGCAAACAACAAACGTGATGAAAATACAATTTGTGTTGTTGAAGACATTAGAGATGTACTTGCCATTGAAAAAACAACACAGTTCAATGGACTTTATCATGTATTGGGTGGGATAATAAATCCAATAGAAGGCATTGGACCAAATGATATAAATGTTGCACATCTGGTAAAAAGAATTAATGAAGAAGACATTAATGAAATAATCCTTGCTTTGCCTGCAACAGTGGAGGGTGACACTACAAATTATTATATTTATAAACTTGTTAAAACCTTTGATTTAAATGTAACAAGTATTGCTCGAGGGGTTGCTATTGGTGATGAGCTGGAATATACCGACGAAATTACTTTGGGCAGATCAATTATTAACAGGCTACCCTTTAGTGAATCACGCTAGATTAGGGATCAAGTTGAGTTTCTGGGGAAATTTCAAATTATTCATTAAATTTTAGCAAATAAATTAATTCCTTAGTGTGCCTTAGTGAAATCCTTAGTGTGTCTTTGTGGTAAAAAAAGATTAAACACAAAGGTTTTCACAAAGGTAACTCAAAGTAAATATTTTACTATATGCATATTTGAGATTTCCATTAACTTTGTATTAAATGAAGATATTTATCAAATCCCCCAACATTTAAGCTTGATCCTAGATTAGGTTTGTTTTTTCAAATAACAAATTCAACAACTAACCAATTTTTCTTTTCGTTTCCTTTTCAAAATACTTGCAGTAATCCTGTAAGCCACACTCTTCACATTTTGGTTTCCGTGCAATACAAGTATACCTGCCATGAAGTATTAACCAATGATGTGCCAGTGGAATTAATTCTTCGGGAATATGTTTTATTAATTGCATTTCGGTATCATAAGGTGTACTGGAATTAGTTGTAAGTCCGATACGTGCCGACACCCTAAATACATGAGTATCTACAGCCATTGCGGGCTTGTCAAAAACTACCGACGCAATTACATTTGCTGTTTTGCGACCTACTCCTGGAAGTTTTTGAAGTTCATCAATATCTGATGGTACAATTCCTTTAAAATCAGCCACAAGCATATTGGCCATTCCACTTAAATGTTTTGCTTTATTATTGGGATAGGAGCAACTTTTTATTAATTCAAAAATATGTTCAACTTCAGCACCAGCCAACTCCTTTTCTGTGGGAAATGACTTAAAAAATTCAGGTGTAATTAAATTAACTCTTTTATCAGTACATTGTGCACTTAGTATTACGGCTACCAGCAATTCGTAGGGTGAGCCATAATCCAGTTCAGTAACAGCAATTGGACGATGCTCCTTGAAATAATCAATTACCTTACTATATCTCTCCTTTTTGGTCATATTACTTTAGATACGATTTACTTTAGATGGGATCGAACTAAAGACCAACTCCAAAACCAACTCGGATAACCGGGTTTGAATATGGCGAATATTCAGTTTCCAATAAATTATAAAGTATGGCAATCGTAGCAAAACCCCTACCACCCATTTGTTGAAAAAGTCCACCTCCCACAAAAAAACTATTAATTGTCCTTCGTCTACTAGTTATGGGATCATACAAATACTCTACACTAAGAACCTCATATTCAGCATGTGCAAATAGCATTTTAAGGAACCTATAACGCCCAAACAAACTGCCTCCAAAATCATTAAAACTTTTTTTACCAATGGTACCCCCATAATTGTAACTACTGTATATATACGTAATTCTGGATCCGACATGAAAATCTTCAGTAACCTTATATCCTACTAAAGGTGATATTTCAAAACTTCCGCCATTATTCGAAAAACTGCCACCAATCATACCACCAACAAACCATGGATTGGGTTTATATTTTGATTGTGATTCGGATCGTGTTGCATTTCCAAGGTTTTGGTATTGAGAATATGAGGATGTAGAAATGAATATTAGAATCAAAATAATAGGTATAATTATTCTATTGTTTGAGTTCATGATAGTGCTTTTTTGATTGTAAAAATGTAAAAATACAATAAAAATAGTTCTTTTGCGTATGTATCATAGCGACCATAAAAATCGCTCTAAAAGCATATATTTGCAGTCATTAAACACAACGGGTTAGCATGAAATTAATTGTTCGAAATATCAATTTGGTCATTTACCTTGTTTTGGCAAGTTTATTAGTAACAGTATCTTGTAGGAAAGAAGAATCAATAAGTGATAGCCCATCAATAAAACTAAGCTTCTCGGCTGATTCAGTAATTTTTGATACTGTTTTTACTTCCATAGGTTCGGTTACAAAACAACTTAGAGTTTATAATACTTCGAAAAACAAGATTAAAATATCCAACTTATCTTTGAGTCAAGGCGATCAATCAGCATATAGAATTAATGTTGATGGTGAAGCAGGAAGTAGCTTCTCTGATCTTGAATTGGCTGGAGGAGATAGTATTTATATTTTTGTACGTGTTACAATAGATCCCCTTAATATTAATAACCCGTATGTTGTTGAAGATGACATCAATTTCCTAACTAATGGAAACGAGCAAAGCATTAAGTTGGTTGCCTGGGGGCAAGATGCTCACTATATACTTGCAGATACATATATTGATGGACTGCCACCATTTAAAATTGTAGCCGACAGTTTAGAAACAGTTACCTGGACCAATGAAAAGCCATATGTAATATATGGATATGCCGTAATAAACTCATATGGAAAATTAATTATTGGAGAGGGTTCGAGGATTTATTTTCATGAGAACAGCGGTCTTTGGGCATATGTTGATGGTGTGCTTAATGTTGCTGGAACAGTAGATAACCCCGTGTCGTTTCAAGGAGACAGGCTTGAAGAAGATTATCAAAATTTACCTGGTCAATGGGATAGAATTTGGCTTATGGAAGGCAGGCAGGGGCATGATCATATAATTGAAAATGCGATAATAAGAAATGGTTTCATAGGATTACAACCCGAGTCTTTTACCCGAACCACTGAAAACAAGGTTGTTCTGAAAAATGTTGTAATAGAGAACATGAATGGCATAGGCATATTTTCCAGAATATTTAATATACTAGCTAGCAATACTGTAGTATCCAATTGTGGTGGGTATAATTTGGCATTAACAGGTGGTGGCTACTATAGTTTTGTACAATCTACCATTGCAGCGTATTGGCCATTTTCCGTTCGAAATACGCCTGCAATGTTTATAAATAATTACCTGCTCGATACTCTGGATAATCCAATTCCCATTGCTTTTAACCTAAATTTCGACAATAGTATATTGTATGGGTATAATACCGATGAGCTTGAAACAGATATGGATGGTGGTGCAGATTCGTTATACTTTTTTAAAAGTAGTATTTTAAAAACTTCTTTTGACATAAGTAATACCGAATACTTCACAGATATAATGAAAAATGAAGATCCATTATTTGACAGTATTGAAATCAATGATTATAGAATTGATTCATTATCGCCTGCTGTTGGAAGAGCTAATTTAAGCATAGCAGAAACAGTTCCAAAGGATATCCTAAATAATTCGCGCTTACCAATTCCCGACATTGGAGCATATCAGTTTATGCCCGGACAGTCTGCAAATAAAAACACAAGAAAACTAGGTATACTTCCAAGACTATCAATTAAAAGTTTGGAATTGGGCAAAAAGGGTAATTATCCCAAATTAGTTAGCAAGTAATTAGTTAATTATTACTACTTTTCGTCAAAATTTTATTAAGGAATATGGTAATTGGTATTGGCGGTATTAGCAACGCCGGAAAATCCCATCTTGCACGACAAATAAAAAACTATTTCCACAAGAAAAAAGTTTGTATTCTTTGCCAAGATGATTATGTATTTCCGAAAGAAAAAATTCCATTAATTCGAGATCATATCGACTGGGAATGTCCCGAATCAATTGACTTTAATCGATTCCACAATGTAGTGCTCGAAAAAATTGAACTTTTCGATATCGTTATAATAGAAGGTATTTTCGCTTTTAACTTTGAAGCTACCAGCAAAATTATGGATAAGAAGTTGTTTTTAACCCTTGATCAAATATTTTTCTTTATGAGGAAGAATAAAGATTTAAGGTGGGGTAAGGAACCTGATTGGTACATGGAACATATTTGGGATAGCCACACTAGGTATTGTAAAGAAAATATACCCATTGATTCACTTATTATCAAGGCTGGGAAAGAAGTTAACATGTTAAATATTATTGAGTTTATTCAAACTGATTCTGTTAAATAAGTCATAACAATATTGCTATAATAATTCTCTATTGAGCAAACTTATTAGATTTGCATCAACTATTTGGTTTATGGATTATATTTATAATTATTTCGATGCTCTATTTGCATTAACTGTGGATATGGCTCCCTACTTGCTCCTTGGGTTTCTTTTTGCAGGAATACTTAAGGTAATTGTACCACCAAACTTAATGACCAGATACTTGGGTAAAAGTAATACCTCATCGGTGGTAAATGCAAGTCTGTTTGGTATTCCTCTTCCACTATGCTCATGTGGTGTGCTTCCTGCCGGAATTGCCCTTCATAAAAATGGGGCATCCAAAGGTTCCTCAGTTTCATTTCTAATTAGTACTCCACAAACCGGAGTTGATTCAATTTTGGTTACATGGTCGATGCTAGGATTGCCATTTGCCATACTAAGGCCAATCGTAGCATTTTTTACCGGGATTGCCGGAGGATTAATAACGAATAAAATAGAAAAGAGTAATACCATAGTATCACAACCGTCAGTTATAGAACCAAAACAAAAATTTAGCCTAAAAAAAATACTTCATTATGCTTTTGTAGAAATGGTGTCGGACATAGCTAAATGGCTGGTGATTGGGTTATTAATAGCAGCTCTAATAACAGTAATCGTTCCGGATAATTTCTTTTCCGAATTTAATTTAACCGGTATTAGTGGAATGCTGCTAATACTTATAGTTTCGATTCCCTTATACATATGTGCAACTTCATCTGTACCAATAGCTGCTGTACTACTACTAAAGGGGCTTTCTCCAGGAGCTTTGCTTGTATTCTTAATGGCTGGCCCAGCAACAAATGCTGCAACCATAACGGTGATTGGTAAAAACCTGGGAAAGAAAACACTCATTGCATATATGAGTTCACTTATAGTTGGATCACTCCTTTTTGGACTTTTAATTGACAATTTCTTACCTGCTAGCTGGTTCGCTCCACTTTCTATTCTTAACGGATCACACCAACACGAGTTATTACCCAATTGGTTATCATTTTCATCAGCAGCAGCGTTAATCCTTATGCTATTGTATAGTTTTATTACATCTATTAGTCAACACTTAAGAATTAAGAAAAATATGAAAAATGCATTTGTTAATCCAATGATTGTTGAGGAACTAGAATTTAGTGTAGCGGGAATGACATGTGTAAAATGTAAGGCTAAAGTTGAAAATGGAATTGGTCAAATGAAGGATGTAGTTTCGGTTATTGCTGATAATGAAAATGACACTTTACAAGTATCCGGTGTAAACTTATCACCTGAATTAATTAGCAAGAAAATAGTAAGTTTAGGATATGACTACAATGGAATCATTCACAAAAAAGAATGATGAAACAAGTTTTTATCTTGCAATAATCAATGTTTGTAGTAATCCTTTACAAATTTATTATCCTCAATTGGCGGACGTACATAATCATCTTCAATAACTCTGGGCTCTAATTCGATCTTTTTATATGGAATATCCTTGTAATCAATTTTACTTAACAAATGTCTGATTGTATTTAATCTAGCTTTTCTTTTATCATCCGCAGGTACATCATACCATGGTGATATTTTTGTATCAGTATAGTCAAACATTGTATCCTTAGCTTTCGAATACTCGACCCAAAGCTCTCGGGATTTTAAATCCATATCACTGAGCTTCCATCGTTTTGTTGGATTCTTAAGTCGTGATTGAAAACGCTTCTCCTGTTCATCAGCACTAACAGAAAACCAATATTTTATAAGTATAATCCCAGATCGAATAAGCATTTGTTCAAAATTAGGACAAGACCGTAAGAATTCCCAATATTCTTCTTTGGTGCAAAACCCCATTACATGCTCAACTCCTGCCCTATTATACCACGACCTATCAAACAAAACCATTTCACCAGCAGCAGGTAAATGTGCCACATATCTTTGAAAATACCACTGGGTTTTTTCTTTCTCAGTAGGAGTACCCAATGCCTCTATTCGGCATATTCTGGGATTCAAAGTTTCAGTAATTCGCTTTATAACACCACCTTTACCAGCAGCATCGCGACCCTCAAAAATCACAACTACCTTTAGCCCCTTAAGTTTAATCCACTCTTGGAGATTAACTAATTCCACCTGAAGCTTTTCAAGATCATGTGCATAAATTTCATATCTCAATTTACCATCTTTCCCAAGTACTGATTTACCTTTTTTTTTCGACATGAAATTATTTATATATTGGTTAATTGATTATTGTAGTATCTGTACTTAACATCCCTTGTATATCCTCACCTGATGGAAACTGGAATATCTTTAATCCAAATTCAGGCACAACAGCAAGGATATGATCAAAAATATCGGATTGTATATCTTCATATTTGGCCCATTCAACAGTATTTGTAAACACATAAATTTGGATAGGTATCCCTTTATCTGTTGGATCAAGCTGTCGAACTAGGAAAGTCATGTCATTGTTAATATCCTCCCGCCTTCTTAAGTATGCTTTTAAATACTCTCTAAACACACCTATATTAGTTTGCCTACGACCATTAACAACTGCTGATGGATCGATATTGTTTTCAGCATTATATTTTTCAATCTCATTCTCTTTTCTATCAATATAGCCGGAAATCGCATTAATATGACTAAACTTGTCAAGCATTTCATCATCACAGAATCTAATACTTCCCATATCAATATTTATAGCCCTTTTAATTCTTCGTCCACCAGAGTCCGACATTCCACGCCAATTTTGGAATGAATCAGAAATTAAGCTATAAGTAGGAAGCGTTATGATTGTTTTATCGAAGTTTTGAACTTTAACTGTAGTTAAATTAATCTCTAATACAGTTCCATCTGCACCATATTTAGGCATTGTTATCCAATCACCTATGGCA
This sequence comes from Bacteroidota bacterium, assembly GCA_016845105.1. Taxonomy (GTDB): domain Bacteria; phylum Bacteroidota; class Bacteroidia; order Bacteroidales; family F082. The sequence goes on along the minus strand of JAERTF010000142.1, from coordinate 22,415 downwards.
ATCATCTTATTAAAGATTAATTGTAACCCACCAACAAAACCCAATATCGGATCTCTAAATATCAACATTAGTACTGCTGATAGTGTTCCTAATCCTAATAAAAGTGAACTAATATCCCTATCTAGTATAAAACCCAGGATTCCCAAAAGGGATACTATGTAGACAATAATCTTTAAAACCTGAATAATTCCTGCAATGGGGTGATCCTTAGCAATATGAAATCGGTTATAATAATCATTAATCGTTGATAAGAGGCTCTCGAATATTAATGATGCAATAATGAAGAAGAAAACCACAACAACACCTTCAACTAAACCATTAACAGACTCATGTAGTACTAAACTACTTTTAAGCGTGTAGTATATTAATAATGAAGGAGCCAAAAAAGCAATCCTTATAAAGAACCTGTTTTTTACCAAGAGATCATCAAAATAAGTATTGGATTTTGCTGTAAAAGGTTTTATAACTAACCTTAATAAAATAACAGTTAATTTATAAACACCAAAAGCTACAATAAACAATACTATATAAGCTAATATTGTGTACATAATTTCAGCAAACCGATGAGTTGCACCAAGATCATCAAAGAATTTAACAATATCTACCTGATATCTACGTAACATGATTGGTCAATTTGAATGCAACTACTACAATTTATTATATGCATCAAGGTAATACTTCCTTATTGACGATAATTTATCAATATATCTATTTTTATCATATATCCTTACAAAATCCACAAGGCCATTAGCATCATAAACACTTGTTTGTGCACCATCAAATATCAAATCTTCAATATTGTATTTAATATTTCTTGTTATTTCTTCAAACACATCCCATTCAGGAAATTTTGACACCTGCACATAGAAAAACTCCTTCACATCCATATCCTCATAAATACCTTCACTGAGTTTATTCATTGTGAAGAATTTTCTGATATTAATTATACTATCGTAAGGAGCTATTTTTCTTTCTTTCTCAAACTCAATCCTTTCATCTATAAAATGTTGAATTACTTTGGATACCATATTGTATGGCAAACCTTTAAACCTTATAATATTTGCCGGGTTATTTTGTAGAATTATAGTCCCTGGGGCAGCATCAAATGAAATACTACATACTTTTTTAACTCTTTGAATAGCCCTAATAATCTTTTCATCCGTATAAGAATTTTTAGTTACTGCAAATAACGATTCTGGTTCAAGATCATCTGGGATAGTGGTACCATGATACCCTGGATAGGGTTGAAATGACTCAAGGATTAAAGCTTTACTGTTAGTTTCATTCTCTACGGATGCTAGTTTCTCACACTTTACAATAGTGCCAACTGATCTGATAATATCAATACACATAATAAAAATTAGAATTAATGGATAATGGGCTAATATAAAAAGAAATTATTATTCAGCCCATACAAAATACAGATTTAGTTTTTTCCATATGTTATTCTTTTGTTTCTGAAGGGTTAACCTTTTTCAGTAACATAAACAACTCCCTTCCTAGTCGTGGTTTTATTGAGTTATGCGCTATTTCCATAATCTCAATTTTGAAATAATTATTAAAGAGTTGAATATATTCCATACGACTACCACCCCATGGTGGGCCAGAAAAATCAAATTCATGGTTAAACAGTAGCCCAACAAGCTTACCTTCAGCAACTAATTTATCATAGATATTTTGAGCATATCGAGATCTTTGAACAGGGTGTAGTGAGCTAAAAAAGGTCTGCTCCACAATTAAATCGTACTTCCCCTGATGAACAAAGAAATCTTCGTTGAGTATATGACTATCAGGAAACCACGGACACCTTAACTTGAATTCATTAATTGCAACTATTGAATAGTCCAATACATAAACATTCTTGAACCCTGCAAGATAAAGGTATTCGACTTCCCAAGCCTTGCCAGCACCTGGAACTAATATTTTTATTTCATTGTTGGTAAGCTGGTCGAAGTATTCTTTCAATGGAATCGAAACTGACCCCATATCCCAACCCGTTTTATCAGAAGAATAAAGTTCATCCCAATACTGGTTTGAAAACTCCATAATAGTTTAATTGAGTTTACATTTCTGGTGAAAACATTGGGTCCCAAGGGGGTAACAATATTGGCTTCTGCTTTAAAATATTAAGGATGTCTTTGCTGATATACTTCTTATGAATTATAACCCTAAACATATATTCATCAAACCATCGATCGGTCATTGTAAGATACCCTTTATGCCCCTTATCAGCTCCCCAGCTATTTTCCAATAACCATTTATCAATTGAACCATCTGGTAATATATTTACACCAACCAATGCCATTCCATGAGTTGATCCGCTTTCGAAGGTTTCGATTCGTTGCTTTTTATCCATACCAAAATCAACTCCAATTAAATCATTGTAATTGTAATTATCGATATCAAGTATCCCACTAACAACATTTAATTGTTTTCCAACATCACAAGAAAAGTACATTGCTTCATTCCCTATTATAGATTGCTTTGCAAATTCTTTAATTTGCTCGTTTGGAAGATTTATATACTTCCAATTACTACCTTCAACTAAATTTCTATCATATTGAATTTCGTACAAACGATTGTAATCTTTGGCGGGATCATTCATAAACATCACATACTCTTGCAAGTCTATTCCTATTAACTCATCATAAAATTGCTTGGGAGTATAAACAACAGATTCACTAATTTTTCCCTCTTTATCCTTTACTTGCCATGAGAACTCTAGAGGTGGTTCTCCTAAACAAAGAACTAGTATACGGTATATTTCACTTAACATCTCAATCTTAGCATTGTGTTTAGCTTCTTCACTCATACGTGAATTGGCTAATTCTCGCATCTTTAGCCCATCTTCTCTAAGTTTTCTGCGCAGCAATCTGGACATCATAGATGTTTTTTCACTTTGATAAGTATCGGGCATTGCTTCTGCCGGAACTACGCCATATTTCATGATATTATCGGCAAAAGTTGTCCATTGCCCTCCATCACCAATGGGGTTTTTAAACAACCACTCCACCTCCCTATCACTTAAAGGTTTATTGGCAGTGGCTCTTGCTATTTCTAAAAACAAATTTGCCTTTTCAAATTGATCCCAAAAGAAATTATAAGTTTGTGAAAACTCAAAATTACTTAGATTATATTTTTCCTGAACAAGAGGTCGTATGGTGTTTAAACCGGTATACAACCAGCATCTTCCCGAAGACTTTTGATTTGTAATTCCACTCACTTTAACCCTATTTGAGAAATAATGATTTATGACACCATCGTTTTTACGTGATTCAGCAAGCTTCTTTATATCGTTATGTGTAATGGCATTTAATAATGCAATATTTGTCGGACTATTATCAAAGGTTGATCTAATATTTATCAAGTCCTCTTTTCCTATTTTACCAGTTATTTCCTGCGCAGACAATTGAATTGAAAAAACTGTAAATAAACTGATTGCAATGAGTAGTGTTTTTTTCATTATTGTTTTTTTTAACCTTTCATTTTACAAGTATAACCCATGCCGGTCAACAAATCGGCAACCTTTTGCTTAAAATCTCCCTGAATAATAATTTCACCATCCTTAACTGATCCTCCAACTCCACATTTCGACTTTAGAACTTTACCTAAGTCTTTCAAATCTTCATTCTTTCCAACAAAACCAGTAACAAGTGTTACCTTCTTACCTCTACGTTGTTTTTTATCAAGACTTACGTATAGTTTTTGCTCTCCAATTTCAGGTGTTAATATTTCTTCTTCTCTATCATCCCAGTTATTATAATCGGGATTTGTTGAATATATGACTCTTGTATTTTTAAACTTTGCTGACATTTTGATTAATTATAATTTTCAAAGATAGAGGGTTTATCTTTATTTCAAGTTCCTTATCTAAGTTAATGGCCTCACCATCAATATTTACTATTCCATTTGTAATTCGCTGTACCTTAACCCCCTTAGTTTTAACAATCTGAACCAACGCTGACTTATCTACTAATCTTAACAAAAGCAAGTTAGCTATTAAAGGGATCCTAAAAATTGCCGGTTTTTCAATAATACATACATCGAGCAGACCATCCTTAATTTTTGCATTGGGAGCGATCTTAGTGTTATATCCAAATTGATTTGAATTGGCAAATGCAACAAACAAAGCTTTTCTTTTAATAACATCTCCATTACTAAATGTAAGTTTATATTCCTGCGGGATATATTTTAAGTACTCATTTGCCACATGTCTAAAATATCCAAGGAACCCTCTTTGTTTTCCTTGTGAAAACTTCTCAGCAATCAATGCATCAAAACCAACTCCAGCAATACTTACAAATACTTTTCCATTAACTGAACCAGTATCTATGGTACTTATGTTTTGTGTATTAATAAGAGCAACTGCCTTCTCTATATTCCTTGGAATTCCCAGATGTCGAGCTAGACCATTTCCAGAACCCATAGGTATTATTCCAAGGATAGAATTACAATCTATCATTTGTGAGGCAACCTCATTTACCGTACCATCACCCCCCACAGCAGCTATTATATCAACTCCATCCTTTACCGCATCTCGACTTAAATTAGCAGCATGAATTGCCGACCTTGTATATTCAATCCTTACGCTATATTTATTATGATCAATCCCTAGACCAATCGCACCTTCAACTCTGTTTCTCAGTTTTTTAACTGAATTTGGATTTACTATAAAAAGTATTTGCTTCATTAACATGAGGTTGTTATGGGGTAAAACATTTCGAATATTAGCTATTTTCCAAGAACAACTTTAACAATTCTGGTCTTCTCTTCAGCTGATTCACCACTTGCATCTTTAACATTATACTTTACACTATAATCACCAATTACAGATACATCAACATTATTTTCAACAGCAATCGAACTTGTTAAATCTGTTGTATCACCAGGTGCTATTACATCATAAGCAATTGCACCAGCATCAATATATGGAATATCCAACGCCCAATACATGGTACTTTGTCCGATTATAACTATTTCGGGTTTAATTCCATCACCATTGCTAGCATCATCCTTTTTACAAGATGATAATACTAATATTGGAATAGTTATTATAACGAAAAGTACTATTAGATAATTCTTCATGATTAGCCCTGTGTGTGTTTTATGAACGCAAATTTATAAATTTTAGTTTGCAACACATATAACAAATACATTAGTTTATTGATAAAGAATTAGGCGCATTGTTGAGGTAAATATATCAACAAAAAATAGTTAGCTTTATCAATAACCTTTTCAATAAATTAACACCAAAACAAACTAATTTTGCTTAACTTATTTGATATAAATAGTAAATCTAAAATGAACTATCGTATACTATCAATTTATATATTATTACTAGCTACACTGTCATCAATTATGGCTCAGAATAATAAAATAAAAAAATCAAGTTTTGTTACTCCATTAGATATACCTCTTTACCTTTCCGGGACGTTTGGTGAGTTGCGCTCAAATCATTTCCATTCGGGCATTGATATAAAAACACAAGGTGTTGAAGGTAAAACTGTGCGATCAATTGAAGATGGCTGGATAAGCAGGATAAAAGTTTCAACTTCAGGGTATGGAAAAACAATTTATATTACTCATCCCGGAGGATTTGTGTCGGTTTATGGGCATCTTCAAAAGTTTGCCGATTCGATACAGACTATAGTTACTAACAGGCAGTATGAGAAAGAGAGCTTTACTATCCAAATGTTTTTTGATAAAAACGAGTTTCAAGTAAAAAAGGGCGAAAAAATAGCTTACTCAGGAAATACTGGGGGATCGTTTGGGCCACATCTTCATTTTGAAATTCGTGATGAGATATCACAACAACCTCTTAACCCATTATTTTTTAATACAATAAAAGTAAAAGACTATTACAGACCAAAAATCACACATCTTGCAATCTATCCAGTAGACAGTGAATCAAGAATTGATGGTTCTCAAGACACAGTTGTTTATAAGTTATCAGGTTGGGGAATAGATCATAAAATTGCTGGGAATCATGAAATATCTTTAGCTGGGAATATATCATTTGGGGTAAGCACTTACGATCTAATGAATGAAATATCAAATAAAAATGGAGTTTATTCGATCAAGTTTTACTATGATACTTCACTAATATTTAATCTTGAAATGGATAGGTTGTCGTTCAAAACAACTCGTTTTATCAACAGCTTAATCGATTATAATTTCTATAAGAAATCAAAAGCTAGAATTGTTAGAACCCAAGTTGACACAAACAATATATTGGATAATTATTCAACCATAGTTAACAATGGCATAATCAGTTTTAACGATACATTGTATCATGATATGCGTTACGAAATCAGGGATGCTTATGATAATATTTCAATACTCAAATTTAGAGTGAAAGGAAGTCAAATGGATACCGTACGAAATGAATCAAGTATTATGAATGAATATACCGAGAGAAAATATTTTCTAAATTCGGAATCTAATTCAATTACATCGAATGGTATAAACATCGATTTCTCTCCGTTTAGTTTTTACAACTCACTATACTTCAATGTGAATGTTTTTCCTAAGGATAGCAATTCTCTTTCTAAAATTTACAAGATTCACAATCAATATACACCTGTTCATAAATATTTTGACATTAGTATTGATTACGACTCAATACCAAAAATACCAACGGAGAGCGTTTATATTGCATATTCGCCTGATAATACTGAGTATACATACTCAGGCAGTAAACGCAATGACAAGGAATTTGTAATACGATCAAGACAATTAGGTTATTACAAACTACTATCAGATACAACCTCTCCTCTCATTAAAGAAAAGAACTTTAAAGATGGTAAAAACGTTAATAAGCAAAAGTCGCTACTGATATTGATTGAAGACGAACACACGGGTATAAAAAACTACAAAGCCTTTTTGAATAATACTTGGATATTAATGGAATATGAACCAAAAAAAAGTCTTCTTCAATACAATTATGACAATAAACTACTGAAAGGAAAAAATGAGTTTAGACTTATAGTAGAAGACATGCTTGGAAACAAAAGTGAATATATTAGCAATATTGTTTACTAGGTAAAGTGAAATATAATTCTATCATTACTTAAAACCAAGACAATATCTAGAAACTAAACTGGGCTAAGAATTGTAACCTATTGGCATCACCATTTTCATTATTCTGAACAAATAGTTCACCGTATATATATTCTACTCCAAATTTAAATCTACTAAAAGGTGCATAGAACAAATTAGCAAGAGCATAGTTACTGTATCTAAAATCAGTAGATTTCAGAAGTTGTGTTTTTTCAAGTTCAATGTAACTAAAAATAAAATTTGAACTTAATTTTTTATTCCAGTTTTGGGTATAGGCTACAAATCCTCCGATACTATTTAACAAAACCAGCTTATTCTTAGCTAAGTTAGGAACACCATTATAGCCATTTCCAGAAAGATCGGATATGAAATTAGAAGCTCCTTTACCAGCAATAAAAAATATACTAAAGTGACTTTTTTTCCATGTATGTATAATCGCTGATAAAGCACCTCCATATCCAATTTCATGTTTCTCAACAGTATCCGAAGTAAAATAACGAGTATTATCAACCATTCCGCTTAGTGTAATAACTCCCCAATCACCAGCCTTATTAATACTACCTACTAAACATGGCATTGCTAAAAATGGATCAACAACCTTATCAAATGGTCTTATATCAGGACCTCTCATTTCTAAGGCAAGCACATAACTCCATCCTTTACCTATTTTATTGCTGTACCTTATCATAGGGTTCCTCAATGTAGTAGCGCTATTTGGACCTTCAAAATCAATGGTTACAGGCACAACATCAGGGTTACCAAAAGTTGTATTGGTTTGGCCCAAAAGCAAATTACCCAACTGCAAATATGCTTCCCGTAACCTAAAATACGATTTAGCTCCGGTATTTCCAGTATAAAAATCACCCGATACGAAGCCCTTTAGTTTACCCCAAGGTGTAAGATAATTAGCTCCAAAATTTAACCTTGACTGTCGTGCCGTCATGTGAAACATTGTTATTTTTTCATATGGTGATGGGTTTATTGGTATTTCCGAAGTTGTGAAATCATCATACTTTTCTAAACCATTAAAGTCTATTATAGCATTTAAATTTACAAAACCAGAAAACTCAAATGAAAGCTTCTTTACTTTTACAGTATCGTTTTGTGCAACAACATTAATAAATGGCACGCATAAAACTAAAATCAGGATGTATTTTTTCATTTCAATTGGATTATTGGGTACAATGCAAATGCAGTTATTTGTTATAGATATCAATATCATTCAAAGATAACTTTTTAATTTTATAATTTGTACAATCCCAAAAAAGATTGACAATGGATTGAATGTTGGCTAAAAATGTAATACATTTGAGGAACATATTATATTAAGTTTCTTCATAGGCAGTAAATAAAGATCATATTATTTCTTTCTTTTGATAAACAACACGTAACAAAATATAACCAATTTTGAATTTTTAAAAAAAAAGACCCATGGGAAAAGCTAAAAAATTAGGTTTAGTTGGAGCAATATTTTTAATTGTATCTAGCCTGGCTGGTAGTGGAGTAATTGCACTACCTCAACAGTTAGCACAAACAGGCTCCATAACATTGATATCATTTATCTTGGTAACAACCGGAGCGCTATTTTTAACACTTGTTTATGTTAGAGCAGGTAATGTATTTGAAGACCCTAGCCCTACTGCACTTGCAACCTATGTTAACCCAATTTTAGGTGCTAAGAGTGGTTTGTTTTACGTTTATGGTAATTTAATTTCAAACATCTCCATCCTAATAGCTGGCTTGGGATATTTGGAAATGTTTGTCCCTGCTTTTAAAAATTCGTTGGTTTTAGGAGTTACAGTAATAATACTAATATGGCTATTTATTTTTCTCTCATTACGAGGCGTTGGTATAATCACAAAAGTTGTATCAATTACCGTAACATTATTGCTATTAGCTGTTATTACTACTGCTTTCGCAGGATGGCTTGACTTTGATATAGCCCTATTTAAATCGAATTGGAATGTCACAGGTGATTCTGATGGCAAGGCTATTATGGCAGGTTTTGCCGTACTTATTTTTTCTTATGTTGGTGTAGAAAGCGTAGCAACCAATAACGAACTAATAGAAAACCCAAAAAAGATTGTACCTCTTGCCACAATAATTGGTTTTATAATTGTTGCAGTTATTTACATCACTTCTACTACTGTTTTGGAAGGCATGTTTAAAGCAGAAGAACTGCAGGAAGCCCCTGCTTCCTTTGCTTTGTCAATAACTAAAATATTCGATTCAAAATACGCTGGTGAAGCTGTTGCCCTACTAATGGCAATTGCTTGTATTGCAAGCTTTCTGGTATGGAATTTATCCTCAGCTAGTGCAGCAAAAACAAGTGCAGATAATGGATTTCTTCCAAAGGCGTATTCCTACACTAACAAATTTGGAATAAACAGCAAGGGTTTGGTCATTAACGGTATAATAATGACTGTATTAGAAGTTATACTTATGCTTATGGGAAGTGACGTTGCCGCAGCATTTAACATTACAGTAACTCTATCTGTATTACTGTTGTTATTCCCTTACTTTTGGTCAGGTATTGCCCTTATCAAAAAAGAAATAGAGACTGGAACGGGAAAACTATCCACCAAGATTATTGTAATTCTGTCATCAATATTTATCATATCAGCATTCGTATCTGCCACCTTATATGAGTTGTGGTTGGTGATTGCATTGGTAATAATTGTTATGGCCGTATTTTCACTAAAGCTCACTAAAAAATCATAGTTATTAATGCAAATAATATTAATCAATAAAAAAATAAACCATGAAAGCTAGTAAACACGACTGGCCGGTTCTTATAGTATCCGGGCAATTTCACGAAGCCTCAGACGAAGGTTTTAGATTAAATGAATTAGTTTCTGAACTTGAAGAAGTTCAATATTGCAGTGTAATTCCTTCATTTACGTATGAAGATGCTCAAGAAATATTTATGTCACGAGCTGATATTGGTGCAGTGGTTATCGATTGGGATCTGCCTGATGAAGACCCAGATGAATTTATGTATGCTCCCGAATTAATTGGGTTAATAAGGGCAAGGAACAAAACAATCCCAATTCTTTTGCTTACTGACAGGCTTGATATGGAATCAATTCCGGTGGATGTGCTTAAGGCCATAAATGGCTATTTATGGAAAACTGCTGATACTGTTGAGTTTTTATCAGGTAGAATAGAAATGCACTTGTTGAAATATCTTAAATCTGTATACCCTGATTTTTTTGGAGCTTTGGTTAAATACTCAGAAGAATACAAATATGCTTGGCACACTCCAGGACATATGGGTGGTGAAGGTTTTTTAAGAAGTCCAGCCGGAGTAGCTCTCTACAAATTTTTTGGTGAAAACACGCTACGTTCCGATTTCTCCATTTCTGTGCCTGAGCTTGGATCTTTGCTTGACCATGAAGGTGTTGTTGGTGATGCAGAAAAGAATTCAGCAAGAGCATTTGGTGCTGATTATACTTACTACATTCTCAATGGGACTTCAAATGTAAATCAAGTAATATGGAGAAGTCAGGTACTAAAAGATGATATTGCATTTGTTGATAGAAACTGTCATAAATCACTAAATTATTCGATGGTTATTACCGATGCATTTCCAATATATATGATTCCTCGTCGTAATAAAATGGGTATCATTGGGCCAGTTCGTTTATCAGAGTTTTCTCCTGAAACCATCAAGAAAAAGATTAAGGAGAATAAACTAATTCCAGAAAATCTAAAGGGAAATACTCCTAAAATGTCAACATTAACTAATTCCACTTATGATGGAGTTTGTTATAGCGTTGTGAACATTAAAAAAGAACTTGAGCAAAGTGTTAAAAATCTTCATTTTGATGAGGCTTGGTATGCATATGCACGTTTTCATCCCATCTATAAAAACCACTTTGGAATGACGGATGATAAATTGGATAAAAATCACCCACCAATTTTCTGTTCACACTCAACACATAAATTACTTACTGCATTTTCACAATCATCAATGTTGCACATTAAAAATGGGGGAACCGATAAAATTATACCATACGAGTTCAATGAATCCTATATGATGCATGGTTCAACTTCACCTCAGTATAGTATGATAGCTTCGTTAGATGTAGCAACAAAGATGATGCAAGACAACGGAAACATTATTCTTAATGATATTATCATAGAAGCAATTCAACTTAGAAAGAAAATGATTCTTATACTTGATGAGTTGAAAGAAGAAAATGAAGATGATTGGTTCTTCGGAATGTGGCAGCCTGAAGAAGTTATAATCGAGGGTGAAAAAATGAGATTTGAGGATGTTGAAGATGAAATTCTTGCTGATACACAAAGTGTTTGGGTTATGTCGAAGGATAATCCATGGCATGGTTTTGAAGATATGGAGGATGATTATGCAATGCTCGATCCAATCAAATTAACATTTACAACTCCTGGAATTGACAGCGAAGGCAATATGGCCGAAGAAGGAATACCTGCTTCAATTGTATCAAATTATTTGATCGACAAAGGCATTGTTTGTGAGAAGACTGACTATTATTCATTTCTATTACTTAACTCATTAGGAACAACCAAAGGTAAACAAGGAACTCTACTTGCTGAACTCTTTAAGTTTAAAGAGCACTATGATACCAATACACCACTGTGTGAAGTATTCCCAGAGCTAGTGAATGCCTATCCTAAAAATTATGAAGGAGTTGGACTTAAAGATCATTGTAATGCAATCCATAAGTATTTTAAGGATTATAAGATACTTGATAGTATGCAAGCTGGTTTTCAGGTAATTCCTGACCAGGTAATGAAACCAGCAGAAGCTTACCACTCTGTTGTTGGAAGAAAAGTTGAATATGTGGAACTCGATGATATGATGGGTAGAATCCCAGCAGTTATGATTGTGCCATATCCTCCAGGAATCCCAATCATGATGGGTGGTGAACATTTAAACGAGAAGGCGAAACCTATTTTTGATTATTTGAAACAACGTCAGGATTTTGAAAATGCATTTCCAGGATACCAAAGTGATATTCATGGAGTTGAACGTACTGACCGTGATGGCAAAAAGTATTTCAAAACTCTATGTATTAAGGAGTAAATAATTAGCCTCACTAATAAAGTTGTCCTTCTGAACGAAGTGAAGAATCTCTACCTGTAGTTTTATTATTATATGAGATTCTTCGCTTTGCTCAGAAGGACAAATAAACAGAAGGGCAAACCCATCAGAATGACAAACTAAATTAGTTATCACATGACTGAACATACAAAAAAAGTTGGCTTTTTAGGCTTAGTAGCCATAGTAGTTGGTTCAATGCTTGGCGGTGGGGTTTTTAACTTACCATCTAATATGGCCGAAGGTGCGGCGCTTGGAGCAGTGCTGATTGCATGGGTAATAACCGGAATTGGCATGTTCTTTTTGGCACAAACATTTAAGACCTTAAGTGATGTCCGACCAGATTTAAGCTCAGGAATCTACACATACGCTGCCGAAGGGTTTGGCAAATATGTTGGATTTAATTCAGCATGGGGGTATTGGCTTAGTGCTGCCATTGGTAATGTTTCTTTTGCAGTACTATTGATGCAAGCTTTAGGGTATTTTTTTCCTATTTTTATTTCTGGTAATAATTGGCAGTCAATTGTTGGTGGCTCCATATTAATTTGGGGCATGAATGTTCTAGTTCGAAGAGGAGTTAGTGGGGCCACTATTCTCAACGTTATATCTACCATTGCAAAGCTTGTACCTCTCTTTATTTTTGTGATCGTACTTCTTTATGTTTTTAATTGGGATAAACTTAGTTTCGATATTTGGGGACATACTGATGGTAATCTGGGTAATCTTCCAAAACAAATAAAAAGCACGATGCTTGTTACTTTGTGGGCATTTATTGGGATTGAAGGAGCCGTTGTAATATCAGGTCGGGCAAAAAACAGCAAAGATGTTGGTAAAGCTACATTTATAGGTTTCTTAGGAGCAATTCTTATTTATGCTTCCATAAGCATCTTTTCCTTTGGAATTATGAATCAATCTGATTTGGCAAAATTACCTGATCCTTCAACTGCATATGTAATGAAAGCCATGGTTGGTGATTGGGGCGCTGTAGTATTAAACCTTGGGGTTATTATTTCAATACTTGGAGCATGGTTAGCATGGACAATCATGACCAGTGAAGTTCCTTCAACTGCAGCCGCTCATGGTGTACTACCAAAGATATTAGGAAAACTAAATAAAAATGAGTCTCCGGTTATTGCTTTAATCATTACAAGCATAATTATGCAAGTCACCTTGCTTTTCTCAGCATTCGAGAAAAATGCTTTTTTGGCAATCATCAGCATATCAGGTTCGATGATATTGATCCCATATGTGCTAAGTGCTATGTTTTTATTTAAACAGGCTTTGGGTAAGGATGTAAAATACTTCACTGGAAAATTAAAAAGAAAAGCTATAATTATTGGAGCAATGGCTTCTATATATGGCTTATGGTTAATATATGCTGCTGGTTTAAAGTATATTCTATTATCAAGTATTCTTTATGCGATAGGCATATTCGTTTATAAAAAAGCCTGGAAGGAAAAAGAATCCAACGATCCCTTATTTAAACCTATCGAAAAAATTATTGCATTAGTTATTGTTGTATTGGCATTGGTTTCAATAATTATAATGCTAACAGGAATTTTGCCGGTCGATAATTGGGTTCATTGGTTCCAACATCATATACTGGATGTAACCGAACTATAATACTACACTCAAAATGAAAGTAAAACAGAAAATAATTATTTGGGTTAAAAGATATTTGCTTGCTGATATACTAAGTACAGTATTATCATTAGCCACAGCGTGGTTAATAATGGAGTCAACAGAAGATAGAGTATTGGCAGCATTTGTTGGATCGGCGGTGGCATCAATTAGTTTTTATGGTATTATTGCCATAGCTGATGTTAGGAAAAGCATTAAACTTCATAAATCAGAAAATCGAAAGTATAAGATTAAATCTTTCCTAATTGATTTTAGAAATTTAATTATTGAGTTTGGCCCTGCCGAAATATTAGATGTTCTTGCTGTACGACCTTTCTTTATGTATCTAATACCAAAGGTTACTGGTGATTTCCTCTTGGGAACTTTTATTGGAAAAATGATAGCAGATGTTATCTTTTTTATTCCGGCAATATTAATGTACGAGTTAAGGAAGAAGCATTTGGATTAATCTATTCCATCAAACGTTTTTCGCCAGTGAGTTTTCTTATCGATGACACTTCTTCACTTACTTCAATTGTCCCCTTGTAGTTTCCAACGGTATCCCTCAACGCGAAATATCGAATAAGTATGAATTTCTGTCCCATTTCAATCCAGAAACTCTCACTATTCTTTTCACCTGATTTAAATGCATCAATTAATTCCTGAACAATATGAACACTTGAAGGTGGGTGGCAATTCTCAACAAGTCGGCCAATTATTGCTTTTGAACGTGGAAATATTCTGTGTTCTGGTGCTGAAAAATATCTAACCTCATCATTTTCATCAACATAAGTTATGTCGACAGGTAGGTTATTCATCATCATCATAATTTGATCGACTGTAAGCTGGCCCGTATCCAAATCCAATAAAGTAGAAGATAATTTATTTATGGTCATTACTTTCTCTGAAAGATCGTTATTTTTAGAGATCGACTCATTTGGTCTAGGTGGTGTTTCAATAAATGCAAATCCGATTTCATAACTTTGGAGCTGCATTTCTACCCATTCATCGTGAGAAATAATTTTTTCAATAACGGGAAATAGAATATAATCTTCTCTAAATTTTATTGCATTCATGGCAAAAAATAGATCTCCAAAATTTCTATTTAGTTGTTTTAAGTTGGTACCTCTTGCCTCTGCAAGATTCAATATGTTTTTAATGTATTTTCGAATATCATCATGGTAGGACCACATCACAGATTGACAACGATACTCAGGTAATTTCTTCTCAACATAAGGAAAAAGAATATTCTCCTTTTTAATATAATGCAATTCAAACTCTTGCAAAACAACTACTATATCATATATCTTTTTTAGAACATTCTTATAGCCAATTTTGCTTATGTCCTTTTTATTAAGTTCTTTTATTAAAGGTTTAAGACTAATTAATTTGATGTTTAGAGCATAATTTTCATCCCATAGAGATCCAAGAAAGGGGATACTATTATAATCTGGTATCGGTTTATTAATCAGGCTACTATAAAACATATTCAGCACCTTATTTATCCCTGTTTTTAATTCGGATAACTCAATGTTATCCATCATTAATCTATCAACAATAACAATTACATCAAATGGGTGAACATCATAAATCGCATCTTTATACCTATCGATGAGAGTTTTTCCATTTTGGTGATTTATTATACCTGTAGCAAACTCATAAAGTTTATTAACTCGAAGTTCTGTATTATTAATATATTCAGACATAGGATGAAGTATTAAACAAATTATTACTTTTTCAAAGATAAGAAGCTAAATGTACTATTTCCTAGATTATATTGAAGAAATAGTATTCTACATGATGTATCAAATAAATAATTAGCTATTAACGAACCTGCGAGTCTTTATCCTGCTCCACATTAACCACATTAGTAAGGCACGACTTAACATGAATACATTTAATGCCATCCACAATGCATCATTTCCTAAATACTCTGATGTTAGATAATAAGCAGGTAAAAATATAAGGACAGAAGAAATAATCATTGCGTTTCGCATTTCCTTTGAAGCAGTTACTCCAACAAAAATTCCATCCCAAATAAACGCTGATGTGCTTGTTAAAGGAATAAGAATAACCCAGATATTATAATCCTTTGCTAAATCACGTAATATTGGATTTGTAGTTAAAAGAGCCATTATTGTATTTATTCCAATTGCATATACCAAGCTAGTTAAAACTGCTGCTCCCCATCCCCAATAAAACAAATACTTAATTGTCTTTTTTAATAAGTTTCTATCATGTGCACCAAACGCTTTTCCTGTAAGTGCCTCACCTGCATAGGCAAATCCATCAGCGAAATATGAAAAAATAAAGAAAAACTGAAATAACAGAGTATTTATGGCAAGAATTTCATCACCAAGTTTGGCAGAAGTATTCGTAAAAAATGCAAGGGTTAATAACAACAACAGGGTTCGAATAAATATATCGGAATTAACTTTAAAGAACCTCTTTATTGCTTTAGCTTGAAGAATTATTCTTACAGGAAATTTTCGAACATAATTATTATACTTCTTAAATAAATAATAGATTGCCAGTAATAACCCTGTATATTGTGCGATAACCGTAGCTATTGCGACACCATCTGAAGTCATTCCAATACCCAGAACAAATAAAAAATTAAGTCCAATATTTACCACATTGATAACCAGAGCAATTATCATCGGATACTTGGCATTTTGAACTCCTAAAAACCATCCAAAAAAAGCGTATAACCCAATTGTGGCAGGTGCTGCCCAAATTCGAATAGAATAATATTCCTGGGCTAGAACTCGTACTTCGTTACTTCCATCAAGAATTAGAAAAGATAACCATTGTATTGGATATTGTAGCACGATTAACATAATAGCCAAAGCCAGTGCTACAATAAGCGACCTGATCAATACTAAAGAAATCTCATCTTTTTGTTTTGCTCCCCATGCTTGTGCAGTAAACCCAGTACTTCCCATCCGGAGGAAATTGAAACTAGCATAGATAATGTTAAAAATAATGCTTCCCAGAGCTATTGCTCCAATATAAATGGGATTCTTAAGCTGACCCATTAAAGAAAGATCTACCAATCCAAGCAATGGGACAGTAATATTGGTAATAATATTTGGTATTGCAAGCTTTAATATACTTTTATTGATAGAGGGGGGAGCTAACATTATTTTTGATGTAACCCACATTCTTTTGTATCTGGGTCTTCCCACCACCATCTACCGGCTCTTATATCTTCATCTGGCTCGATTGCCCTAGTACATGGCTGACAACCAATGCTTGCAAACCCTTTTTTATGAAGCGGATTATTGGGAATACTTCTGGCTTCGATATAATCAATAACATCACGCTCTGTCCAGTTTATTAATGGGTTAATCTTTAACATATTGTTATTCTCATCCCATTCAATTAACTGCATATCAGTTCTAGTTACTGACTGGTCCTTTCTAAGTCCCGTAATCCATCCATCCAATCCATCCATGGCACGCGCCAAAGGAACAAGTTTTCGAAGATGACAGCAAAGTTTTCGATTTTCAATGCTATCATAAAAAAGATTAATCCCCTTTGAATTAACCATTTCTTCTATATCTTCAGTATTTGGAAAATAAACATCGATTGTAATATCATATTTTCGACAGGTACGATCAATCAAATCATATGTTTCAGGAAACAGTCGTCCTGTATCTAGCGTAAATATCCTTGCTTTTTTATTAACTGAAGCTACAATTTCAGTGAGTACCTGATCTTCCAGACCTAGACTTGTAGATAAAGCAATTGTATCGGGGAATTTATTCAAAAAAAATCCTATAATTTCATGTGGTGTTGAATTGGATAATTCATTATTCCATGATTCAATAATCTCTTTGTTCATCATAATGTAAAATTAGTGGGCAAATGTAACAAAGTTTGAAAGTTGTATAATTAAAATTGCTTGAAATATTGTTTAGGATATCATTCCTCCAATAAGATCACTTATCTCAGTTATTCTATTTTGAGTACAATAATCTTCTAAACCATCCACTATCTTTACACTTATCTGTGGATCAATAAAATTAGCTGTTCCTACCTGTATTGCAGTAGATCCAGCCAACATAAACTCTATTGCATCTGTAGCATTCATGATTCCACCAATGCCAACAATTGGAATTTTTACAGCATTATATACTTGCCATACCATTCTAATTGCCACTGGTTTTATGGCTGGTCCGGATAATCCACCAGTAATTGTTGAGAGGATTGGTTTTCGGGTATTTGCATCAATTGCCATCCCAAGAAGTGTATTAATCAATGAAACTCCATCAGCACCAGCACCTTCTACTCCCTTTGCTATTTCTGTAATATCAGTTACATTAGGAGATAGTTTAACAATAATTGTTTTATCATAAACCTCTCGTACTGCTTTCGTTACAGCAATTGCCGATGGGCAGCTTACACCAAAAGCCATTCCACCTTCTTTTACATTTGGGCATGAAATATTAAGTTCAAGCCCTTCAATACCCTCAACATCATTAAGTTTTTCAGCAACCGCAATATAATCTTCCACCACCGAACCATTAATATTTGGAAAGATTTGCGTGTCCCATTTTTTGATTTTAGGATATATTGTATTAATAAAATAATCTATACCTTTATTTTGAAGACCTACGGCATTTAACATACCGGAAGGTGTTTCTGCCATTCTTGGGTAGTCATTACCCTCACGATTATAAAGGGTTAGACCTTTTACAAAAATGCCGCCTAGCTTATTAAGATCAATGAAATCTTCAAACTCTTCGCCAAAGCCAAAAGTACCTGATGCTGTAGTAACTGGATTTTTTAATTTAAGACCAGCGATATTAACATTTAGATTTACCATACTAGATCTTTTGAATTAAAAACAGGTCCTTCGGTACAAACACATTCATTTCCTCTTATGGTTGGAGTTACACAACATAAACATGCACCAATACCACAAGCCATCATATTTTCCAATGATGCTTCACAATCAATTCCTTTTTCACTGGCAATATTCGCAACAGCTTTCATCATAGGGTCAGGTCCACATGTGTAAATTAAATCAAAGTCCATGGTTCGTGAGAAAACTGAATGTTGAGTAACCATACCTTTTTCACCCAACGAACCATCTTCAGTAGTTACTAGAACTTCTCCATATCTGCCAAATTCATCTGTTAAAAACACATCACCTGATGTCCTACCACCAATTAAAAATGTAACCTCGGTATTCTCATCCTTAAGTTTAGAAGCAAGCAATATAAATGGAGCGATACCTGATCCTCCACCTACAATTAATGCTCTTTTCTTTTTTATAACGCTAAACGAATTACCGAGGGGATAAACAATATTTAAGGATGAATTTATATCCAGATTACCTAGTTGTCGAGTCCCCTTACCTATTGCTTTGATATAGAATTTGATGGTATTATTTTGATGATCAACATCTAAAATTGAAATTGGGCGACGCAGAAATACATCTGGTGAATTGGGGACTTTAATTTCAGCGAAATTTCCGGGTTCAACACATTCAATGTCAGTTTCCGAACCCAATGTGATAATATAATTATCATCATTTAACCAAGTATAACTTATAACATTAAAGTCCTGTATTCTTTTCATGCTATTCTTTTTCTTCTGGTTTATTATCTTCTGCTAATTTTTCTCCTTCAATAGATTCAGAGTTCTCATCAGATTTTAAAGTTTCATCCTCAACGTCCTCATCTGTAAATTCCAGTAACTCCTTTTCGAGTAATAGATTATACCATGAAAATATTTTTTTAATATCAGACACATAAACCGCATCACGATCATACTCTGGTAGTATCTCAGCAAAAGTTGATTTGAGCTTATCTCCTGAAGATTTCTTAGGATTATCAATGGGCTTACCATCAGTTAATTCAAATATACTCTTTAGTACTGCTTCCAAAGCAACATCTTCAGTATCAGTGTATATACTTATTTCTTTAAGAGTACTTACTCTGTCATGAGCAAAAGATGGAACTTTTTTCCCGTCCAAAAGTGATTCAACAATCAGATTATTTTTGGCCTCTCCAACCATAAGAAATAACCCTGGTTTTCCGGATATTGACAATATTTTACTTAAATCCATATATTACAAAAATTTGTGCAAAAATAATATTTAAACTAGAAGAATGCATACTGATCAAATTTTCGTTGAATATTTAAAACTATTAAAAACTATGACTCGATATTGCTTCTTAAGTGTATTGACTATAATGCTGGGTGCTAGGTTGCATTTAGCATGGTCGATTAAACACGTATTGTATTAAATATTACTTTTGCCGCTCTTAAAGATTATCTAAAAAAATAAAAAATGAAATACTCACTTGCGATTGCTACAATTATATCGGTATACTTATTATCAGGATGTGGAAGTGGAAAGCAATTAACGCAGAAAAAAATTGATGCTGACACATATTTTTCAGCAAAGGACTTTGGTAATGCATTGCAATCCTATACTGAAATTATCAACACTTACGAAAGTAATAATAACTCGCAAGAATGCCAGGTTTATACTAAAGCAGGTGAATCTGCATTTAAACTAGGTGAAACAAAGCTTGCCATTACCTATCTAAAAAATGCATCCAACACTGTCTATGCAAATGAAGGAACATACTACTTTCTGGCGCAAGCCTATAAAAGAATTGATAATCTTTCGTTGGAAATATTGGCTCTTGATGATTATATCGATTTATATCCCAGTGGAAAATACATTAAAGACGTAAAAACAAAATTATTCTACGCTTATATTGAATCTGCTAATTTTGATCAAGCACTTAAACTATGGCCTGAAATAGTTCATGATAACAATGATAACCTGGAATTATTAGAAGCATATTTCAAAATTAACAAAGGGTTAAACAATATGGATGAGTGTTCGGTAATTGCAAAACAATTACTCGAAATAAACAAGGAAAACATAGTTGCTCTTACATGGTTTGGTAAAAAGTATTATCGAATGGCTGAGGATAGGTACCAAAAAGAAATGAAAGCCTATGAAAACAAAAAAACAAATAAGCAGTACAAAAAACTTCTGTCAGCATTGGATATTGTAACTGGTGATTTTAAGAAATCTCTCAAGTACTTCAAAACTATCTATAGCATTCAACCCACACCGGCAACTGCAAATTACTTAAGTCATATTTATGGACGTTTAAGCGATAAAAAGAAAGCAGAATACTACAAGAAATTATCAAAATAAAGCAACTAAATTATATTACATTAATGTTATGCCTGTGTAATTATTCGGATTAATTTGCTTTAACTCCGATTTAATCGAGTTCTCAATTTTAAGCCCGTCTATAAAACTATTCAATGATTCTTGCGTAATTTTATCATTTGTTCTGGTTAGGTCCTTCAATGCTTCATAGGGGTTTGGATAGTTCTCACGTCGAAGTATTGTTTGTATTGCTTCGGCAATCACCGCCCAGTTATTATTCAAATCTTCTGCCAGCTTGTCTTCATTTAATATTAATTTATCAAGACCCTTTACCAAAGACTTAATTGCAATGAGCATATGGCCAATTGGTGTCCCTATATTTCGAGTAACAGTTGAATCAGTTAAATCACGTTGAAGACGAGAAACAGGAAGTTTTTCAGCTAAATGAATTAA
This sequence comes from Bacteroidota bacterium, assembly GCA_016845105.1. Taxonomy (GTDB): domain Bacteria; phylum Bacteroidota; class Bacteroidia; order Bacteroidales; family F082. The sequence goes on along the minus strand of JAERTF010000142.1, from coordinate 1,050 downwards.
CAGTGCATTTGCAATACCAAGGTTTCCTTCTGCATTTTCAAAGTCTATTGGGTTTACTTTATGTGGCATTGCTGATGAACCTACTTCTCCCTTTTTTATTTTTTGCTTAAAGTAATCCATTGAAATATAAGTCCAAATATCACGACTAAAATCAATTAATATCGTGTTTATACGACTAAGGTTATGAAAATATGCTGCCATGTAATCATAATGTTCAATTTGTGTTGTCGTTTTTTGTCGATGAAGTTTTAGTTCTTTTCTAACAAATTGGCATGCAAAACTTTCCCAATCTATTCTTGGATATGCAACTTTATGTGCATTAAAATTTCCGGTTGCTCCTCCAAATTTACCTGAAAATGGTATTGAACCCAGCATCATCAACTGATTTTCCAACCTTTCAACAAAAACATATATTTCTTTACCCAATTTAGTTGGTGAAGCCGGTTGTCCATGAGTACGAGCAAGCATCGAAACATCTTTCCAGCCATAAGCAGACAGGTTAATTTTTTCCAATAAACCCTCCAGTGCTGGTCTAACTACTTCATTATTTGCATCCTTTAAGGATAGCGGCAATGCAGTATTATTAATATCCTGAGAAGTTAAACCAAAATGAACAAACTCCTTATACTCATTTAAACCAATCTCATCGAAACATTCCTTTAGGAAGTATTCCACAGCTTTTACATCATGATTTGTTGTTCTTTCAATTCCTTTAATGGCCAAGCCATCCTCAGGTGAAAATTTGATATAAATATCTCTTAGACTTGAAAAATTAGCATGATCAAATTCCTCTAATCCTGCAAGTGGTAGTTTACACAGAGATATAAAATACTCAACTTCGGTTTTTACTCTGTATTTAAAAAGAGCAAACTCTGAGAAATAGTTAGACAACTCATTTGTTTTGCTTTGGTATCTTCCATCAACTGGAGAAATAGCTGTAATTGGTTTTAGTTCCATGGTGAATTATTTGTCCGCAAAATTAAGAATATCTGATAACAATTAATGAATTAATATACTATATATACTCCAAATTATTAAACTATTTCAACA
>JAERTF010000141.1 GCA_016845105.1 Bacteroidota bacterium | reverse complement strand
ATTGGATGACAATAGAAGTCTGCAATATAATTGTAAATGGGATGCTGTCTACGGAATTTGAATCCCATTTGGTTTTTCCTCAGACAATTCCAAAGTTTTTCTTCTGATTCTGTTTGTTGTTTTCTGAGTTCTTTTGCTTTTCGAAAATAAAGGGATTTGCTCCGAAAAACATAGAATTCTCTTTTTCAAAACTCATGCATGTTGCTTGTCAAGTATTTCATCAATATCCAGAAATCCAGCCCCTTTAGGGGTTGGGGTTAAAAATCATAGTATTTATTCCCCAAGCTTGTCTTCAACCCTACATAAAAATAGTTGGTCTGGTGGGTATCAGCATTTGTCTTTAAGTTGCGATTCACATAGCCGATGGAGAAATTCAGATTATAGGCAGGGTTAATTAAGTAAGAAGCACTAATATGATTATACAACAATCTGGTTTCTATGCCTTGTCCTACATAGTTATCATAGTCACTGACACGAGTATCATATGACTTATAAATGTCTTTGCCATAGTTCAGACCTTCGGGATCATCTCCATATATGGCATAAATGAACTGGTAATTGAGGAAAATTCGTTTGTAGTTGTATTTTAAAAAACTTACCGATTCCCAGAAATTGGCACCATAGGGATGAGCCAGCGGCTGGTTGTAGTGCCCATAGTTTTTCATGGGTTCTCTATGGGAATAGGTATAAGGGCGTACCCAATTGTATTCAGTTTGGAAGTATAAGTTTTTTATTCTGAAGGGATCAAAGGTTTTAAATCCCAATTGGAAGCCTTGCTTATTGCCCCACCAGCCATTGCCAGCGGTTACTTCCTCAAATTTGAATTCATCAAGGATCAACTGACCATAGAATACATTGTGTTTCCCAACGATCACACTCATATTCAATCCCATTAAAGCATTATCTGGTGAGCCTGTACTAAACTCTACCGGACGCATAAAGATTATAGGATTGAGATACTGCAGATCAAAACCGCGGTAAGTACCTGTGCTATCCGTTGCCTGCCAGATAATGGCATCAAAGAAGCTAATATTGACTCTTTTGGAAACGGCCCAGCTTAGATAATGCACCGTACTGTATTTACGTGGATGGCCGATTTCAGGTTGATTACTTCTGATATCTATATACTGATTATACAATACTTGATATTTGATATGCCAGAAATTGACTGTGGCCTTGAGGAAAAGATTATTGAAGCTATTATCAGAGAGTAATAGAGAGCGATAGCCATCTCCATAAAAATTCTTACCGTGCCCGAATTGAAAGCTAAAATATTTACTCGCTCGTAAGGCCAGATAACCTGTTGATGCTGCATAATCAAAGCCTTCACCATCTGCATAGCTTTTATATTGCCCTTGACCAGGTACAACCCCATTTTCTCTGATATAGGTATCCAGATATTCAGGGAATATGGCCTGGTTCTCATAGAAATTAGTGTAATACCCCAGGTTTTTCCCAATGCGGCCTTTGAGTTCAATGCCTCTTGTATTGACCCAGACCGATTTTGGTTCAGCAAATTCATTTCCCAATCCAAAATTCATCAAAGGATTGGCGATAATCTCATAATCCTTGCGGATAAAAGTAGCTACATCCTCATTAAAGACTTTGTCCCAGGTTTTCTGCTTCCATTTCTTAGGAAAGGAGCGTTCCATTTTCAGAATCTGCTGTACAGAATCATAGTTCACACCAGCCTTCTCAAAATCAGTTTCATAATAGGAACGTACAGAAGTATGAAAGTGCAGGTCTTTATTGTAAACAGCCTTTTGAAGATTTCTGTTGTATTCCTGGTTCAGGGGAAGGTAGAGGGTTTGGGAGAAAGCTGAAATGCTTAGTAAAAGCAGTGGATAAAGAAATAGTTTTTTAGACATTTTTTTGAATGGAGTAACTAAGGATGAGATTAAGGTTAAGGTTAAGAACTGCCTGGCTATTCGAGGGTTTTGAGTATTTTATTTAACTCATAAATTAAGCTATCGTAGTTATTGGATAGTTTCTTGACTTCATCTACATTGAAATAGCCAATTTCTGCTCCATAAAACAGGTGGCTCTGTGTTTCAAATGCTGATCCTCTTGAAATATGGTAGAAATGACTTTTGTCTTTTTTATGTTTCCTTCCAAACGCTTCTGCTATATTCGCTGATACGCTATTTGAAGATCTCCGAATCTGTGAGCTTAATCCATAATCTTCTGAACGAGGAAGTGTGGTCGTCAAATTAAATACTTCGGATGAAAGCTCCAATGCATTTTTCCAAACAGGCATATCTCGAAAGCTTCTATACATAGCTTAAGCTTGAAATGGAGATGAAGAAGAATCAATCACAAAAGTCCCTCTATTCCTAATCCTTAACCTTTGCCTTAACCTTAACCAATACTACTGACTATTGAACCTTAGCCTTAACCTTAACCAATACTACTGACTATTGAACCTTAGCCTTTTGAATAGCCTTCCTCCTCTTATTCACAAGATAGAAGGGAATATAGGATGCAATGGAAGCTAATACAAATAATAAGAGTGTAAGTTGCCAGATTCTAAGGTCTGATAGCAGAAAGGATATGCTTATGAAAACAACATTCACACTTAATATGATCGCCGTTGATTTCTTATGGCTACTTGTTAAGGCCAACAAATAGTGATGTACATGTTGTTTATCAGGCTTAAAGGGTGAACTCCCTCTGCTTAACCTTAATGCAAAAACCCTTATGGTGTCATAAATGGGAACTACTAATATCCCAATAGAAACTGCTGCTGCAGCTTTAATGGCATAAGGTCCGGTCAGACCTCTATTTAATTCATTGAACTTAATAGCCAGTATAGCCATTATAAATCCAAGAATAAGGGAGCCTATATCCCCCATAAATATTTTCTGTTTTTTTGAAAACACATTAAAACGAAAAAAAGCAAGCAGCGCTCCCACGAGAGCAAGAGACAATATAGCCAATTGAACTTCCCCTATTAAATAGAACCAT
>JAERTF010000140.1 GCA_016845105.1 Bacteroidota bacterium | reverse complement strand
TCATTACTCTTACTAGTTACTCTATTCTTTGGTGCAGGATTAATTGCACAGGAATGCTCTGATTTGTTTTTCTCAGAGTATGTAGAAGGATCTGGCAATAATAAAACACTTGAGATATATAACTCAACTGATAATGCAATTGACCTTAGCCTATATACAATAAACCGTTATTCAAACGGAGATCCGGACCCAACTAATACAATGACACTGTCTGGAACAATTCAGGCGAAAGGTGTTGTAGTTGTTACTAACGGTCAAACCGATTCAGTATGGGTTGGTAGTTATTGGTCAGTTCCAATTGATCCGGTTCTTTATGAAAAAGGGGATTTACATGGCACTGGTGACTATCCTACACCTATGTATTTTAATGGTAACGATGCTATGACATTAGAAACAGTTACTGGAGATATCGTTGATATTTTTGGTAAAACTGGTTTTGATCCTGGTAGCAATGGTTGGAATGATATTCCTCCAACTTATTTGGCTGGAGATGAATTTTGGACATCTTGGACCAAAGATCATACACTCATTAGAAAAGCATCAGTTAAAGAAGGTGTGAAAGCTAATCCGGCAACCTTTATGGTTAATACCGAATGGGATTCAATTGCGAAGAACTATTTTGATAGTTTGGGCTACCATCATTGTGATTGTGGTACATTGGGAATTAGTGGAAATGAAGCTAAGCATTCTGTAGTTATGTATCCAAACCCTTCCACAACTGGTAATATTACTATTTCAGCATCCGAAAAAATAAAATTTATCTCAGTTGTAAATGAATTAGGGCAGGTAGTTTACTCAAATGAAATTGCATCACCCCGTAGTTCAATCGAATTAAATGGAGATAATTTTGCAGATGGTATATACGTAGTTACTGCCAGATTTGTTGATAATTCAATTTATATCGATAAACTGATTGTTCGATAATAACTAAATAATATTATTATGACTTCTTTACGTTTAAAGACAATTTTAATTGTCTTATTATCTGCGTATTCTCTTAACTTTTATGCTCAGGGGTCAGTTGGAGGTACTGTAACAGATGCCTTTACAGGTGAAACTCTTATAGGTGTAAATGTTGTTTACGAATCGGGTAAGGGTGTAATTACTGACTTTGAGGGATTTTATAAAATCGATTTAGAGAATGGGTCATATACATTAACATTTTCATATGTTGGATATATATCACAAACAAGGCCCGTTGTTATAAAAGACAAAAAGGTAAGTATTGATGTTGCTCTAAAAACCATTACACTTGGTGAAGTTGAAGTTGTTGGTGATTTAGCTCGATCTCGAGAAACTCCTGTGGCGTTTAGTACTATTACCCCGGTTCAAATTCAGGAAGAATTAGCCTCACAGGAAATACCTATGATATTAAATTCAACACCCGGTGTTTACGCTACACAACAAGGTGGAGGAGATGGTGATGCCCGAATAAATATTCGAGGCTTTAGTCAGCGTAATGTTGCAGTTATGATTGATGGTTTGCCCGTAAATGATATGGAAAACGGATGGGTTTATTGGTCTAACTGGTTTGGTTTGGATGCAGTTACTCAAACAATTCAGGTTCAGCGTGGTTTAGGGGCATCAAAGTTGGCGCTACCGTCAGTTGGTGGTACAATGAATATTATTACAGCTGGCATATCACAGAATCGTAAGATAAAGGTTAAACAAGAAGTAGGTGATAATGGTTATTTGAGGTCTTCGGTTGGTTATACTAGTGGAGAATTAAAAGGTGGCTGGGGAATTACAGCCGCTGGTTCATATAAAAGAGGAAACGGTTGGGTTGATCGTACTTTTACCGAAGGATGGTTCTATTACCTTAAAGTTGATAAAAAACTTGGGAAACACATTCTAAGTTTCACCGCCATGGGTGCTCCTCAGGAGCATGGTCAACGCAAGTATAAAAAACCAATTGCTACATATGATAGTGCATATGCATCAAAGTTAGGCGTTGATAAGGCACCTTCTGAATATTTCTCAAGTTATCTTGATGATTCGTCTATGGTTAATAAGGGTTTAAAATATAATTCGGATTGGGGTAGGTATACAACCATTGATGGTCAAGATATAACTCTAAATGATAAAAAGAACTATTACTATAAACCATTATTTACCTTAAGACATTTTTGGAGCCCAAACGATAAGTTCTATTTATCAAATATAGTTTATATGTCAATTGGAAATGGTGGCGGTACTTCAATGAAGAAGTCTGTGAGACCAAAATACATTACCAATGAAGGTCAGGTTGATTTGCAGGCATATTATGAAAAAAATCTAAATTTCATCGATACGAATTATTCTGATAAACCACAATCATATCAATTCTTAAGAAGTAATAAGAACAACCATAATTGGGTAGGACTATTGTCTACATTTAATTATCAGATAAATGATGAATTTACTTTGTCGGGTGGAATTGATTTACGAAGATATGTTGGGACTCATTACGAAGAAGTTTATAACCTACTGGGAGGAACGTATGTTTTTGATAAACAAAATGAAAATAGAGATCCTTTTAAGATGCTTCACGAGGGAGATAAAATTAACTATCATAATGATGCTCAGATATATTGGGCTGGGTTATTTACTCAGTTAGAATATAGTTCAGGGAGTTTTTCATCTTTTCTAAACCTAACAACTGCAACAACCGGATTTAAAAAGATCGATTATTTTATGGCACGTGAGCTGGTTTTGCCAGATACCACTGTATATATTGGATATGGCGATACAGCATTAGTTAACGGACAGATTTATGATGAAAATTCTTCTGGCTTAAAATGGCAACAATCAGATTGGAAATGGATACCTGGTTATACTATAAAAGGAGGTGTAAATTATAATATATCTGAAAAATCAAACATTTTCCTAAACCTTGGTTATATGTCGAAAGCTCCTGCTTTTACTAATGTATTTGAAAGATATAATGTTAATTTACTAAGGGATATTCGAAATGAATTTATAAAGGCTGCAGAGCTTGGCTATTCTTTCCAAAGTCAAATATTTAGTGTAAACACTAATGCATATTATACAATTTGGGAAAATAAACCAGGAAGACAAGTTCCCGTAGAGTTAGAAGATGGTCAAACTGGATATTTCAATATTCAGGGCATGGATGCCTTGCACAAGGGAATTGAGGTTGATTTCGTGTTTAAAATTCTAAAAAATCTTAAAGCTGAGGGCATAATGTCGATTGGTGATTGGAAATGGACATCTGCTGATTCAGTAAAGCTTTACGACGATAATAATAATTATCTTAAAACCCAGTACTTCAATGCCAAAGGAGTTCATGTTGGTGATGCAGCTCAAACTCAGCTAGGTGTTGGATTACGATATGAACCAATTAAGAGGTTATATATAAGTGGTAGAGCAACCTATTTTGATAATTACTATGCTGATTTTAATCCATTATTTCTAAATCCTGATGAATTTCCTAATTCATTTGATGAAAATGGTAATCCCAAAGATTCATGGAAGATACCTTCGTATGTTATGGTTGGGTTTAATGCTGGATATACTATGTACTTTAAGAAATTTAGATTCGATTTTAGAGGAAGTGTATTAAATGCATTTAATGAACTTTATATTTCTGATGCTATGAATAACGACACATATTCTTCAAAAATATTAGAAGGGGATGCTATGTCTGCTGGGGTATTTATGGGACTTGGTAGAAGGTTTAATATATCCCTTGCTATTACATTACCTTAATT
>JAERTF010000139.1 GCA_016845105.1 Bacteroidota bacterium | reverse complement strand
ATTTAAAATTATTCTTAGATTTGCAAATTATATGTTTTGACTCAACCCATAGGAAGAGTTTTTTAATTAATGAAATCAATTTAAAATAAATATTTATGTCAGTATTAGTTGGAAAAAAAGCCCCATTATTTGAAGCCAATGCCGTTGTTAACGGTGGCGAATTTGTAGAGAAGTTTTCACTTGAGCAATACATTGGAAAAAAACATGTAGTATTCTTTTTCTACCCATTGGACTTTACATTTGTATGTCCCACCGAAATCATTGCATTTCAAGAAAAGATGGATGAATTTGACAAGCGCAATGTTGCGGTAGTTGGTTGCTCAGTTGATTCACAATTCTCGCATTGGGCATGGTTAAATACAGAAAAAAATGATGGGGGAATAAAAGGTGTTAAATACCCATTGGTAAGTGACCTTTCAAAAACCATTTCCGAAAATTACGATGTTCTTGCAGGTTCATATGATATTAATGAGGATGGTGAGGGAGTATTTAATGGTGAACCAGTTGCATTCCGTGGACTGTTTTTGATTGACAAACAGGGTGTTGTGCGTCATCAGGTTGTTAATGATTTACCACTTGGACGTAGCATAGACGAAGCTTTACGTATGGTTGATGCTCTTCAGTATTTTGAAGAAAATGGAGAAGTTTGTCCAGCCAACTGGAAAATTGGTGATGATGCCATGGTAGCCGATGCAAGTGGTGTTGCAAAATATCTAAGCGAGCATTAATAATTAAAAACACATTTGAAAGCATCGAAATAATTTCGGTGCTTTTTTTTTACTATGTTTTTATGAGCTGTTATTCACCAATGTTACTATTGCTGATCATATTATTTTGAAGAATTATCAGCTCATACTCCCTTCCAATTATATTAAAATGCGAAATCTGAGTAACTAAAGTATCGGGAAGATCCAATGATTTCCAATAATAATCCGTAAGTAATATATAATCGATTCCCTCATTATTAGCGGTAATAAAAAAGTCGTTTCCTTTAAGATTTGGCTCAGTCTTTTTCCTTTCGTTAATCGACATAAGACCAATAATCTCATTATAATTATCAATTTCATCAAAGATAAATATCATTGGAGCCAGTATGGTCTTGTTTTGGGATGGTGATTCAATGTACTTCATTGTGATATTCCTGTTATGTGAGGGATAGTACTTTTTAGATGAGATAAGAATATCGTAGAATAAAGAAGTAGCAATGAATAAACTCAAGAAGAAAATGAAAAGGTATGATCGACTGTTTTTTGATATTATGAATTTATTGCCCTTAATTGTAAAGTTTTTCTTTACATAGTAAATTATGAGCAGTACAATGTATGGATAATAAACTACTGAATACTTACTTGATTTGTTGATTGAAATAATAGCTATCGAAAGAAATAGTATAAAGAAATAAAGCAATAAGCCTGGTTTCTGTTTTTTGAATTGAGAAAAACCAAGTACAATAATGAGTACAGTAAATAATGTTAAAACGATTTCTTTGGGGCTATGAAATAATCTTAAATGTTCGTTGAATACACTTGATAACATGCCAAATAATACTTTGGTAAACTCGTTAGATTTCAATGAATCAGCTTCTGTACTTGAAATTATTTCACGCCAACTATTAAACTCCTGGATCGAATCAAAATGAGAAAAATAGTATGCCGAAATACCCAGTGTTATTATTATAAAGTAAATTATGCTCTTATACTGTTTTCGGTAAATAAGAAAAACAACGCTGGCAGAAATAAATATAAGCCCATTCAAGTGAATCAAAACTGAAAGTCCTGTAAAAAATGCTGAGCCAATTATATATAAAGTTTCTCTTTTATTGTTTCTGCTAATATCCAGGAAAATAAATGAAATGAAACTAGTTGCCATCATTGGCAATTCAGGTCTGTAAACAAATGAAAATTCAAATACATGTGGAGCAATTAGTATTAATCCAGCGACCAGAATAAAATTTTGTTTACTAACAAGTTTATTTAGTGTAACACAATAATAATAGTATGCCGATAGAAATATTAATAAAGATATTAAACTAATCGACTTTAAAGTGAGCAGCGAAAACCCAAAGATTTTCACAAAAAAAACTCCAAACCAAATCGTAAGTTTATGATACGCTATTAACTCATTATGACTATTTAAAAAGTACTTCATAAGTACATTTTTAACAATACCATCTTTATTTAGCCAGTATACTTGTTCTCCTAGCCAAGCATCGTCAATATGAGGAAGTCGCTTGTATAAGCTGAAACAGAATAATGCAAAAATGAAGTAAGCAATTATGTATATTGTCTTTTTTCCAATTATCATATTACTATCTTGCAAGTTTTGAACTAGTATTTTTAGTTAATGCTAATTTGAAAATACTACATAATAGGTCAGTAATTAATCATATCTGTATCGATGGTTTGGAAATTACAATCTAAACCAATCCTCTATGGTACTGCAAATATTTGATTTAAAAGTCCTATGTGTAAATTCATTTGTACGATTGTTATAAATATAATCTTTTCCCCATTCTTCATGGTTTTCAACAACATCGTTCAATGAGGAAATGATAAAGTCTAATTCTTCGTTAGTCATTGTTGGGTGCAGTGAGACTCTAACAAAGCCAGGTTTATTTGATAAATCACCACTGTTTATTCTAGTTACTATACTATGCGATTCTTCGGGTGTTACATTAAGTAAAAAATGACCGTATGTGCCGGCACAGGCGCAGCCACCTCTTACTTGTATTCCAAATCTGTCATTTAGTAACTTAACGATTAGGTTGAAATGAATATGTGCAAACCAAAACGAAAAGACACCCAATCTCTTTTTAACATTATCGGCCAGAATATGAATTCCTTTGATTTTATTAAAATCTTTAAACGCTCTTTCAACAAGTTCGTCTTCGCGTTGAGCAATTAGTTTTGTATTAAGCTGATCCTTAACTTTAATTGTGTATGCTGTTCTAATGGCTTGAAGAAAACCTGGAGTTCCACCATCTTCTCGTAGTTCTATATCATCGTAATATTTATGCCCACCCCAAGGGTCAGTCCATTCAACTGTACCACCACCAGGATTATCTGGGACTTGTTTTCTGTATAATCGTTTATTAAAAACTAAAACACCAGAGCTGCCTGGGCCACCAAGAAATTTATGTGGAGAAAAGAAGATTGCATCTAATCTTTGCTCTGGGTTTTCAGGATGCATATTAATATCAACATAGGGTGCAGAGCCCGCAAAATCTACCATTGCGATTCCACCATATTTATGCATTATCTCTGCCATTTCGTAGTATGGAGGAATTACTCCGGTAACATTTGAACCTCCGGTAAATGAACCAATTTTAATTCTACTCTCTTTATGTAGTTCAAGTTGCTTAATAAGCTCATTTGTATCTACGTTGTTTTCTTCATCAGGATCTAAAACAACAACTTTCGCTATGGTTTCGAGCCATGATTGTTGATTTGAATGATGTTCCATATGAGTTATAAAAACAACAGGCTGCTCTTCTTTAACAATACCTTCACTCTTGTCGAAAAACTCGGTGCAATTTCGAAGTTCAAGTATTCGTTGGAGTTTGTTAACAACAGCTGTCATACCTGATCCGGCCGTTATAATTACATCATCATCATTTGCACCAACGTGTTTTTTAATAATTTGATGAGCAGTTTGATATGCATTGGTCATTAATATTCCTGTTTCGGTAGTCTCGGTATGTGTATTTCCAATATTAGGACCAATAACATTAGTCATTTTGTCTTCAATTGGTTTGTAAAGCCTTCCGCTTGCAATCCAATCTGCATAAATCATTTTTTTTGTGCCATAGGGCGTTTCAAACGAAATATCATCGCCAATTATATCTTTTCTAAATCCAGAAAAATGCTTTAATAGTTCACTCATTGTAGTAATGATTAGTTGGTGTTAAACAGATATTATTGACAACACAATTTTAATATCGAATGCATGTCAACTCGTAAACATCTGCAATTTTGCAAAAGTAAACTAACAATTCTAGATGTCCTAATATCCATGCACAAGCTCCATTGCCTGGATGGAGTAATCTGATAAAATTGTAGAAGTTATAATAAGGTTTGGATATGAGATAATCTCAGTCATATTGTTATATGCTAAATTTATTTGGTTTGAGATAGTATCATACTTCATATCAATAATATCAAATTCTGTTTCAAGTATTTTGGTGAATGAATTGTTGTGTTGATTAAAAACTAAAATTGATCTTTCATCAGATAATATGAAGTTGTTATTGTCAATTCTTGAAATATGGTGTACAAGTATATCAGGTGCTGAAACCGTTTGTTCAATTAGGTTAGATTCGATATCAAAAGTAATTATAACACCCTTTGATAAGTCATTACAAAAGAATAGTACTTTAGAATTGTCGATTGATTGAATATCAATGGTCTCAAGATTCGTTTGAAACACTTGAAATTTACTTCCTGTTTGTTTATGGTAAGAAACCCAAGAATTCATTCCGGAGTTTCTGGGTGTGAAATCAGCTATTAAATATTTGCTGGTTACACAAATATTATTTGGAATAGAATCGGGAAGTACTTTTGTAGTAAAAGCCTTGAGACCACCAACAGCCCTTAAACCAATTATTCTGCCTATGGATGTGCTAAGGTATACTAAATCTTCATCAACTTTTATTCCGGTATATTCGGGATAAGGTAGTTGTGGTTCATCCTTCCACTTAAGTTCACCATTCATAAAGTCAAATGACCTGCATAGATGAGGTAAGGATGTTGCTATGATTATTGACCCTGAAGTAATTGAGGATTCAGAGTATTCATAATTTCCTTCAATTGTGGATGTAAACTGTAAATTTGCCTCACTGTTATAATAACAAAGTTCTAATACATCTACGCCTTTGTCGACCACTAAACAGAAACCTTTGTTTTTTAGTTCTGAATTTTTTAAATCCACTTTTAGATATTCTTGGTGTATATCATTGAGATCACCTACTGTTATGTGAATGTAGTAGGGTGGTTTTTTTATTGAATTACTCAATGTGCCAAGAGCTAATTTAACCTTTCCCTTAAAATTATTTTCAGATGGGTATATAAACTCATGTTGTGTTAAAGGTATATAGTTGCTATTGTCGATACTTACTTTAATATATTCAATAATACTATTGTGCTTTACATCGAATTCAATAGTGACTGTGTCGGGTAGAATATATTGTTGGTTTTCAACTGGGCTCAATATTTCAATTACAGGTTTGCTTATTTCATCATGTTGCTCACATGAAGCAATGTGGAAGATAGTAACTATCAAAAGTATTTTGACACTTAGTTTCATTTGGTAAATTCCATAAATTACTGCCGAATATAATATTTTTTTGTATATTTCTGATCTACTAAAAAACCTTTGCCATGCTGAACGATCTAAAACTTGATAATGTATTGTTTCTTGATATAGAAACTGTTCCAGGAGTTCCCACTTTTGGTGAACTGGATGATAAATTTAGTTACTTATGGGAAAAGAAAGCTGAACAATTAAAGCGTAATAAACCAGAATCAACAGCCGATGAGCTTTATACAAGTGCTGGAATTTATGCTGAATTTGGTAAGATTGTATGTATATCTTGTGGGTATATGAATGGAAAGGAGTTTCGAATAAAGTCGTTTTATGGTGACGATGAGAAGATACTACTAACTGAATTTGCACAGTTGTTGGATAAACATTATAGTACTAATTCTAGTCTTTTGTGCGCACATAATGGTAAGGAGTTTGATTTTCCTTATATCGCCCGTAGAATGCTTGTTAATGGAATCAGATTGCCTGATATAATAAATCTTGCAGGCAAAAAACCATGGGAGATTCGACATCTTGACACAATGGAATTATGGAAGTTTGGTGACTACAAGCATTATACATCCCTCGAACTACTTGCTGCTATTTTTAATATTCCCACCCCAAAGGATGATATCGATGGATCGATGGTTGGTCATGTTTACTGGGTCGATAAGGAATTGGATAGGATTGTTACTTATTGTCAAAAGGATGTAGTAACAATCGTTCAGTTGCTTAGGAGATATCTTGGTTTGCCATTATTAAATGAAGCAGATGTAACTGTAAGTTAGTTTCCATAAACTTCTTGTATTTATTAGGTTTGAGTTTCAAAGTGGTGATATTTCTAATTTCTTTTACCAATTTACTATCTATGATTTTGAGTTGCTGGATAGTAGGAAAATGGATATTAGTTTTTTCAGAATACTGTGGTTTACTATGGAAAAAATGAAATTTTACTATGGCATTGTAGCTCTGTACAAATAATACTGTAGTTATTGCATCACCTTTTAATTGTGAATGAACTATTTATCAGTTATGATAAATCAGATAAAAAATAGTTATCAACACTTTATTAACTAAATACCAATATTTGTAATTTTGGACGCATGGAAGAAGTGAAAAAAGATGTAAGAAAATCTAACCTATCTAAAAGTACAAATTTAATCACTCAACAGTTGGCTGAACACGGTAAGGTGCAACCTCAAGCTATTGATCTTGAGGAGGCTGTATTAGGAGCAATGATGCTCGAGAAGGATGCTGTTTCAGCTGTAATTGATATTCTTTCACCAGAGGTTTTTTACAAGGACAATCATAAAAAAATAATGGCTGCCATCGCAAGCCTCTTTGCAAAGTCGGAACCTGTAGATATTCTTACAGTTACCAATGAGCTAAAAAACACCGGCGAACTTGAAATTGTAGGTGGTCCCTATTACATCACCATGCTTACAAGTCGTATTGCTTCTACCGCCAATGTGGAATATCATGCCAGAATCATACTTCAGAAACATATACAACGGGAGTTAATTCGTATTTCTTCAGTTATTATTAAGGATGCATTCGAAGATACTACAGATGTTTTTGATTTGCTTGATAAGGCGGAACGGAATCTGTTTGCTGTTTCCGAATCAAATTTAAGACGTAATTTTGAAGATATGCCATCGTTAATAAAGCAGGCTATTACGGATATCGAAAGTGCAAAAGATTCGGATGAGCATATGCGCGGAGTACCATCAGGATATGTGGATATTGACAGGATTACTTCGGGTTGGCAAAAATCGGATTTGATTATTCTAGCCGCTCGACCTTCAATGGGTAAAACTGCTTTTGCATTAAATATGGCAAGGAATGTAGCAGTTGAGTTTAATAAGCCCATTGCATTCTTTTCATTGGAAATGTCATCAGTACAGCTTGTTACAAGGTTAATATCCAGTGAGTCTGAGATCAAGTCTGATAAATTAAAGCGTGGTGACCTGGCTGGTTACGAATGGCAACAACTAACCGATAAGGTTTCTAATCTTGTGGAAGCTAAAATGTTTATTGATGATACACCAGCCTTATCCATTTTTGAATTAAGGGCAAAATGCCGCAGACTTAAGCAACAGCATGATATCCAGATGGTGTTTATTGATTACCTCCAACTAATGAGTGGAGGTACTGATAACAAAGGT
The DNA here is from genome assembly GCA_016845105.1 of Bacteroidota bacterium. GTDB lineage: Bacteria > Bacteroidota > Bacteroidia > Bacteroidales > F082. Next base: position 52,981 of record JAERTF010000139.1, on the reverse strand, counting down.
AATCGTGAACAGGAAATCAGTAATATTTCACGATCTCTTAAGGCATTGGCAAAAGAGTTGGATATTCCTGTATTAGCTTTATCGCAGTTAAGTCGTGCTGTTGAAACCAGACCAGGACAGGCAAAGCGCCCTATACTTTCCGATTTACGTGAATCCGGAGCCATTGAGCAGGATGCTGACCTTGTATTATTTATATACCGTGCTGAGTATTATAAAATTGACGAGTTTGAAGATGGGTCTCCAACACAAGGGGTATCGGAGATTATCATTGCCAAACATCGTAATGGCGCAGTAGGTGATGTGAAATTGAGATTTATCGCTGATTTTGCAAGATTTGAAGATTATTCGCAGGGAGGTGATGGATTTAGTACAGATGATGTTAGTGCAGGTATGAAAAGTTTTCCTTCAAAGATGAATTCGATGAATGAAGATGATGGTTCACCTTTTTAACAAAAAGATATTTTTAATTTATTTTTTAAAGTAAACAATTATGAAATCAAGAAATCAATTAGTTATAAGTTTAATAATAAGTATGTTTTTCATTGGCATGTCAAGTGCTGTTGCTCAAAAAAGCATTAAATTAGTATATAATCTTTCGGTGGGAGATACCTACGAGTTTGTTTCCACTATTGATCAGGATATAACTTTTGAAGCAATGGGAACAACCACAACCATGGAGCAAGTAATGAATATACAGATGACTTCGGATGTGAAAAAGATTGTAGGTGATAAAATATATAAGGATTTTACCTTTGATAAGGTTAATATGAATCAGAAAATCTTTGGAATGGAAATAAATTATGATTCGGAAGATTCGTCAACCTTTAACTCTGGAATGGGTGCACAAATAGCAGCCGAGATGAATAAGATAATTGGTAAGTCATCAGAAATAGTTATGAACCACAAAGGTGAAATTATTGATTTAAACATAAGTGGAATAAGCGATAATCATGACTTAACCAATAACTTAACTTCGGGGAGTACTTATGCTGTATATCCTGATGGTAATATTAAAGTGGGAGAGAGTTGGGAGAATGATATCAAACCAATGAAGAATAGTGAGATGAAAGTGCATGTTAAGTACACTTTGCTGAAGAAATCGAAAAAGACAGCTACTATAGGAGTAGAAGGTTTACTAACAGGTAATGAAGTACAGGGAGAGGAAATAAATCTAAATGGAACAACAGTAGGAGAAATGATTATTGATAGAGCCTCGGGAATGCTTATTTCGTCAACAATTGATCTTGAAATGGATATGGAAATGGATAAGGGCGGTGTAAAAATTCCAGCTACGATCATGACATCCTCTGTCACGAATGCTACGAAAATAAAGTAGTATCATATACATAATACTGCAAGTGCCTCTTGCACTTTATCTAATGAAATTAGGCTTTTAGCATATTCATGTAATTTTTGGGTATTACCTTTAAGACTAATTATATCCTTATCATTTCTAATAATTTCAATTTCATTATTCGATGGAAGTTTTTCGAGATTTCCAAGTTTGCCAAGTTCGTTGCCTGTAAGGTAGTGGCTTAACTTAATGTGATTGGGTAATGAATCAACACCAATTCCCATTGAGCTAATTGGCTTTGGAACAATAAATTTGGCGTCACCGGATGTTCTTACATAATAATCGCCGCCTAAACGCCCAACTAGATCAATTTTATCAGGATCAATATCTCCATTTTCATCAAGTATTTTTTCATCCATATGGATATAAACTATTTCGCAAACAATTAGGTTTCCCGAACCCGGCTTTCCACTAGTTTCTATAATCTCTCTTACTTTGCATTCAAATTGCAAAGGTGATTCACCAACTCTTCTGGGCTTAATGCTTTTAGATTCCAGAGCAGTAAATCCTGATTTTACAAATTCATCAATACCTTTGGGATACTCAGTGCTTGCCAAGCTCATTTGCTGTACCATGCTGTAGGTTACTGCATTCAAAACAACCTCAGGAACTTCCTTAAGATTATCAAAGGTGTGTTTAGTGGTGTTATCTCTTCCTCTTCTTGATGGAGAAAAAATCAAGGTTGTTGGATTTACACCAAAAGCATTATAAAAGCTAAAAGGTGCGAGGTTGTGATTTCCTTGTTTATCCACTGTTGATGCAAATGCTATTGGGCGTGGAGAAATGCCTCCAAGCAATAACTTGAAAAGCTTCTGATTACCATATTCATTTGGATCGATCTGTTGCATAGCGTTTATTTTGCTGGTAGTATCTTGGTTACACATTCTCCAAAACCAATTCTGTAGTTACTATTTTGGGCATGTCCACGCATGGTAATAGTATCATTGTCTTGAATAAACTTACGTTCAGAACCATCCGAGAGTTTAATTGGTTTTGTACCTTTCCAACTTAGTTCAAGCATTGAACCATATGAATCAGGTGTTGGTCCTGAGATGGTTCCTGATCCGTACATATCACCAATATTTATATTACACCCATTAATGGTGTGATGAGCCAATTGCTGATTCATATTCCAATACATAAATTTGAAATTTGAATTACAAATAATTGTGTCATCGCCATCTTCTGGTGATAACGAAACCTCAAGGTTTATATCTATGTTTTTCTTTCCTGTAAATTCAAGATAGGGAAGCACCGCTGGTTCTTGTTTTGGACCCTCTACCATAAAGGGCTGTAATGCCTCCATAGTAACAATCCATGGTGAAATAACCGATCCAAAACTCTTACTTAAAAAAGGTCCCAGTGGAACATATTCCCACTTTTGTATATCTCGAGCCGATAAGTCATTAAACAGAACCATGCCAAAAATATAGTCATCAGTTTCTTCAATGGAAACGTGTTCTCCAAGTTTTGATGATTTTCCTGTAATGAAAGCTGTCTCAAGTTCAAAATCAACCAATCTGGATGGTCCAAAAGAAGGAGCTTTCATATCATCACCTTTTGTTTGACCCATTGGCCGATGAATTTCAGTACCTGATACAACAATTGATGAACTTCGACCATGATAACCAACAGGTATATGTTTCCAATTTGGAAGCAAAGCATTTTCTGGATCACGAAACATTATTCCAACATTTGTGGCATGTTCGATACTAGAATAAAAATCGGTATAGTCACCAACTTCAACAGGTAACATCATTTCAACATCATTAATGCCACAAAGACAATTTGCCATTGCCCCTTCATTGTTTTGAAGTTCGGTATTGTCGATATTGAATAATTCAGAGAGTCTGTTTCTTACGGCTGACCAAATAGGGGCTCCCAAAGCCATAAAATCATTTAGTACAGGAGCCAGAAAAACACCGTAATTATCTATATCGAGTTCATCGAAATAACCAAAATCTGTTAAAGTGCTTAGATCTATTACAGTATCTCCTATTCTAGTTGCTGGACGAGGTTCTTTACCAGCAGGTTTTATTATTCCAAATGGTATATTTTGAATTGGGAAGTCACTATTTTCGGGAACTTCAATCCATGTCTTAAGTCTAGGGTTATTGGCTGCTATCATTAATGTTATTGATTAATTATTAAAATAGAATTTTGTAAAAGTTGCTTATATACATTGTACTAAAGTGTACCTCTACTTTGTTGTTCAAGTTCAATCGCTTCGAAAAGAGCCTGGAAATTACCTTTCCCAAATGAAATAGCATTTTTTCTTTGGATAATTTCAAAAAAGAATGTTGGACGGTCTTCAACAGGTTTAGTAAATAATTGTAATAGATATCCTTTGTCGTCACGATCAATAAGAATCTTATGTTTTTTAAGTACCTCAATGTCCTCATCGATTTCTCCAACCCTATCAAGTATGTTATCATAATATGTATCCGGTACATGAAGGAAGTCAACTCCTCTGGCTCTCAAAGCATCAATTGTTGCTACTATATCATCAGTTGCAAGTGCTACATGCTGTGGACCAGGACCCATATAGAAATCAAGATATTCTTCAACCTGTGATTTTTTCTTTCCAACTGCGGGCTCATTAATGGGGAATTTTATTCTCATATTATCGTTTGCCATAACCTTGCTTTGCAGGGCAGTGAATTCTGTTGATATGTCGTTGTCGTCAAAAGAGATAAGCTGGTCAAAACCCATCACATCACGATAGTAACCCGCAACTTTGTCCATTTCATCCCAACCAACATTTCCAACAATATGATCTACATATAGTAGTCCTGTATCCTTTGGCTGGTATTCAGGTTCCCATGCAACAAAACCGGGTAGAAAAGGCCCTCTATAATTTTTTCGTTCAATAAATGTATGAACTGTATCGCCATATGTTTTAATGGATGATGTTACAACTTCTCCATTTTCATCACTTATGGTTTTTGGCTCAAAATCAGATTGAGCACCTTTTTTGGTAGTGTCATTATAAGCTTGTTTCGCGTCGTCAACCCATAGTGCAATTACCTTTACACCGTCACCATGGAGTTTGTGATGCTCCGCCACAGGAGAATCAGGGGTTAATGCACCAGTTAAGACAAAGGTTATTTTATCTTGGCGAAGTACATATGATACTCTATCGGTTAAACCTGTTTCAAGTCCTGCAAATGCAACAGGTTGAAAACCAAATGCACTTTGATAGAAATGGGCAGCTTGTTTAGCATTTCCCACATAAAATTCAACGTAATCAGTTCCGTTTATTGGTAAACATTTTGAAGTATTATTCATTATATTAATTTCTTAGTTTTTTATTTTTCAAGCCAGCTCTTGTAGTAATCTTGGTCTTCTATCTCAAAAGCTGTTGTAGTTAGTTTAAGAGGTTTAAAGGTATCCACCATTACTGCATACTCATTTGTTTCTTTTTTTCCAATGCTTCTTTCAATTGCCCCAGGGTGTGGTCCATGTGGGAGTCCCATTGGATGCAATGTTATTTGCCCTTTTTCAATATTATTTCTACTCATAAAATCGCCTTCAACATAATATAGTACCTCATCCGAATCAATATTACTATGATGATATGGAGCAGGAATCGACTCAGGATGATAATCGTATAATCTTGGTACAAAAGCACAAATGACCATTGCATTTGTTTCAAATGTTTGATGAACAGGTGGTGGCTGATGAATCCTACCTGTTATTGGCTCAAAATCATATACGGAAAAAGTAAATGGATAAAGGTATCCATCCCATCCAACTGCATCAAAAGGATGTGTTTGATAATGGTATGGGTATATCATATTACTACGTTTAATCTTCACCAAAAAATCGCCAGTTTCATCGAAGGTTATAAGTTTATCTGGTGATGTCAAATCCCTTTCATGGAAAGGTGAATGCTCAAGTAATTGACCAGAACTATTCATGTATCTCTTAGGAAATCTTAAAGGCTGATTTGATTCAACTATGAACAACCTGTTATCTGAATCATTAAAGTTTAATTGATATATGGTTCCCCTTGGGATTATCACATGATCACCTTCTTTAAATTTTAATTCACCATAAACCGTAAGAAGAATTCCACTACCCTTATGGAAGAAAATCATTTCATCCGATTGTGCATTCTTAAAAAAGTAGTCGGTCATTGATTTTAGGGGAGAAGCAAGAATGATATTTATATCATCGTTAGTCAAAACAATCTTTCTGCTTTCCAGATAATCATCAGATGGTTTAACATTAAATCCCTTTAGTGCTCTGTTTTGGAGATTGCTTTCAAGAGCTATTTTTGGAGCTACATCAATTGGGCTGTCAATCTTAATTACTTTAGTAGGTGGGTGGTTATGGTATACAATCGAATAAACATCCGAGAATCCTTCTGCTGATACTAGTTCTTCAGCATATAAACTTCCATCAGGTTTTCTAAAAACAGTATGTCTTTTTCCGGGAACCTCACCACGAATTTGATAATGCGGCATTTTAATTTAGATTTAATAAAAATAATTGCAAATATAAAAAAATATAAATTAACGATCTTATTAGTACAGGAGTTTCAACTCTCCAAATTCAATTTATTTGTCTATAAGCTTAATATATATTGCAACGAAATATTCCTCATTGGCTCCGCTTTTAATGGCCTAAGCGAATACATCCTATTAAGAAGATTTGTGGAAATTACCGAAACTTTATGTCTTAATCCAATTGTATAACCAATTCGTGCATCAATTACAACATTACCGTTGTTGTGATTTTCATAATACTTACGATACAATATTGGTTGAAGTGATCCTCCGGACCCTAAGGTAGCATCCTCAAAATCGAATATTGCCTTATCGAGGTTTTCGATTTTACTGAAATACTTTAAGCTTATGCCAGCCGAAAATCTATCATAGTTGGTCTCAATATCCATTTTAATTGTGTGTAAAAATCTATATTTCAAAATATTATCCTTGGGATTTACACTGGTTGTTTCATATGAAAAGTCAGTACTGCCTCCAGGATTATAATCCTTTGTAAATACATAGTTGGGTTGCATTGTTACCGGTAGTATATATGTATATCCAAATAATGTATTAATCATAAACTTATCCGAAACTTTAATTTGTCCGTTCATGGAAACATCAATACCTGTAACCTTTGATTTGCCAGTATTAACAAATTTAAAGCCTGCAATTGCAAACTCATATGTAGGATCCCAAAACCCAAATAAATATTCAATGGTATTGTTATATTCTTGATAAAAAATTGCAACGTCAAGAAAGCCATAATAGTTAGCAAACTTAAATCCCTGCTTTATTCCAATTTCTGAGTTCCAGCTTGTTTCGGGTATTAAATCGGGATTATCAAAAACACCAAAACTTCCGAGAGTTGTTTTAATATACCTTTCTGTTATGGTTGGGAACCTATATCCTTGACCCAATGAAGCACGTAGATAGTTCTCTTGTCCAAGTTTTAAAGATGTTCCAATTCTAAATATAGGTTTGCTATCCTTAATTGAATCATTCATTTGATAGCTTTCAAGACGAACTCCTGCTGAGAAATTAAATATACTACCTATCTTTTTCTCGATTTCCATAAAAACCGATGTATTCCAAAGGTAATTGGATGGTGATCCTGATGCTTCATATAAATGAGCATATGAGTGTGTATACTGGCTTGTTACTCCAATAATTAGATCAAGATTACCTAAATTTTTAAAACTTCTTCCAAATTGATAATTATTGTAAACAAAAAGCGATCTGGTAGATTGATTATTATTTGCATCATTATTGGTATGCATAATCCTGGATGTGAATTCATGCTTAAAGCCTAGATTTGAATAGAAATTTACAAATGGATCCAAATAATAAGTTGTATTATTTGAGAGAAGTACTGCACCAGGGTATGCTCGGTAAAAATTAGCTGTGTCATCAAGCCATGCAAATACTGTACTTGATTTTTCGTACATTATATTTCCATTGATTCCAAAATCGAGACCTGTTATTTTTTTTGATCTATGCCTGAGGTTAAAATTGAACCGGGCTTTCCTATTGGCCATATCACTATCGCTAATATCATTTTCTTCAACAACATATGGACCTGGGACTGGGGCTCCAAGATAGCTTGTTGCAGCTGAAAATAGTCCACCTAGAACCAGATCGGTTCTACCTTTGTTTATTTGTCTTGAATGTAAAAAGCTTGCACCAGTAGTATAATTTACACCATTCCACCATTGAGTAGAGGGAGGGAGGGGTGTGGAGTAAAACCCACCATGAAGTTTGATCTTTGTCTCAGGCTGAATTCCAGGGTAGTTAGTCCTAATATAAATTGCCCCACTTAGGGCTGATGCTCCGGACAATACAGAAGAAGCCCCTTTTACTACTTCGATCTGCTTAATATTCTCGACAGGAATAAGTGACCAGTTAGTTTTACCGGCATCACCAGCAGTTATGGGCAAATTATCTATAAATACAGCTACTTTGCTACCAACACCAAAAGTAAATCCACTTCCACCCCTTATTTGAGGTTCTTCATCAAGAATTGTTAACCCAGGAACCATATCCAAGATTGTTTCAACGGAAGTTGTGTTTCTTGCATCTATTAATCGTGGACTCATGATCTCAATAGAAACAGTTTGGCTTTCAATACTTTTATCAAACTTGCCTGCTCTTATAACAATTTCTTTAAAATCTGTACTAAAAGGGATCATTTCAATATCTCGGTTGATGGTTTTGCCTGAAACAATACTAACATCAAAATTCATCGATTTCATTCCTGTGTAAGAAACAGTGAAAGTATAATCACCTTTTGGAAGTGTTATCGAGAAATGACCATTAAAATCAGTTGTTGTACCAATGGTCATGTCTTTTTTCTGAAAAATGTTAACTCCTACAAGCGATTCGGATGTTTCCTTATCCACAACCCTGCCTGTTAACACACCATTGTTTTGACAGTAAATACCTAGGTAGAGGAATATCAGAAAAAAAGTTAAAGTTGTTTTAATCCAAAAGGGAAAGGTATAAGATCCTTTATTCATAAAGTGTTATACTAGTTTTTAATAATACCTAATTGGTAATATGAATCTTTTTTGTGAGGGACTTATTCGAACTTGTAGCTTTAGCAGTATAAATACCGGTGGGGAGCAAATCAATATAGATACTGTTAGTAATATTTGATTGAACTTCAGTATTAAAAACCATACGGCCATTTAGGTCCATTAAAACAAACTTAATGTAGTTATTCGTGTTATCATCAAATTCCACTTTGAGTAATTTCTTTTGTTGATAAACTTTAAAACTGTTGTTATTTAGTTCGTTGATCGAGCTTGGGTTGTAAATGAATTTTAGATCATCAAAATGGGCAGTGCTTCCCTGCAATGCTTGGGTACCGTTACCTGAAGTTAATATGGAAAGGAAGTATTCAGGTGTATCACCTGATGTATATACAAATGGTATTGAAAATCTTGTCCATTTATTTACTTCTACTGATGGAAGTTCCTGATATGCCATAGCTATATAATTACTTTCATCACCAGGTATCGCTGCATAACCAGTGTGAAGCAGAAACTTTATTGTTCCAAAATCTCCAACAGCAGGATTACATTTATACCATCCTACCACACTATCAGGCTTATCAGTTAGCACGCCATGGTACATTGGATTGTTTGGATCAGTAAAGGCATAACCCAAATCGGGATCCATGTCGGCATGAAAACGACCATTGCTTATGGTACCTGTAGCAACATGGCTGATAAGTGAAACGTAGTAATTAAATAGGTATAGTGAGTAATTTCCACTGTGGGCATCGGTACTTTTATCCCAGACTATTGGTGCATGAATATTTAAAGAAAGATTATCAGAAGTTTTAATTGAACTCCAATGTGTAGGCTCTTCTTTTGATAAACCAACATCTTCCCATTCTTCAAAACCTGGATTTTGTATTTGTTGCTGAGATAATAAATTGTTTGAGATTACAAGTGTTATTAATAGTAAAGTTGTGATTGCTTTCATATATTATTGTTTATGTTAAATCTAAAATCTATATCCAATTTGGACCATATACCGTAAGCCAGGTCCTAAACTAAATACTGTGCCTTTATCATTTATTGATTTTTCATCAAGTAATTTATCTACACCTGGGTATTTCGCCACAAGCACATCGTAAATTGCCTTAATATATTCACTTTCTTTATCAACTTGGAGGTCACCTTTTATGCCAAGCTTTCCTGTATAACTTGATAGGGCAGGGCCCATAAATATTAAATCTATTGTAATATTATTTTTTAATACAAATTGGTATCCTAATTCCACGCCTGCACTAAAAATACCAATATCCCCATTAAGAATAAGTGTGCCTTTTGCATATTCTGAATCGGTAACAGTAAAAGAGTTTTCGAATTCATAATAATGAACTGATCCAAATATACCCCAGTATAGGCCATCTGGTGCATGGCGTTTATTTCGTTTCTTAAAATAGTATCTTTTATCACCCGAAATAGTAAACCCAAATTGTTTATTTGCTTTTTCCATGTTTATACTATCAAGTAATCCAATTGATGGTAGTAAGAAATACCCAGCATTAACCGAAAAGGACCCAAAATCTGATGTTACCCTTTCATATGATAGATTAATGTTTCGGCCATTCCATATCATGGGTGTAAGATTCCATTTAAGAACATTTAACCTGCTTCGTTCATCGGTTGAAGTAGTTGCATTAGATTTGGTTTGGCTTACAGAGGTTAAAGTAATCCCAAAAAAGATAGCTATTACTATGATATATATTTTTTTCATTACATTGGTTATTTGTTAATAATATGTAAATGTAAAAAAAAACCGGGAAAACTGCCATAGCAACCCCCCCGATTTTTTATTACATATATTTATCTTTAAAACAAATACGATAATCCTATATTTAGACCAAGCCATGAATATGAAGGTTCTTTTTTCGTTTTAGCGGCCATATTATATTTGAAATTTACATTCAAGCCGGCATTACCACTATTAAATGGCATTACAACACCAACTTCTGGTGCAATACCAAAATGCCAGTCTTTTCCTTGTAAATAATATATTCCCATAAAGTCTCTCGATTCGATATAATAAGTACCTAAGCCTGCTCCAAAATATGGTTGAACCGAGCCTTGTGAAAAGTAATAATGAGCGGTAACCATTAATGGCATTACATTTAAATACTTACGTTGGTAACCATATATTTTTCTTGTTCCTTCATTTTCTACAATTGTTGTATTGCCGTTGTTCTCATAAAAAACATTCCATGCACCTATACCTCCAATTGCTATTTTCTCAGTTACAAATCCACGTCCCTCAATTGAAAATCCCCTAAAGGATGGCTTTCCAATAAAATCTTTTGTGTTACCCATGGGAAAACCCATATTCCAATCGAAATTCCATATACCGCCACCCTGGGCAAATGAAGAGAGTCCCAATAAAACAACAAAAATGCTAGTTAATATTAATTTATTTTTTTTCATCTTTTCTCTTTTTATGTTATTTCTAATTGGTTTTTATTTCAGGAGACAATTCAAATGCTTTATCAATGCCTTTGGTTATTCTGTTCAAGTCTGAGCCACTGCTAAGGACTCCATTAATAGCTCCCGACCAATATATTGGTGTAACAGTGTCATTTTTTATAATTTCATAATCATCAGGATCAGCCATTTCAATTAAAAGAGTACCTGTGGTGTATGAACTATAATATGGATATCCCCATCCATAACCAGGGGGGTAAAATCCAGGGTAGCCCGGATAATAATAATCTGTATCGCGGGTGGATTTTTTATAACCCCAACCCCATCTCCAACCTGGGTAATAAGGATACCACCAGCCAACAGTTACATTTTTAATTGTAATTGATGCTGAGGACACTCTTACATCAGGAGTATCAGTGGTAACCTCTAATATACGAGTATATCCATAAGCTTCCATATTTGAAGCTATGGCGCTTATAATCTCATTATTGTATTTAATCAGCGAATGATCGGATGTATCTTCTCTTACAGGATACACTGTATCAGACATGTAATATGTTTTTAACGCTTTAAAGTTTACCGAATCGTAATAGCCAACCATCACAATATCTGTTTCGCTAACTGAAAGGTTATCGTTGGGATAACAAGATGTTAGCATTATAACTATGGCTGGCAGTACTATTGCCGCCAACATTTTGATGCTAGAAAGTACTTTTGTCATATTTCTTATTTTCATTTGTTAATATTCTTAATTGCAAAGCTACGAAATAATTACCTAGATTATTTCTACATAAAACTTTATTTTATTTATTTCCACCGAATTTAAACATAGCTGATAAGTAAACATTAAATCCAAAATAATAAACATCCATATTGTCTTCAAGATGTCCTTGTAATACTCGTTGATTTTTTGAACTATATTCAATAGGATCTGAAAAATTTGCCAATTGTCTCTGGTTATTGTCATAACCAAATGATAACTCACCCCCTGCAACGAGCAAGTATTTTTTTAGAAAATAGAATTGGAAACCACCGGTATAATGATAGATATTAATATTTGTAGTGTTTATCTTATTATAATCGTCATATTCTTTGTAATCGGCACCATTAATATTATTGAAATCAGTTCTTAAACCACTTAGGAACATGAGATTCTTGTGTATTTCCCATCTATAACCAACAGCAACATTAAGAACTGGCTTTGCCACATCTGCAATTGAAAGCCAATCCTTATTATCAAGTTGGTCGTAAATCATATTTGAAGTTATATTATCACTAATGGGTGCATCAACTAATTTATAGGGTTTTATGCCATGAAAATATTCCATTGTAAAATACAACCGATTGTTTTTACCTTTCACTTCATGAATAAATCCAAATGATACCGAAAATGGATATTTAATTCTTGTTGTAATATCGTGTTTTGTTAGGCCATTAACAATAACGTATCCAGGCATAAGTTGGTTATTTTCCGGATTTGTTATGTTTGAGATTCGTTGTAGGCGTCTAGCTTCTTTACCTGCCGAAAACAATGATAATGTTCCTGAAGTTATATTAAGCCCAAATCTCCATTTTTCTCTTACAAATGAAAATCCTAATTTGGCAATCAATCTATAATCTGTAAACTTCATGTCTTCTGAATATGTTCCTTCAGAAACTGGCGCTGGATTAGGTACACCATTAACCCATAGTGTATCGCTTGTTGAAAATGCAATGGTTTGAGTTGAAGTTTTATATGACAAGTAAGCTGCAGAAAGAAAAATACTACCGCCAATTTTAAACCTATCTGATACATCGTAGGATCCGGCAAAACCAAACCAGTTATCGTTGTAATCAAGAAAATATTTAAATGCCACATTATAATTTTCCAATCCAGGACTGCTTTTTAATATATCTATTTCTTGTGAATTGTAATAACTGATGTCAAAGCGCTCCTTCATTCTTGTGAGTGCTGAAACCGCAAATGCGAATTTGCTGTTCTTTGGTCGATAGCTAAAGGATAAAAATTGAGGTTGAACATTAAAACTTACATTTGATATATGTATACCATTTCCCAATGCATTTTTAAAATCATAAATACCCCATGTGAATAAGGATGCTGCAAATGATAGATTTGAACCGTTTTTGATTTCTGAAATAGTTGCAGGGTTGAAATATATCGAAGTGTTACCCCCATCACCAGCAACAACTGCACCCGAAAGAAGGGAGGATTGTGAATTAAAATTCAACGACCAATAATGATTCATCAATTGGCCTGATAGGTTAATGCTAAAAAATAACCCTGATAGTACCAGTAATAATCTAAATTTTGAATAAGCAATTTTCACGATTCTAGTTTTTCACTAAAATAGTAAAATATATGTGCCATTAAATGTTAAAGTAGCATTATTTATCATCAAGCTAAATGATAAAATCCTTTGGGCATGCCTTACTTTAGTAAGGTTTTATTGCTGTTACTTTAGATCCTGAGAATCTTATAAATCGGGTTTTGCCACTCGTATTTGTGAAACTTAAGTTTCTACTTTTGCATTACAGCTACAAATAATTATGTTGATTTATTGAATTTCAGTCATATCTTTAAACTATTGTATCTGCAATGCCTTGGTATTTTGTGATAATTCGGGTTTGATAAAATCGAGTACGAAATTTTGTTATTCAATTCCTGAGAAATATTTCATAAACTGAACACGTTCATAGGCAGCAGGATTTTCAGCTTTTTTAATGCTCATCCTTCCCCTGAAGTCGTCAATTGTTTTAAAATTTTTCTTAGTCATCCACGACTCAATCTCATTAAGAATAATAGGTATTTCCTTAAATCCTTTTTTGTATAAAACTGAAGCTATTTGAACAGTTGTTGCACCAACTAGCAATTGTTTTATAGCTGCTTGTCCATCATGAACACCGGTTGATGCAGATATCTCACAATCTACTGTATCGCTTAGCATGGCTACCCATCTTAAAGATTGAGCGAGATCAGCCGGAGTGCTAAAAATATTTGAACTCTTAATTTCAAAGTTGTTAATGTCTATATCTGGAGAAAAGAAACGATTAAAAAGTACAAGACTTTTTATCCCTGTCCAGGAAAGCCTTTCCATGGTTTTAGCAAGTCCAGAAAAATAATAACTCAGTTTTATGGCCAAAGGAATTTTAATAATGTTTTTAACCTTTTCTATTATATCGAAATAAACTTTTTCGTTATCAGAACTGCTTTTCTTTGGATCCGATGGTAGAACAAATATATTTAGTTCGAGGGCATCTGCTCCAGCTTCTTCTATCTTTTTAGCAAAGTTTACCCATTTGTTATCACCCATGCAATTTATTGATGCAATAATCGGAATGTCGACACTCGATTTGCAATTTTTGATAAGGTTGAGATAAACAGACACATCCTTTTCTGCACTATAATTATTAATATAATCCAATGCTTCTGGATAATAGTTACTAATTTCACCTTCTTCAAAGGTTTGGTTTGCAGCTTGATTAATTTGTTCTTCGAAAAGTGATTTAAGCACAACTGCACCAGCTCCTTCCTTAGCAATTTCAATTACATTTTCAACGGAGTTTGTTAAACCCGAACTGCCAACAATTATAGGGTTTTTAAGATTTAAACCCATGTAAGTTGTTCCAAGATTAGCCATCTATCTATTTTTTAATTTGAATAAGTAATGTGCTGTAAAAATAGCAACTTATATGGTATGAAGTTGTGATAAATAAAATTAAAAATTATTCTAAATAAGTATGATTTATTAGATGTTAAAGTTTAAATGATAGTATGAATTGTTATAAGTCAGTTGGTGTAACTATATTTGTACTCTTGTTGAATGGAAATACACAGTGAGCAATTGAAAAGAATATTAATTATACAAACGGCTTCAATTGGGGATGTAATACTTAGTACACCCCTTATTGAGAAACTACATCACTACTATCCCAATGCTAAACTCGATTTTCTTTTAAAATATGGATATGAGGGTGTTCTCAGACGACATCCATACATTCACCATGTAATAGTATGGGATAAAACACAAAAAAAATACAAAAATCTACTTGAGTTAATCCGAATTTTTAGGGAGAAAAAATATGACTTAATAGTTAATGTACAAAGGTTCGCATCTTCTGGTATTATTACAACACTATCGAATGCAAAAACAACAGTTGGATTTAATAAAAACCCATTTTCATTATTTTTTACGAAAAGAATAAAGCATAGTATCAATAAGTATAAAGGTGGCCTTCATGAAACAGATCGCAACCTGCAGTTAATTGAGCACCTTACTGATGATAGTATCTTTCCGATGCGTTTATATCCTTCGGGTCACGATTTTGCTAAAGTGTCGCAATATAAAACCATGCAGTACATAACAGTTTCTCCGGCATCACTTTGGTTTACTAAGCAGTTCTCAAAAAAACAGTGGGTTAAATTTTTATCATCACTGCATAAGGATATTATGGTTTATTTACTTGGATCACAAAAGGAAATAGAACTATGCAATGAGATAATTGGTGATTCGGAGCATTCTAATTGTTTAAATTTAGCTGGCAAATTAACATTTCTTGAGTCAACTGCGCTCATGAGAGATGCTGCAATGAACTATGTAAATGATTCAGCACCAATGCATATGGCTTCTGCTGTTGATGCTTGTGTTGCCGCAATTTTTTGTTCTACTGTTCCTGAATTTGGTTTTGGTCCCAAGTCTAAAAAATCTTATATAATTGAAACTAAAAAAGAATTGAAATGTAGACCATGTGGATTACATGGATATAATAGTTGTCCGCAGAAACACTTTAACTGTTCGTTAACAATAGAAAATGAGCAATTGCTTAATTTAGCTCCGTAGTAACAGGAGTTTGTCAATTTAATTAACTATCAGAATTACAGGTAGCAACATATGAATTTAAAAGAGGAAATAAACAATTCGGTCGAATGCCTTAAAGCAGGTAAATTATTATTATATCCTACTGATACCATCTGGGGTATTGGTTGTGATGCAACAAGTTCGAAATCCATTCAAAGAATTTATAAGTTGAAAGGAAGAAATGAAAATAAAGGGATGATTGTGTTGTTGGATTCTACAGAAAAACTTGAAAGATATATAAAGAAAGTTCCCCCCATAGCATACGATTTAATCCTAAATGCTAAATCACCACTAACCATTGTTTATCCGGGTGCAAAAAATCTGGCTAAAAATATTATTGCTCATGATGGTACAATAGCAATCAGGATTGTTAAGGATGAATTTTGTTCTGATATCATAAGAAAATTTGATAAGCCCCTAGTATCTACTTCTGCAAATTATTCAAACCAGCCAACTGCAACTATTTTCGATCAAATTGATGATGGTATTATAAAGGGAGTTGATCATGTGGTCTCAGTTTTCCAGGATAGAGTAAAATCCATAAAATCATCAACTATTATTAAGCTAGAAGATGATGGTACTTTTTTAACCATAAGGAAATAATTATGCTGAAAATAGCTCAGATTCAATTTAATCCCAAACTGGGGGATTGTGACTTTAATCTTGAAAAAATCACGACTTTTTTAAAAATGGCGTCAAACTCTGATTTAATTGTTTTGCCTGAGCTGGCAAATTCTGGTTACAAGTTCGACAATATAGATCATGCAAAAAGTATTGCAAACACTAAGTCTTGCATCAATTATTATCGGTTTTTAGCCAACTTCTCGAAAGACAATAATGTAAGTATTGTAAGTGGTTATCTGGAGAAAGATGGGGATGATCTGTATAATTCTTCATTATATGTGTCACCAAATGGGATTTTTGGAAAGTATCGGAAGATCCATCTTTTTATGGATGAAAAAAATATTTTTAAACCAGGAAATTTGGGGCTTCCTTTATTTTCTATAAAAAATTACAAATTTGGAATCTTGATTTGCTTTGATTATCTTTTTCCTGAAATATGGAGAATCATGGGGTTAAAGGGTGCAGATTTTATTGTTCATCCATCAAACCTGATTACTCAAAATGCTTATAAGGTAGTACCTGCACAGGCTATAATGAATGGTTATTATGTTATAACTTCTAATCGCATTGGAACTGAGGGTGATATTACTTTCTGTGGCAATTCATTTGTTAGCGATACAAGGGGCAATATTATTTCAGAAATGGAAGGTAATACGGAGGGAGTTAAATTTACTACAATCAATCCTTTGCTTTCTCGAAATAAAATGATAACCACGGGAAATCATATTTTTGATGATAGGCTACCAGACAATTATGAAGAGTTACTTGATTATAAAGCCTAAAATACATTTGAGTGATAATCATATGAACAGCTAATACATCATTTATGTAACCAGTTAATTTAAAGCATTATTGTTAACATAATTATGTTTATTACTTTTTGGTTACTAAATCTATAAAACCTCCATATCCAATAGTTTTGTTAAACCTTCCTTATCCACCAACAATAAGGATTGTTATCGAGATTTAGATAATTGAAAAATGATTATAAAATAGTTTGGCTGGCATTTAATTGCAAGCTTTCGGGATTAGTGAATATTCTAATTCTGATAACTGCATTTGGCCTGCCCTTTTTAGCAAAAAGTCAGCCAGTAGTAGTTACACAACCACAAGATACTTCGGTTTGTGTTGAAACATCAGCAGGTTTTGGAATTATTGCAGTCAATACATCGGGATATCAATGGCAGGAAAATGATGGTATTGGTTGGTATGATCTTAATTCAACCTTTACTTATGTAAGTGGCGAATATACTCCGAACCTAACCATAAACGATGCAAATTTGGCCTTAAATGGATATTTGTACAGGTGCATTGTAAATGACATTAATAATGACAGAGACACATCTTCCCCGGCTACTCTTGGAGTTTATGAACCTCCAATATTTTTAAGTGAGCCTGTAAATCAGAGGGTTTGTAAAAGTGATATTGCGGTATTCTCAGTTGAGGTTATAAATGGTACTAGCTATCAATGGCAAGAATACAATGGAGTAGGGTGGCTGAATATAGAGAATAATTCATTTTATGAGGGAGCCCAAAGCCCTGACTTGAGTGTGTATACTGTTACAGGCATGGATGGGTTTTCATATCATTGTATTGTTAAAAATGTCAGCTGTCCTGATACATCAGGAATGGGAACATTAAATGTTGATCCAACACCAGTATTATTTGCAATAACAGGAGGGGGAGAGTATTGTGATGGAGGATCAGGTGTTTCAATTGGACTAAATGGTTCTGAAATGGGGATCTCATATAATTTATTGCGCGATGGAATTGAAACAGGTGTGGTAAAAGAAGGTACAGGTCAGTCATTAGACTTTGGTTTGCAAATTCTTGAAGGAATATATACGGTTGTTGGATACAATCAGTTTACATCATGTAGTATTGATATGGGAGGGGTTGCATCGATAATAATAAATCCACTACCTGAGGATATAGCTGTATTGGGGGGTGGAACTATTTGCAACGGTGAAGACTTTCCAGAGGTGTATATGCTTACAAGCGAAATAGGAGTTAGTTATTCTTTATATCGTAATGCTCAAGCTACAGGAATAACTATAGCCGGTACAGGTATCGGAATTAATTTTGGCCCTCAAAGTAGTTCAGGAGTATTTTCTATTATTGCTGAGAATAATTCCACAGGATGTTATTTACAGTTAAGTGGCACTGTTGAAATAGAGATACTAGATTTACCAATTGCTAATGCTGGAGAGGACCATACAATAGTTCAAGGTAATTATACGCAATTACAGGGTTCAGCATCAGGTGGTTCAGGAGTTTATGATTACCTATGGATGCCATCAAGTTTATGTGTTTCACCAACAACTCCAGCAACACAAACAAATATACTCTATGCTTCAACTATTTTTAAACTTTTGGTTACTGATGTTGAAAGTGGTTGTGAAAGCATTGTTGATACTTCAATAGTATACGTTGGAAGTGGCCCGCTAAGTATACAGGCTTTTGCCAGTAATAATAATATCTGCAGTGGAGAAAGTATAAATCTAATTGCTGTTGCCGGTGGTGGCACTGGAAGTTATTCATATACTTGGACATCATCTCCACCAGGTTTTGTGTCAACCTCGCCCACAACCTCAGTTACACCTCTTGTTTCAGGCTTATATATAGTTACTGTTTCTGACGGATTGGAGGTAGCAATAGATACCGTTTCGATTAATGTTTTTGATTTACCACAGGCTTTTACCATAAGTAATGGTGGTAGCTATTGTTCAGGAGGACAGGGGGTTGATATATTATTGAATGGTTCAGAAACTGGAATAAAATATTTACTTTACTATCAACAATCTGTTATTTCTGATATGGTTGGTACTGGACAGCAATTAAACTTTACGAATAATACACAACATGGAGATTATAATATAGTTGCGAGAAATGAGACCACAGGATGCTCAATGCCACAATCGGGAATTGCTAATGTGGGAGTATTTGAACTACCCATAGCTGAAGCAGGACCTAATACTCTAATAAATGCAGGAAGTCTTGCAACTTTGGACGGCTCAGCTTCAGGAGGGTCGGGAGGTTATTCCTATTCATGGACTCCATCGGATTCATTGGTAAATCCCACATCACCTACACCATCAACCATACCGTTAAATAATACTAATATGTTTAAACTAACGGTTAGTGATAATAATGGCTGCTCAAGCCAGGAAGATAATACAATTGTATTTGTAACAGGAGGTCAAATAAGTTTAGAAATACTAACTTCGGGATATCCGGTTTGTTCGGAAGAAGAAGTGCAATTGTATGCAATGGCAAGTGGAGGTAGTGGTAGTTTTTCATATTTCTGGCAATCAAACCCCGTTGGGTTTAGTTCAACATTATATAATCCAATCGTTTTCCCAACCCAAACAACAACATATATTGTTACTGTAAATGATGGACTTTCGGTTGTTACTGATTCTGTTACGGTAATTG
This sequence comes from Bacteroidota bacterium, assembly GCA_016845105.1. GTDB lineage: Bacteria > Bacteroidota > Bacteroidia > Bacteroidales > F082. Next base: position 33,255 of record JAERTF010000139.1, on the reverse strand, counting down.
TTAATCCTTCACCAATAGCTTACACATTATCGGGAGGTGGCGTAGTTTGTCAAGGGACCGATCCATCAAATATTGTACTCCAAGGAAGTGAAATAGGAATTGATTATTATTTGTTAAAAGATGGAACATACTCAGGTATGACAATTAGTGGAACCGGATTTGCACTTGATTTTGGTACGTATAGTGAAAATGGCATGTTTACAGCATATGCTAAAAATTTCTCAACGCAGTGTGAAACTGATATGATTGGTGATGCCGTTATTGTTATTAACCCATTGCCAGTTTCAAACGCAGGACCTGATCAGCTCATTGTAGCGGGTTCAAATACAACTTTATCAGGAACAGCCACTGGTGGTTCAGGATCATATTCGTACCAATGGCAACCATCTTACCTCTGTGTTTCCCCACTGAGTCAGAATACATTAACACAACCTATAAGTCAATCAACATTATTTTCTTTGTCTATATCTGATCTGCAATCCCAATGTATATCAGCTCCAGATACTGTTTTTGTATATACCAACGGAAGCGATTTGTATACAAATGCCACTGCTGTTCCCACTCCAGTATGCTCTGGAAATGAGGTTGTTTTATCTTCTTTCACAGGAGGAGGAACAGGAAATTATACATATTCATGGACTTCATCACCAGCAGGTTTTTATTCATCATACTATGTTGAATCTACATATCCCAATGTTAGCACATATTACTTTTTAGATGTTTTTGATGGGATAAACCATGCATATGACACCATATTTGTAGAGGTATTACCTCTGCCTATAATATATCAAATGACAGGAGGAGGAGATTATTGTGAGGGAGGAGCAGGGTTGTCAATTGGATTATCCGGATCAGAGATTGGTGCAAGTTATAGTTTATATAGAAATCCTAATGAACTTATTACCGAAGTAATCGGAGTTGGTCAACCCATTGATTTTGGGGTGTATAAGCAAAGTGGAACCTATTATGCAACCTCTGTTGTGAACTCGTATTGTGAAGAAACAATGCTGGGTGAGTCTGTTATTGTTGTAAATCAAAATCCGATTTCAATTGCTGGTGAAGATCAGACAATATCATATAACTCTCAAACTGTATTGGATGGTAGTGGCCAATTGGGAAGTGGCAGCTACAATTTCTCTTGGACTCCTATGGATTCACTTGTAAATCCGAATAGTCAACAACCATTAACAAACCCTCTGGGCGAAACCACTATGTTTAATTTGTTTGTTACTGACAATATAACTGGGTGTGAGAGTAGTGAAGATAACACAATTGTTTTTGTAACAGGTGGACAGTTTAATTTGCAGCTTGTAAGCAGCGATCCTATTTTGTGTCCAGGTGATGAGTCACAACTTTTTGCTTTGGTGTCAGGTGGTTCAGGGAATTACTCATATTTATGGACTTCAAATCCTTCGGGGTTTGTTTCTACATCATACAATCCTTCGGTCGATCCTAACCAAACTACTACTTATATTGCTATAGTAAGCGATGGAATATCAACCTTAACCGATTCAATAACCATAACTGTTAACCCTTTGCCAATTTCTTATACTCTATCTGGAGGGGGCATTGTTTGCGAAGGTGATGATCCATCAAATATTGTGCTACAAGGCAGCGAAGTAGGGGTTGATTATCAATTGTTAAACAATGGGCAAAATACAGGATTAACCAATGCAGGAACAGGTTTTTCCATTGATTTTGGCATGTGGTTAAATAATGGAAACTACACTGTTTTCGCAACTAATTATTCCACTTTATGCGAAAATGATATGTTGGGCGAAGCTGTAGTTACTATCAATCCTTTGCCCATAGCATTTGCCGGACCTGATCAATTAATAGCATCAGCATCTTCAACCACTTTATCAGGAAATGCATCAGGAGGAATGGGATCATATATTTATCAATGGGAACCCTCTTATCTTTGTATTTCTCCCAATAATCAAAACACTTTAACTCAACCTATTAGTCAATCTACTTTTTTCAACTTAGTTGTATCTGATATCGAGTCTCAATGTGTTTCTGCCGCTGATACAATGTTTGTTCTTACCCAAGGCTCAGGTCTTTATGTAATAGCTTCTTCATCACCATCAGTACTGTGTAGTGGTGAACAGTTAAACCTTAGCTCAATTGCTGGTGGAGGTACCGGTAATTATAGTTTTTCATGGTCTTCCATTCCATCAGGGTATTCCTCAACAAATTCAAGTTCAATATCCTTTCCATTGGTTAATACAACTTATGTAATTGAAGTTTTTGATGGAGTTTCATATGTTTATGATTCTATTTATATAGAAGTTATGACAATGCCAACTACCTTTAGTATTACAGGTGGAGGTAATTACTGCGATGGGGGAGATGGAGTTTCAATAGGGCTATCAGGGTCCGAAATAGGAAGTGATTACACTTTGTTTAGGAGTCCTGGTGAATCACTTTATCAAATGAGTGGAACTGGACAGATATTAGATTTTGGACTATTTACCCAAAGTGGTACATATTATGTTGTAGCTAACTCTAGTGGAAATTGTCAACAAACAATGAATGAAAATGCAATCATTCAAATTGATCTAAACCCCATTGCATTGGCCGGTGAAGATCAAACAATCACCTACAACTCCCAAACAATAATAACAGGTAATGCTCAATCAGGTAGTGGGAATTACAGTTATCTTTGGTCACCTTCCGATTCTTTGATTAACAATAATATTCAGCTACCCTTAACCATACCCCTTCACAATACCACAATGTTTGATTTAGTTGTAACTGATATAACATCTGGGTGTATCAGCGAAGCTGATAATTCTGTAGTTTTTGTTTCAGGAGGTGCTTTTTCATTGCAACTAACCAGTAGTGATCCAACAATCTGTCAGAGTGAAGAAACACAGCTCTTTGCATTGGCTACAGGTGGATCAGGGAATTATACCTATTTGTGGACATCAAGTCCACCTGGGTTTACATCTTCAGCATATAATCCAGTTGTTTCACCTACTGTGTCCACTATATACACTGTATTAGTTAATGATGGAAATTCAATAATCAGCGAACAGATATCTATATCAGTAGTTCCTCGGCCATTGTCATTCTCATTGTTGGGAGGTGGAGAGGTTTGTTTTGGTCAACAATCCGATGAGATTACTCTTCAGAGTTCTGAGTTGAATACAGATTATACCCTACTTCGTGATGGCATATCTACTAATATTATTAAGTTGGGAACTGGATTCCCTTTAAATTTTGGTAGCCAATCACAAGAAGGCCAATATTCTGTTTTTGCATTGGAAAACAGTTCTCAGTGTTCCAACTATATGGCTAGTCAAGTAAATGTAATAATAAACCAATTACCACTGGCAAACGCAGGTATTGATAAAATAATAGTATCAAATTCAACAACTACATTAAGTGGTCAGGTTATTGGAGGATCTGGCAGCTATTTGTACAACTGGGAACCAAATGTTTTATGTCAACAGCCAAATAATGCTACTACTGAAACCAATTCTATTTCACAAACAACACTTTTTAAATTTAAAGGTATTGATAATCAAACCCAATGTGAGTCAGCATATGATACCGTATTTGTTTACACAACAGGGAGCGATCTGTCAGTAATAGCTTCAGCATCATCGTATAGTATATGCAATGGCGAAAGTTTAAGTTTATTGGCATTACCTGATGGTGGTAGTGGAAACTATTCATATACTTGGACATCGAGTGTGGGAAGTTTTAATTCTTCACTTATGAATCCTATAATTCAACCAGAAACCTCAATGATGTATTATGTTGAGTTGTTTGATGGGTTAAATTATGCTTTTGATTCTACCTATGTTCAAGTTCTACAAAATCCAAATATCTATACAGTTGCAGGAGGAGGAAATTACTGCCAAGGTGGAAATGGTGTTGAAATATATTTGGATAATTCAGATCAGGGAGTGCTTTATCGACTATATCATTTTCCCGATAGCCCGGTTAGTGATGTTATTGGAGATGGCAGTGAAATTTTATTTGGTGAATTTGTTAATCAGGGTGATTATTATGTAGTAGCTAATCCGGAAAATTCGTGTTATTTGCAAATGAATGGTACGGTTACAGTGGGAATAAACCAGTTACCAATATCAAATGCCGGTGATGACAAAATAATGCCTTGGATGAACCAAACTATACTCAATGGGTCCGCTATTGGTGGCAGTGGATATTATGGTTATAGTTGGACACCATTCGATTCTTTAATTAATCCCACTAACCAAGAACCCTTAACCATACCTCTACATAGTACTACATTATTTGATTTGGTTGTAAATGATGCTCAAACTGGTTGCATTGGAAATACTGATCAAATGGTAGTTTATGTTTCAGGAGGGCCATTATCACTTGATGTTTATTCTTCCAATACATCCATTTGTATGGGAGAACAAACCCAGCTATTTGCATTGGCATCGGGTGGGTCTGGGTCATATACTTATTTGTGGCTATCAGAACCACCAGGATTTTCATATAATGACTATGATCCTATTGTTGAACCTGACGAATCAACACTCTATAAGGTTATTATTAATGATGGAACAAATACAATAGTTGATTCTATAATTATAAATGTAACTGCATCTCCAATATCCTATAATCTATTTGGAGGAGGATTGTACTGTGAAGGAAGCAATGGTGTTGAAATAATGATTGATAATTCAGATGAAACAATCATATATGAGCTATATAATCAGTTCGGTACCACAGGTATTGCTATTCCCGGATCAGGAGATACACTTAATTTTGGGTTGCAATTGGATGAAGGCTATTATTGGTCCATTGGAATGGATAATACAATGGGTTGTTATTCAATCATGAATGATACAATTGAAGTTGGGTCAGTTGACAACCCGGTTGCTTTTGCAGGTAATGATCAATATATATACCAAAATTCATCTGCACAGCTACTTGGAAGTGCGAGCGGAGGCTCAGGTTTTTATAACTTCAATTGGTTTCCTGAATATTTATTAAACAACCCATTATTGCAAAACCCAACTACGGTGCCTCTTTCCGAAAGTACTTTGTTTACCATGGCTGTAACCGATGACAATACAGGTTGTAATAGTAGTCCTGACTCTACTATAGTTTATATCACAAATACTGAGTTGGTAGTTAGTGTTAATGCTTCACCAGATGTTGTTTGTGAAGGTGAGGAGGTATATCTAAGTGCGTTACCAACAGGAGGTACAGGTAATTATACATATAACTGGTACTCGAATCCTTCTGGATTTTATTCAAATAGTCAGTTTCCGGTTAATACTCCGCTTGAAACCATTACCTACATCGTTGAAGTATTTGATGGTGATTCCACACTGATAGATTCTGTTAATATTGAAGTCATCTCTTCTCCTGAAATATTTCAAATAGTAGGAGGTGGTAGTTACTGTAAAAATGGTGACGGAGTAAATATTAGTTTATCTGGATCACAAGAAAATATAGAATATACTCTTCTTAGGAATCAAAATATAGAAGTTGTAACGTTAATAGGTAATGGCTTATCAATTGATTTCGGTGAATATAAAATCATAGGTAGTTACATTGTTGTAGCTGGTAATACTGAAACAAGTTGTTATCAGCAGATGTCAGGGTCGGTTGTTGTTAGTCAATACCCTCATCCCATCGCAAATGCTGGTCCTGACTTGAGTATCATCTCTGGTGGTACTGCTACTTTGCAGGGGTCAGCAAGTGGAGGTATTGGTCCTTATAATTACATGTGGACACCAACTGAAAAACTATTAAACCCTTCAGATCCTGATGCTACAACTGTTGCATTGTTTAATACATCAATGTTTACCTTGCAAGTTTCTGATGATATAACGGGTTGTCAAAGTGATCCAGCAAATATGATTGTTTTCATCGCTGGTGGGCCTTTAAATGTTGATGTAATTGCTGAGAGTAATCAGGTATGTCCTGGTAATCACATATCATTGTTTGCCTTGCCCGGAGGGGGTAACGGTAATTATAGTTATTTCTGGGAATCAATTCCCTTGGGTTTTAATGCAACTTCATCTCATATAAATGTAAATCCAGGTGTATCAACTTGGTATAAAGTAACCGTTACCGATGGAAACCAAAGTGTTAAAGATTCTTTATTGGTGAATATGCTTCCCATTCCTAATTCCTATGATTTAATGGGTGGAGGTGGCTATTGTAATGGGTCGGGAGGAGTTGATATTTATATGGACAATACCTCTCAAAATACAATATATACATTATTTCATAATGCTGTATCTACGGGTAATTATATTATTGGTGATGGTTTGCCGATAAATTTTGGACCTATTCTAACCGAAGGTAACTACTCAGTTTTGGCAGAAAATTCAGAGGGATGCTCTTCATTAATGAATAATGTAGTCAAAGTTTCTGTTGATCCATTACCCGAAAAATATCAATTGTATGGAGGAGGTATCTATTGTGAAAATGATCCAACCCTTGGATTATTGCTCGAGTCCTCACAAGTTGATGTTGAATATGAGCTATATAAAGATGCTGTTGCAACAGGTATTATTGTAGATGGATCAGGTTTACCATTAAGCTTTAGTGGTTTTGACGGCACTGGAAATTATTCTGTTGTTGCTACGGGATCTTATTCAGGTTGTACAAATACAATGATAGGAGTTTCAGGATTAATTATATACGACAAACCAAATGTGAATATAGTGGGACCAAATAATATTTGCCAAGGTGATGAAATCGTTTTATCAGGATCAGGTGGATATTCATATGAATGGAACACTTTGCCTCCTGACTATACACCTTCTATTACTGTTTCACCAGAAATATCAACATTGTATACTCTAACAGGATATAATCAGAATGGTTGTAGTGATACAGCTAATAAAATTATTGAGGTTGGTGAAAAACCGATATTGTCACTGGCTAATGATCAAGTTCAACTAACGATTATTTGTTCACCGGATGGTTTGTATAATTATGAGTTCTACATTGGCAATGAATTATTACAAAAAGGTGAGTCAAATAGATTGTATTATGGTGACGCTGGACAGCTTGCGGATACTATTAATGTTATTGCCTATACTTCGGGAGGGTGCAATGATTCAAAGAGTATTTATGTTGAGCTTAAGGATGCACCAAATGCCTTTACACCAAACGGTGATGGAGTTAATGACCGATTTCTTGAAGGGCATTATATAACAATTTATTCAAGTTGGGGTGGTGAAATATATAAGGGCGACCAAGGATGGGATGGCAAGTTTAACGGTAGTTTGGTAACTCCGGGTACTTATTATTACATACGACATATTTATAATCCAGATGGTATAATATTAAAAACCATAAAAGGTTCGGTAACTGTTGTAGTTGAATGATCATGTATAGATTAATATCCATATGCATTATTATATTAAGTATTGCTTTTTCGGCAGTTGCTCAGGATAAGTTATTAGTTAGTGCTGACGCTGTTTTTGATAGTAGAGATTATCTTGGTGCGATTAGTCTTTATAAAAAGGCATTAAGGAAAACAGATGATTTTACAAAACAACAGCATATTGCATATCAAATTGGGCTTTCGTACTATCAAATGAATGACTACGAAAATTCAGCAGATTGGTTTGAAGATGCAATTGGTGATCATACAAATGATGCTCAAGCTTATCTTTATTATGCTCAAGTTCTTGCAGCCGGAGGAAAATATATTGATGCAAAGAATGTACTACAAAAAGCTCAAGCTCAAAATCCTCTGAATAAACAAATTCAGAGTAGGATAGAAGCTATTGATATGATACTTGATAAACAATCATGGGATTCATTAGGAATTGTATCTAAAGTGCCTGGTATAAATAGTAGTTACAGTGATTATTCAGTTGGTAATTGGAATGGTGGAATTGTGTTTTCATCAACAAGAAAGGAAAAGGCTAATCAAAGAACTGACGGTAGGACCGGACATGGTTTCTCGGATTTGTATTACACTAATTTTAACAACGGAAAGCTTGGTTGGTCTAACCCAAAAACACTTTCAAAAAGAATACTAACTGGTAATAACGAAGGTACATTTACCTTTGATAGTGTTAATAACATTGCTTATTGGACAACTTGTTTTGAAAAACCTAATGGTTGTTTAATTTATAGCTCAACCTATATTAAAAAGGATGAAAAATGGTCAAAGCCTGAGAAACTCTCCTTTATGAATACAAATTATAACTATGGTCATCCTTACATTAGCGAAGATGGAAATACATTATATTTTACGTCTAATTTGCCAGGTGGTTATGGAAATAAAGACTTATGGAAAGTAAGGAGAAAAACAGATGGTTTTTGGGGTGTCCCCATAAACCTTGGAGAAAATGTAAACACAAGTAAAAATGAAGTATTCCCATCTGTTTATGGCGATACTTTATTATTCTTTTCTTCCGATGCAATAAACTCATTAGGTGGGTTAGATTTGTTTTTTAGCATAAAAAAAGGTTTAGAATTTGATAAACCAACAAATGTTGGTGTACCTATTAATAGTGCTGCAGATGACTTCTGTTTAGTAATAAGCAAAAATAGTAAGGGCGGATATTTTAGTTCAAATCGAGACCTCAGTACAAGTGATGATATTTATCAGTTTACAGGCTTTCCAATTAAATTAAGTATGCAGGGAATGGTTGCACATGAAGCAGATATTACACCAATACCTGAAGCAATGATTATTTCAACAAATGAATTCGATTTTGTGGATACTGTATTCACCGCAAGTGATGGTAGTTATAAGATGCTTCTTGATGCTTATCAAAAATATAGATTAACAGTTGTTAAGGATGGATATTTTAATTATGAAAAAATAATTGAGACTTCAAGTAATGAATTGATTTTTAGAGCTCCTCCACAGCTGAAGGTTGATTTTCATCTTTCCAAGAAATCATATCCGTGCGGAATTAAAGGGATTGTAACTAATCGAGAAACCAATAATCCAATTTCCAGAGTTGTTGTATCACTTACTGGCAAGGGTGGATTTTCTACATATGTAAAAACAAATAATGATGGAAGCTATTTGTTTGAGGGATTAAAACCCAATACTATTTACACATTGAAAACTGGCGAGGAGGGCTTCTTTTCTGAATCAAGAGTTTGTACACTACCAAAGGTTAAAAGTCCGATGGTGTTTTCGAAGGAAAATGGTTATGATATGGATTTTCAATTGCTTCAAATTCAAACAAATAATGAAATAGCTCTTAGTAATATTTATTATGATCTTAATAAAGCAACTCTTCGTGAAACATCGAAAATTGAGTTAGATAAACTTGCTTCAATGCTTGTGGAAACACCTGATATTGCCATCCAAATTAATGCTCATTCCGATTCACGAGGGAAGGCCGAATATAACCTTAGACTAAGTGCAGACAGGGCTAATTCAGTGGTAAATTATTTGGTTTCAAAGGGTGTTGATAGAGGTAGGTTAATTGCCAAAGGATATGGTGAGAGTATTTTGCTAATAAACAATGCTAGAAATGAAGATGAGCATCAGGCAAACCGCCGTACAACATTTAATGTAATAGATGATAGCAGAGGTAATAAAAATGCCTCAGAGATTAATAAAGTTGATGGATTGGTATATCGCATACAACTGCTGTCTACAGGCATTAAAAGGGATGTTAGTGAAGATTTTGATATTGTTAAAAGTAAGCTTGATAAAGTTAATATTTATCAAGTAGATGCTGGAACATTGTGGAAGTATGAGGTTGGTGATGAAGTAACGTTTAAAGGTGCAAATCAGTTAAAGGATAAACTACGAACACTAGGATATTCTGACTGTTTTGTAATAAGTTATTATAAGGGAAGCAAAATCCCAATATCCCAAGCAAAAAAAATGGAAGGGGGCGAAAAGTGATTAAATTAGTTAAATATATCCTTTTAGTAAGCCTGTTTTTTTATAGCCTGATTTCAATTTCACAATCCGACTTATTATTTAATAATTTAAATGTTAATGCAATTGCACGAAATCCTGCTGCTATTGAAAACAATGAATCGATAAATGCATATCTGGGAATTCATCAGCAATGGATTGGGTTTGAGGATGCTCCCAGTATGCAATGGGCTCATGTTTCGAATTTTTTCGATAAGCGCAATATGGGAATATCCTTAAACATTATTAATCAGTCGGTAGGAGCAACATTAACACAAAATATAAAGCTGGGATATAATTATCACATATATGTAAAAGGTGGACACACCCTATCTTTGGGTTTGGGAGCAGGATTGTATTTCCGAAAATTTGATATTGCTAAATTAAGATTTGAGGAGAATGAACAAAACATTCCTACCTCAATTGAAAATGAAATTCATCCAGATTTTGATTTTGGTATTGAATATAGTTATCAAAAACTAATCATTGGAATGGCATCAAACCATATTACTATTTTAAATAGTAAAGCCACATTGTTTAAAATACCAATGCAAAATCATGTTTATGCAAATTATACTTTTAGTCCCATCAAGGAAATCTCAATAGCTCCCGGAATTGGGTTTTTTAATAGCGGAACCATAACATCACTTGGGGTTTCAATGGATTTTTTATATGCAGACTTGTTCAATGCTGGAATATGTTACCGCACAGGAACATCAATGATTATTAGAGCCGGTGTAAAAATAAATTCTATATTTCAATTTAGTTACTCCTATGACATGGGAGCTGGAAGTTTTACCACGTACAATTCAGGAGTGCATGAGATTGTTTTAATTGCTAGGTTTAAGAAAAAAAGTGAATCATTTAATTCGCCTCGTTTTATTGATTAATAGTATACCTCAGTATTTAGCTTTCTGAATCCATATTTTTCTGCAAACTTATCCACTGTTATTGCTATTATAAACCGCATCTACTTGATCTTGGACATTTTCCTTGAAAAAAAACATAATATCATATTGACAAAAACAAATATATTATTATATTTGCATTGCTTGTTTTGTTTGTTTTTCATAATTGGGCCCACCCAATAGACCGCCTGGTCTGGGTGGGTTTTTCTTTATGGGGCTCGAAAACCTACCTTTTCTGGGAAATATTTAGGGTTGTATTGTATACTCCATACCTTCGACACTTAATATGGTATTTCTAAAAACCTCAGTTGCTTCTTCAAGTAATTGCGATCTTTCTTTATGTCTGGCTGAAAAATGGCCAAGTATTAATTTCGAAACTTTACCTTTTGTTGCTATTGTAGCTGCATCTTTAGCCGTTGAGTGATATTTACTTATAGCTAGATCCTGCATCGTATTATCGAAAGTTGCCTCGTGGAACAGTAGTGAGACTCCAGATATATAATCAAGTATCGACTCATCATACCTTGTGTCGGAACAATAGGCATAAGATAATGGCTTTGGTGGTTTAATTGTTATTTCATTATTTGGTATAACTGAACCATCATCGGTAATATAATCCTGACCGTTTTTAATGCATAGAATTTCATCAATAGATGGTTTAAAGGAATTTACGAAATCCTTTTTTATATTTAGTTTTTGAGGCTTCTGTTCAAATCTAAACCCCCATGTTGGAATCCTATGTACCAGTGGAAATGAATATACTATCATACTCTTGTTTTCGAAAATCTGATCATATTTATTAGGTTGTATGTGATGGAAAATTAGTTTGTATTTAAGATCTGTTTGGACAATCTTCAGCTGGAACTCAATGATTTCCTGAAGCTCTTTTGGGCCAAATATGGATAGTGGTTTTTCACGCCCCTGTAAGTGAAAGGTTGATATCAAACCAATAAGTCCAAAAAAATGATCACCATGTAAATGGCTAATAAAAATATTATCAATTTTATGGTATTTAGTTTTATATCTTATTAATTGCATTTGAGTTCCTTCGCCACAATCCACTAAAAAGTAATCATTATTATTTTTAACAAGTTGACTTGATAAGTGACTTTGTTTTGTTGGAATAGCAGCAGAATTTCCCAAAATAGTTACTGAAAAATTTAAGTTTGTTTTCATGATTTCAAAGATAGAAAACATGGTGTTATGCACAAAAAAATCCCTCCGATAAATATCGAAGGGATTTTTAGGAACAAATAAGTTTGCTTATTTATTTTTTTCCAGCTTTTTCTTCTTTTTCAATTTCACTTTTTAGATTAGCTAGAACATCAAGGTCACCGAAAGTTGTTTTTTCAACTTTTTCGTTAACTTTCTTCAATGCACGTTTTGATTTTTGATTATCGGAAGTAGCTTTTTCAGCTTGTTTAGCTTTAGTTACTCTTTGATCTTCTTCAAATAAACGTGTGTGTGAAAGAATGATTTTCTTGTTTTCTTTTGAAAACTCAATTACTTTAAAGTCTGCAGTTTCTTCAGCCTTAATGTTTGAACCATCTTCTTTCTTCAGGTGACGCATTGGGGCAAAACCTTCAACTCCGTATGGAAGTGATACTAATGCACCTTTTTCGTGTAAGTTAATTACTGTTCCCTGATGAACTGAATCAAGTGTAAATACTGTTTCGAATACATCCCATGGATTTTCCTCTAGTTGTTTGTGTCCAAGACTTAAGCGACGATTTTCTTCATCAATATCAAGAACCACAACTTCAATCTCTTCACCTATTTTAGTAAATTCGGCAGGATGCTTGATTTTTTTCGACCAGCTTAAATCGCTAATGTGAATTAATCCATCAACACCTTCTTCGATTTCAACAAAAATTCCAAAGTTTGTAAAGTTTCTAACAGTTGCTTTGTGTTTTGAATTAACCTGATATTTTTCACGAATGGCACTCCATGGATCAGGAGCTAATTGTTTCATACCAAGCGACATTCTTCTTTCTTCACGGTCAAGTGTAAGTATAACAGCTTCAACATCATCACCTACAGAAAGGAAATCCTGAGCAGTACGTAAATGCTGTGACCATGACATTTCGCTAACGTGTGTTAGTCCTTCAACACCAGGTGCAATTTCAATAAATGCACCATAATCGGCAAGAACCACAACTTTACCATTAACTTTATCACCAATTTTTAAATCAGCACTTAATGAATCCCATGGATGAGGAGTTAATTGTTTTAGACCAAGAGCGATACGTTTTTTATTTTCGTCAAAGTCAAGGATAACAACTTTAAGTTTCTGATCAAGTTCAACAACTTCTTCTGGATGCTTTATGCGACCCCATGATAAGTCGGTGATATGAATTAAACCATCAACACCACCTAAGTCAATAAATACACCGTATGTAGTAATGTTTTTGGCGATACCTTCAAGTACCTGTCCTTTTTCAAGTTTGGCAATAATTTCAGCTCTTTGCTGCTCGAGCTCATCTTCGATAAGAGCTTTGTGAGAAACAACAACGTTTTTATATTCATGGTTGATCTTAACAACTTTAAATTCCATTGTTTTATCAACATAGATATCATAGTCTCTAATGGGCTTAACATCAATTTGTGAACCAGGTAAAAATGCTTCTATACCAAATACATCCACAATAAGACCACCTTTTGTACGACATTTAACATATCCATTAATTACTTCTTCGTTATCGTGAGCCTCGTTTATTCTATCCCATGATTTTAGGATACGTGCTTTTTTATGCGAAAGAATCATTTGACCATTTGTGTCTTCCTGATTTTCAACATAAATATCAACTTTGTCACCAACTTTGATATCCGGATTATATCTGAATTCGTTAAATGGTATAATTCCATCGGATTTGTATCCAATATTTATTACAACTTCACGAGGGCTAATTCCTACAATTGTTCCGTCAATAACCTCATGTTCAACAATCGAACTTAAAGAACTTGAATAAATATCCTCAAGTTTTGTTCTTTCGGTTGATGAATAAATATCTTGTTTCTTAGTTAAAGCATCCCAGTCAAATTCAGCAGGAATATTAGCTTCTGCTGCAACTTCTTCCTCTTGTTCTGTGAATGCTACCTCTTTTTCAGCTTCAACTTCAGCTTCAGCTTGAGGAGTTTCTACAACTGGAGTTTCAACTACAACTTCTTCAATTGTTTCTTCTTTTTTCTCTTCTGCTTTAGGGGTTGATTCTTCTTGGGTAGGTTGTGCTGCTACTTCTTCTTTTTCAGTAGGTTCAGTAGCTTTGTTTTCTAATTCTGACATTAAAAATTAATTGTGTTTCTTAATCAACGGTTCGGTACTTGTGATTAGAAACCGATTATACATAAGTTTATTAATTTTAAGAATTTGGCTTATAATTGATTACCAAAATTCCGAACACCTTAAAATCGGGCTGCAAAAGTACTGATATTAATTGAATTACAAAAATATATTATTAGATATTTTTACCGGGATTATTTATGCTATATTTGTCGCCTGGAAACCAATGGGTATTTGTTGGTAAATAGCAGATAAACAAAACGTTAAAAATTACACCAATGGCTTTAAATTGCGGAATAATTGGCTTAACCAATACTGGTAAGACAACAATTTTTAATTGTATGTCGAATACAAAGGCTCAAAGTTCTAACTATGCTTTCAGTGCAACCAAATCAAATATAGGAATTGTTGATGTTCCTGACCCCAGATTATTTAGACTAGATGAATTGGTTCACTCTGAAAAAGTAGTTCCTGCTTCAGTTGAGATAGTAGATGTTCCGGGGTTAGCTAAAGGTGCCAGTGAGGGTGAAGGTGTTGGAAATAAGTTTTTGGCTGATTTGCAACAAACGGATGCTCTAATACATGTGCTAAGGTGTTTTGATGACGAAAACCTGGCTCATATTGAAGGCTCTGTTGATCCGATTCGCGATTTGGAAATTGTAGATTTTGAGCTTCAGGTTCGTGACCTTGATCTTGTTGAAAGAAAAATATTAAGACTTGAGAAACTTACTAAATCAGGTGATAAGAATGCAAAAAGAGGAATTGAAGCCTTAACAAAGTATAAGAATCATCTTGAAAATTTTGGTAATGCACGCTCAACTCCCATAGCTGATGGAGATGAAACATATATACAAGATATGCAGTTGTTAACTAATAAAACTGTAATGTATGTATGTAATGTTGATGACGCATCTGCAATTGATGGTAACGCTTATGTTAAATCAGTAGTTGATCATCTTGGAGAAAATGAGAAAGTTATTATTATCGCGGGTGAACTCGAAGCTGAAATATCTGAACTTGAAGATGAAAATGACAGATCCGAATATTTATCAGATGCAGGACTCAAGGAACCTGGTGTTAACAGACTAATTCGTGCTGCTTATGATGCATTAAACCTACAATCTTTCTTTACTGCAGGGCCCAAAGAAATTAGAGCATGGACCATAAAAAAAGGAATGAAAGCTCCGGAGGCCTCAGGGGTTATACATAGTGATTTGGAGCGTGGATTTATTAGGGCAGAAGTAATTAAGTATGATGACTATATTAAGTATGGCTCAGAACCAGCTGTAAAAGATGCTGGCAAATTTCACGTTGAAGGAAAGAATTATATAGTTGAAGATGGTGATGTTATGCATATCAGATTTAATGTTTAGCTAATAGCCTTTAACTTTTAGCAAGAAAAACTTTGGCGGCTGGTATAAATTGAAGTACATATTCTATCCTCTAACCGCCAAAAGCTAATTGCCAAAAGCAATATTACTCTTCATTTTTGAATACAAATTCTCCATTATCAATATCAACAAGAATTTTTTCGTTGGGTAATAGCTTTCCTGCTAGTATCATTTTCGACAGCTGATTTAATACTTCACGTTGAATTACACGTTTTAAAGGACGAGCTCCAAATAAAGGGTCGTAACCTATTTCAGCAATTTTATCGATAGCATTATCAGTTATATCAATTTTTATATTATTTTTTTCAAGCATTTTCATAACTCCATTAAATTGAAGTTTTACAATATCATTTGTTTCGTTCCTTGTTAATGGTTTGAACATGATAATCTCATCAATACGATTTAAAAACTCGGGACGAATGGTCTTTTTAAGTAAGTCCATTACTTCAACTTGTGTTTTCTCAATTTTTGCTTCTTGATTCTGTTCGGTTAATCCGGCAAGATTTTCCTGTATAATATGTGAACCAATATTAGAGGTCATTATGATTATTGTATTTTTAAAATCAACAATTCGACCTTTATTATCAGTCAACCTGCCATCATCAAGTACCTGAAGAAGTATATTAAATACATCAGGGTGTGCTTTTTCAATTTCGTCTAGTAACACAACCGAATAAGGTTTGCGTCTTACTGCTTCTGTTAGCTGACCACTTTCGTCATATCCAACATATCCTGGAGGCGCTCCAATTAGTCTTGATACTGAATGCCTTTCCTGATACTCCGACATATCTATCCTAACCATCGCATTTTCATTGTTGAATAGAAATTCGGCTAGAGCTTTTGCGAGCTCGGTTTTCCCAACACCAGTGGTTCCAATAAATATGAAAGACCCGATTGGTCGTTTCTCATCTTGAAGACCAGCGCGACTTCTTCGAATGGCATCTGATATGGCAGTAATGGCTTCTTCCTGACCAATTACTCTTTCATGTAATTCATCTTCCAGACTAAGAAGTTTTTCTCTCTCACTCTGTAGCATCCTGTTAACAGGTATACCAGTCCATTTTGATACCACATCGGCAATGTCTTCGGCACCTACTTCTTCATTAATTACGGGGTTGTCACCTTGTATTTCTTCAAGTTGAGCTTTGAAGGCGGCAATGTCAGCAACAACATCTTGCAGCTTTCCATATCTTATTTCGGCCACTTTGCCAAAATCTCCATCTCGCTCTGCTTGTTCAGCTTTAAGTTTGTATTCTTCCTGCTCTTGCTTTTTAAGCTGGATTTTGTCAACCAGATCTTTTTCAGCTTGCCATGCAGCCTTAAGACTGGTTCTTTCCTCATTTAAATTCGCAAGATTCTCCTTGATAGCTTCCATCTTAAGCTTATCTTTCTCTCGTTTTATAGCCTCTCTTTCTATTTCCAACTGGCGTATCTTTCTTTCCACTATTTCTAGATCTTCGGGAACCGAATTTATTTCCAATTTTAGTTTCGAAGCTGCTTCATCTATCAGGTCAATCGCCTTATCAGGTAAAAACCTGTCGGTGATATAGCGTTGTGATAACTCAACTGCTGAGATTATTGCTTCATCTTTAATTCTAACCTTATGATGAGTTTCGTAGCGATCTTTTAAGCCCCTAAGAATTGATATAGCTGACATAGTATCTGGCTCATCAATTAGCACTTGCTGAAATCTCCTCTCAAGAGCTTTATCTTTTTCAAAAAACTTTTGGTACTCCTTAAGGGTTGTAGCTCCAATTGCCTTTAATTCACCTCGAGCAAGTGCTGGTTTAAGTATGTTAGCTGCATCCATTGCTCCCTCTCCTTTTCCAGCACCCACAAGTGTATGTATTTCATCAATGAAAAGGATAATCTCTCCATCGGCTGATAGAACTTCCTTAACAACTGCTTTAAGTCGTTCCTCAAATTCACCTTTGTATTTTGCACCGGCAACCAGTGCTCCCATGTCTAACGAATAAATTAGATTGGATTTTAGATTTTCAGGAACATCACCATTTACAATTCTATGTGCCAGACCTTCGGCAATTGCTGTTTTACCTACACCTGGTTCTCCAATAAGGATGGGGTTGTTTTTAGTTCTCCTGGAAAGTATCTGTAGTACCCTTCTTATTTCATCATCTCGTCCAATTACAGGATCGAGTTTACCTGAGCCAGCAAGATCATTTAAATTTCTTGCATATCTGTTTAATGAATTATATTGGTCTTCAGCACTTTGGTTTGTGGCTGTTGCTCCATTTCGGAGTTGTTTTATTGCTTCAACTAAATCTTTTTTTGATATGGAATTATCTTTGAGCAAGTTTGATGCAGTACTTTTTACTTCCAGTATAGCAATTAACAGATGCTCTATGGAAATGTATTCATCATTGAATTCTTTTAAGTATGTTCTCGCTTTTTGAATAACATCGCGAGCCTCATTTGATAAATAACTCTCGCCTCCGCTTACTTTTGGTAAGGATTCAATAACTCTATCAACTGCCTTGGAAAATACTTCAAAGTTGACATTGAGTTTTTTAAGGATAAAAGGTGTAACATTTTCATCAACATTGATAATCGCTTTAAGCAAGTGAATACTCTCAATAGCCTGATTATCATTGGATGAAGCTATATCTTGTGCCTTTTGGATAGCTTCTTGTGATTTTATTGTGAATTGATTTAAGTTCATAGTTTTCTTTTTAAGTTCATTATAGCAAATCACAGCCCAATATGTATAATTGTAATGAATCAGGAAAATTTGTCATGTATAATTGGTTGTAACTGACAAAATGACCTGATAATAAGGTTGTTATGCAAATTTCAATACATTTTCATAATTGTATTAGGTTTTTTAACTATTGAATAAAGATAAAAATAAAAAAGCAAACACATCGTTTAAAGTATTAGTAATTTATAGTTAGAATACATATTTGACATATTATTGAAATTTCTTTTAAATGGGTAATAAAAACACACTTGTAATCGGAGGTAGTCCAAATCCTTCAAGATATTCAAATTTGGCTATTAAAAAGCTGCTTTCTTTTGGATATAATGTTGACTCTTTAGGGTTACGTGAATCTCATGTTGAAAATGTTAAAATCCAAACAGGGAGGCCTAATTTTAAAGGAATAAATACTGTAACTATGTATATTGGTAGTAGACACCAACCCAGCTATTACGATTATATTATTGGGCTAAGGCCGAAAAGAATAATTTTCAATCCAGGAACCGAAAATGAAGAATTTTCCAACCTGGCCCTTGAGAATGGAATTGAAGTTATTGAGCATTGCACACTTGTAATGCTTAATGATGGACTATTTTAGCTTAAGTAACCGTTTTATTTTTAATTTTGCCAATCAATATCAACATCATCTATGGTGCAAATAATGAAAAAATCAATCGCAAAAGTATCGAGAAGTATCTTCTTGATATTTGCGTTTATTGCTACTTCGATAAGTGCAATAAATGCACAAATGATATGTGATATATCAATTGATACACCTATGCCTGTTTGCCCTGAGTCGTATTTTGAATTAAGTGTATTCGAAGAACAAAATCAAACCTTTACATGGCAAATAAAAGATGGTAATAATTTTATTGATGTTGGTGACGAATCTGTGCTTGGTACTTCAATAACCGACTCTACCGTATTCCGAGTAATTGTTATTGATACATTAACTCCGGATACATGTGTAAGCGATTTGTTTAGTGTTACTGCGCGTCCTCAAATAGAGATTGAGTTTGATCAAATTCAATTAACTTGTACTAATGGGGACATGGAAAATGGAAAGTCAGCAAAGGTAAGAGCAATTGCTTCTGGGGCTTTTGAACCAGATGAATATCAATACATATGGGATGTATTTCCATTACAATTAGCTCCTGGAGATTCTTCACTTGCAGTAGGATTAAAGGCCCACCAGTATTATTCAATTACTGTTAAAGATAATTATGGTTGCCCGAAAACTGAATCATATTGGACTGAGGCATTTGATAATCCTGAGGTTGAAATTGATGCGGATCCTGATACTGCTTTTTTACAAAATCCATATATTACCTATTCTTTTATCAACCTATCGGAGGATAGTATTACACTCCGATCTCCTTCTTGGTGGTTTAGTGATACTATAGCTGATCCTGATTTTGAAAATACAAGTGATTTGGAAGAGCCAACATATAAATATGGTTCGCCAGGTGAGTATTATGTGCTTCTTACTGTGGTTTCTGATAGTTCTGGATGTGATACTACATTTTCGCATACCGTTCAGGTTAAACCAATTAAACTTTTTATTCCCAATGTATTTACTCCTGGTTCAGGTAGTGGTGCAAATGATAAGTTTGTCATAACTAATGATACAGAAGATGAAAACGAAAGAATATATGAAGATGCATTAATTCGATTTTATATTAAATCAAGATTACAGGTGTTTAATCGAGGAGGCCGTGTTGTATTTGAAGCAGAAAACTATGATAATTCCTGGGATGGTGATAATCTTCCCGATGGTGTGTATTACTATGTGTTAGAATGTGAAGGAGAAAAGAGTAATGATGTATTTAAAGGCCCAATTACAATAATTAGAGAATAAAATGAAAAATATAGCTACATTAATATTATTGGCAACTGTATTAATATTGCACTCATGTGGAAACAGCAATAATGAGAGTATTTCAACAGATATTGTTAAAAATACAAAATCAGCCCAAAAAAAAGGTGAAAAGGGTACAGCTCCAAAACTATATTTTGAAGAAACAGAACATAATTTTGGTGATATGATCCAAGGTGAACGAGTTGTATATGGTTTCAAATTTGTAAATATTGGAGGTTCCGATCTTGTAATTACACGCGTAAGTACAAGTTGTGGTTGTACAATAGGAAAGTATCCTCAGGATCCTGTGTCTCCTGGGGGAGAAGGAATAATAGAAGTTACTTTTGACAGTAAAGGTAGAAAGGGATTTCAAAATAAGAAGGTTACCATACTGGCAAATACTGAACCAAATACAACTACACTTAGAGTAAAAACAAAAGTAATACTTCCCGAAAGAAATTAATAATTATCAAATATATTTAAGATGAAAATATCATTTATACTATTACAAGCTGCCGAATCATCAGATGGTGGTTGGATGTCAATGTTACCACTTTTTCTTATCCTAGTTGTTTTCTACTTTTTCTTTATTCGTCCTCAAACAAAGAAAAATAAGGAGCAGAAGAAATTTAGAGAAGAGTTAAAGAAAGGTGACAAGGTAGTAACTATTGGAGGAGTTCATGGTAAAGTTGCTGAAATAAAAGAGACTACAATTGTACTGGATTGTGGAAATAATATAAAATTGAATATTGAGAAAACAGCTGTGGTTATGGATACTGCGGAAGTTGGACAGAAAAAATAGCAGGCTAATTTACTTTGTTTAAAATTTAGTTATTAACTGTTTGTGATTGTTCTTTTGGGTTGTTATTGTTTAAGCTTGCCAATTATATTATATTGATTATTCCATTTTTATGGATGGCACAAATGATACATATAATTCAGATAATAAACATAAGAAATACAAAACATTTCTTGGTATTAGAAGTGATAGGTTAATTTTTTTTATTTGTTTATTGATTGCATCACTCTTTTGGTTATTAATCAAATTATCAGGTACTTATTCCGTAAATTATACATTTGGTGTAGTTTATAATTCACCACCTCCATCATTACGAATTACGAAAGTAATTGACTCAACACTTGATCTTAGTCTTACTGCACGAGGATTTGCCATACTAAAGATGAATCTTTTTAATGATATGGACGTACTTGGTATAAACTTGGAAAACTATACTATTGATCATAAAGGTGGAAATAGATATTCGATATACTCTCAAGAATTACGACAAAGGTTAGCTGAATTGGTAAATGTTGATGAAAAAGATATTCAACTCTCAAGAGCTGTATTGACTTTTGAGATGGAGAAAACCGGTGAGAAGATTTTACCCATTGTACCTGATTATGTTATTAATTATGCTAATCAATATGACTTGTATAATGATGTAAGTACTGACCCTAAGACTATTAAGGTGTATGGCCCACAGGGAGTACTTGATACACTAAAGAATATTGGTGCCAAAAGATTGATTCTTGATAAAGTAAAAACTGACCAAGTACTCTCCATAGAACTTAATAATCCGAACCCAGAGTTATTGAGTTTTGAGGAGAAAAAAGTACTATTGTATTTTGAGGTGGAGAAGTTTACAGAATCCGAATTGTTGGTACCAATAAATTTAAGTAACCTAGATTTTAATATTAAAACATTTCCTTCACAGGTCAAGGTATTTTATAGGGTGGCACAAAAAGATTTCAATGAGGTTAGAGCTCATCAATTTAATATTTTTCCTGTCGTTGATAATTTAGATGTAATTCATGCACATAAGTTACCTCTAAAGATTTCCAAAAAACCTGATTTTGTTAGAAATGTAAGAATTGTACCAACTGAGGTAGAGTTTTTGATAATTAAATAGCAACATTTATGATAAGAGTTGCATTAACTGGGAATATCGGAAGCGGTAAAACTACTGTCTCCAGTATATTTAAGGTACTAGGAGTAAAGGTATTTAATGCTGATTTGGTTGCCAAAAACTTGTATTCTGATCAGAGTGTTATTAATATACTTACCAAAGCGTTTTCAAAAGTAATACTCAATGTCGAAGGTGAAATTGACAAAAAAAAATTGGCAAATATTATTTTTAATAATAAACAGTCGTTACTAAAAATTAATAGTATAATTCATCCTTTAGTACTTAGTGCATACAATGATTGGTGTATTGAACACGGATCTGAAAAATACACAATTCATGAATCAGCAATATTGTTTGAAAATAACTTGCAAGATAAGTTTGATTATATTATAAATGTAGTATCACCCATCAATACCAGGATTAATAGGGTAATCAAAAGAGACAATATTTCTAAGGAGACTGTTTTGGAAAGGATTAACAATCAAATGACTGATGAAGAGAAGTCCGGTCTATCTCAGTTTGTGGTTTTAAATGATGATCATGATTTTTTAATTCCACAAGTCTTGAAAATAAATGACACCTTATTGTCTCAAACTACTTAAAAAACGCCTGTCTCAAAAAGAAACAGGCGTTTAATTAAGTACTTATGAAAGTTTATTATTTACTATTGTGGTGGTGTATATATATTTTCATCATTTCGGTAACCTGATGTATTCTCATACCAGTCATCGTATGTATCTCCGCCTGATTCGCCCCATGCTTGGAAATGGTTATATGCATTTATTATTTGTACCTGCTCAACGGGATAGTCAAATTTTACTGGGAGATCAATTGCCCATGGTAAATTATTTGCTGTTTGATAATATTTACCTATTTCAGGATCAGAATCATCCGCAAATTCACCAAATAATAGTGGGTCTGCCAAGGCAGTTGGTGCTTCTCCTGGTAAGTGAATTTCTTTACCTCTGGTTTCGTCTACAACTATAAACGGATTGTATGGAGCTGCACCACTATTTGTAACAGGATCAGTAAATACAACATGTAACTGATAGGTAACCGGAACAACATATTCATTTGCTTGTACCGTGTTTATAAAAGAAGACCCAGAAGAACCAATCATATTAAAAGCATTGTCAAACAAGAATATAACAGTATTTGGTTGATCTTGCTCGGTTCCATTTGCATTAATATTCAAATAGCTTTGTGTTATTGTAGTTCCAGTAACTGAGCTTACATTTGTAGGATCGCCAGGAATTGCAAATGCGAAGCCGTTTATTAGTGTAGCTCCAATCGCTCTTACAGAATAGTCTGTATAGAATTCTACAAGTCCATTATTAGAATTAAGAACAGATTTAAACTGGTAATCCAGAATTAGATCATTAAAATCGTAATCTCCTTTACCAGGCCATAAGTCCTCAAATGCAAATGTTCCAAAATCGGTTTCGTTGGGATAGTATACATTAAATGCACGAGTTGCATCATTTGGATAATCATCATCATCATCATCAACACCATCGCCATCACTGTCGGTTACAGGGCCAGTTACTACCACATTATCAAAATATACGGAAGAGTTTGCTGTATAATCATTGGCCCACAACAATACATTTACCTCAACTGTTCCTGATGGCATTGTAGCAGTTAGTAATTTGTTTGTCCAGGTTCCTGTGGGGTTATAATATCTAAGATTATAATATGCAAGTGCATTTCCATTGGCGTTTACCGGAATAAGATAGATCCAACTATAAAGCCTATTATTATTTCCAACTGATTTGATATCGGCTGATAAGGTAATAACATCTCCAGGTGAAGCAGCAATCATTTGGCTTACTCCTCCTACATAATTATTACCTGGTTGTGTAAATGGTGTGCGAACCAGATAATTACCGTCATCGTTGTACTGTTCCATTGAGTTTCGGTATTGTGTAAAATACCACTTTGAGTCAATCGCGTGTGGTGATGACCAGTAATAAATTGTGCCAAAATCATCAGTAGCAAAGTCACCGTTACCTATTAGGTTTGCAGTGCTAAAAGCTTTCTGATTATTTATCTGATATTCTGAAATTTGATTTGATTTGGAAGTTGGTTCAATTGTGTCAGGAGGTAGATAACCATAATCATCTCCAAAATTAATAATGACTCCATCTTCTTTAAATGAACTTGTAGGGACAGGAACTATAACTGTACCTGCTATTGTTACAACTGTAATTTCAGTTAAGGTAATCGGTAGTTTTATGGACCCAGTATATACACCATTTTCATTAAAGCTGCCCGAATAAATTAGCTTTCCTCCTTCAAGTGGATCTGAGGAATATACATCAAAACGACTTCTAAGATCAGTAAAATCAACGCTAGATGGCATATTGATGGTCATTGGTACATCATGGGTGGTTTCGAAAAGGAAGCCGTCGGGGACTACCATATCATCCATTGTTATATTATTATCAGGTGGAGTGTCATTTTTTTTACATCCTTGAAATATAAAAAATAGACTAGCTGCAAATAGAATTATAAGAGTATATTTTTTCATAAGTACGTAGGTATTAGTTTTCGTATTTAATATGTCAAAGACCATACCAAAGATAGATAAAATAATTAATGCGTTGAATTTCAGAATAATATTATTTTTGTGTAGGAATACAGTATTCCCTTAATGAGAATTTGTCTCATTTTTGAATTACCAAATGCTTGTTTATGAGTAATGTGTATTTAATTGGTTTCATGGGTGTTGGCAAAAGTACAGCTGGTAAGAAGTTAGCATCAAAAATAGGGCATGATTTTATTGATACTGATAAGGTATTTGAAAAAAAGTATAAGCTAGGTATAGATGCTTTTTTTAGTAAATATGGTGAAGACCTGTTCAGAAAACTTGAGCATCAGATACTACTTGACACTTTTAGCAATAATAGATGTGTGATATCAACAGGGGGAGGAATGTCTTGCTATTTAGACTCTATTGATAAAATGAATAAAAATGGCATTAGCGTTTATTTGGAGATGAATAGTAAAGCAATTTTGAATCGTTTGTTGACATCAAAACAAAAGCGCCCACTGGTAAAAAATATGAAAGACGATGAGTTACTTTTATTTATTCGTACAATGCTTCGAAATAGAAGTTACTACTATGAAAAAGCCAATATAATTATACCGGCACTTTCAATAAGCATCACTAAATTATCCTTACAATTAAAGGAGTTTGGTCTAAAACAATAATTTTATTATCAAGCTAATGGTTAAAACCCTGCTTCCGATAGCCATCGGAATTATTGCAGCTACTTTAGTTTCTATAAACTTTTATTAATATGCTTGAAGATTGAAGTCTGAAGATATTAGTATTCATAAATATTACTTCTGGCTTCCAGCTTCATACCAGTATCGTTATTCATCTTTTGAATTTTATTCGAGCAACAAAACTTTGTATTTTTAATGCATAGTGGTTTATTTTTTTACTAGTAAAGCTATATTTTCAACATGATGAGTTTGCGGAAACATATCCACAGCTTGAGATAACTCAACAATATATTTTTCTGTCAGCAATGAAATATCTCTAGCTTGAGTTGCTGGATTACAACTTATATAAACTATCTTTTCAGGTTCGGCAAGTAACATCTGTTTTACAACCTTCTCGTGCATTCCTGAGCGTGGAGGGTCAGTTATAATAACATCAGGTTTTCCATTTTGTCTCAAAAATTCGGGAGTTAGTATTTTAACCATATCCCCGGCAAAAAACTCTACATTAGATATTTCATTTAATTCGGCATTTTCTTTTGCATCTTCAATCGCCTTCTCAACTGATTCTATCCCAATCACTTTTTTAACTGATCCAGCAATAAAATCAGCAATAGTTCCGGTACCTGTGTACAAATCATAAACAAGTTCATCTCCTTTAAAATCAGCAAATTCGTATGCAGTTTTATATAGCTTATATGCTTGATCAGGATTAGTCTGGTAAAATGAAACAGGTCCAATTTTAAACTTAAGGTCTTCCAAGTCTTCGATCGGGTTTTTCATATGTTCGAGTAAAAAAGATTTGCCACGATACAACTTTACATCCAAATCCCAAATTGTGTCGTTATTTTTTTCATTAATAACATACATTAATGAAGTAATCTCTGGAAATCTGTTCTCAATGCTATGCAATAAATCTACTACATCAAGGTCATCGTATTTAAAAACAACGATAACCATTATTTCACCTGTTGTGGAAGTTCTTATGATGAGATTTCTTAAAAAACCTTCATGGTGTCTTGCATTGTAAAATTCCAATTCTTTCTCAATTGCAAATGCTTTTATGGCAAGTCTAATATCATTTGAAGGATCCTTTTGAAGATAACAATGATCGATATCAAGGATTTTGTCAAACATGCCTGGTAAATGAAAACCCAATCCATTTGTATCTTGTGGGCCACCATCTTCTTTTGGTGTATCTAAATTTGTTAACCACCTTCTGTCAGAAAAAGTATATTCCAATTTATTGCGGTAATAATATTCGTTATCACTCCCGATAATTGGCTTATAATTAGCGACATCAATTTTTCCAATTCTATCAAAATTATCTACTACCTGTTTTTGCTTATTTAATAACTGATCAGTATAGCCCAAGTGTTGCCATTTACACCCCCCACACAATCCAAAGTGGGAACATTTTGGTTCCAATCTTTGTTTCGAATAAGAATGGAAGTTGGTAATTCTACCTTCAAGATATGATTTTCTTTTTTTTACTACTTGAATATCTACAATATCTCCGGGAGCAGCGAATGGTACAAATATTACTTTTTCTTCAATTCTGGCAATACATTTTCCTTCTGCTGCTGCTGCAGTAATTAGTACTTTTTCATAGCTTGGTAGTGGTCTCTTTCTTCGCCCCATTGTATTGTGTTTATTTTTATTATTGATGGTTTAATTATCTCAAAACTACATTCTTTCGGGTACTTGTATCC
The DNA here is from genome assembly GCA_016845105.1 of Bacteroidota bacterium. Classification (GTDB taxonomy): domain Bacteria; phylum Bacteroidota; class Bacteroidia; order Bacteroidales; family F082. Next base: position 6,402 of record JAERTF010000139.1, on the reverse strand, counting down.
CAAGTAGTGCCATGGCATATTTAATGGTTTTTCCAGTGAATTCTGAGAGGGAGATTCTGAAATTTCTTTTTTCCGAATCAATCTCTTTTAGTATCATTACTTCGTGGTAAAACTGGTTGTATTCGCGTGCTAATTCATATGCATAGTTGGCAACCAATGCAGGGCTTAGTGATGTAGCTGCTTGCAAAGTTATTTCAGGGAAATCATGAAGTATTTTGAGAATAGATTTTTCTTTTGTCTCAAAAACATAGTCATGACTTATGCTATCATCCAAAACCAAATTAAGTGCCTTCGATTTTCTTACTATTGATCTAATTCGTGCATGAGTATATTGGATGAATGGTCCTGTATTCCCATTAAAATCAATTGATTCAGCTGGATTAAATGTCATGGTTCTTTTGGGGTCAACCTTGAGGATGAAATACTTTAGAGCTCCTAAACTCAGCACATTATAAAGTGAACTAGCTTCTTCTATACTTAAATCATCAAACTTGCCAAGATCTTCAGAAGTTTGTTTTGCAGTCTTGTACATTTCGTCCATTAAGTCATCAGCGTCTACAACTGTTCCTTCACGTGATTTCATTTTACCATGAGGAAGCTCTACCATCCCATAGTTTAAGTGACTAATGTTATCTGCCCAACTTTTCCCAATTTTCTTCAAAATTAGTTTTAGCACATCAAAATGATAATTTTGTTCATTACCAACAACATATATTAATTTAGATGGGTGATAATCATCGTATCTTAATTGGGCAGTACCCAAATCCTGAGTCATGTAAACAGATGTCCCATCAGCCCTTAGAAGAAGCTTTTCATCTAAGCCATCATCTGATAGATCACACCAAACCGATCCATCTTCTTTTTTAAAGAAAACGCCTAATTCTAACCCTTGATCAACAAGTTTTTTACCGAGTAGATATGTACTTGATTCGTAGTACACTTTATCAAAATCAATGCCCATCCGTGAATAAGTGGAATCAAAGCCGTTATAAACCCACTGATTCATAGTACTCCATAACTCTCTGATGGTTGTATCGTTATCTTCCCATCTTTTGAGCATTTCCTTGGCTTCTCTCATTAATGCAGTTGATGTAGAAGCTTCATCTTCTTCCATTCCTGTTTCTACGAGAGCTTTTATCTCTTCTTTATTTTTTTTATCGAAAATAACATAATAATCACCTACTAATTTGTCGCCCTTAAGATTTGATGCTTTTGGAGTTACATCATTTCCCCATTTTTGCCAAGCCAGCATTGATTTGCAAATATGGATGCCTCTGTCATTTACTAAATTAACTTTTGCAACTTCTTGACCACTATTTTTTATGATTTCTGCAATTGACCAACCAATTAGGTTATTTCTTATATGTCCTAGATGTAATGGTTTATTTGTATTGGGCGACGAATATTCAACTACAACGGGAGCTAGTTTTTTTTTGGGATGTTTACCAAAAGTAGATAACTTTGAGTTATCATTGAAAAACTTAACCCAATATTTGCTTGATATTGATAGATTTAAAAATCCTTTTATAATATTAAAGCTGGTAACTTCATTTAGGTTGGATACCATGAAATTTCCAATTTCATCTGCTGTTTGTTCAGGTCCTTTTTTTGATGTTCGCAATAGCGGAAATACAACAATTGTTAGATCACCTTCAAATTCAGGTCTTGTTTTTTGTACTTGAGCAAGTTTAGATGGAATGTCTTGTTTGTAAAGTTCTTTTACTGCATTAAGCAATGTATCTAATACTAATTGTTCAATCATCTTATTGGGAAAATTTTTGAAATGCAAAAGTAGAAAAAAACCCACTAAGTATATTTCTTAATTAATTTTGAAATATACTTAGTGGGCTCCTATATGTTTTGATATCTATAGCCTTGATTTAAAAACTCAAATCAAACACTATTTTACAATAAATTTCTTGGATAGTAGGGTTTTATCTCCTTCTAAAATTAATGTATAGATACCAGGTATTTGATCTAATCCAAATGACATGTTGAAATCATTGTCAATTAAGACATCTGTCTTAGTATATATTACTTTCCCAATTGAGTTGTAAACAAGAATGTTAACATTATCATATACATTGTTTTCAATCTTTAAATTAAAACTCCCTGAGTTGGGGTTTGGAAAAAGTGTGATTTTTGCTGATTCAGTAATACTGGATATATCAGTACATAATAATGTTAGTGTCATTTCATCAATTGACTCGGGACATAATGTACCATTGGATGCATCTAAAGTAAGAGTTAGTTCTTTTGTGAGAATGTCATTTTCACCCGGTGTATATGTTGTATGAAGCTGACTGTCATCATCAAAGCTTCCATCTCCACTTGTTGTCCAAACTAATTCGTCGTAATTATCAGCAGTTGCCTCTAAAGTAGTATAAGTAAGCATTGGACAAATATCAGCATCTAATCCTGCATTTGCAGATGTGGCTGTGTTAATTGTTAGTTCTAATTGTTCTGTTATCTCACCACAAACCTCTGAACCCATAGCAGATAAAACTAGAGTTGTAATTCCATTTTCAATATCATTGGTTCCTGGCATATAAATCGGATCCAGTATATTATCATTATTAAATGTTCCATCACCAAGTGTTGTCCATAAAATAGAATTATAGTTTTCAACAGTAACATCAGTAATATTAAAATAATCATTACTACAAATAGAACTATTACTTTCCATATCTATAATTGGTGAGTTGGCAAATGTAAATACAACTTTATCTACAACTGTTGTTGTTGGTCCATATCCTGTAAAAGTAAGCTCCACCGAACCGGCACTAAGATCTTCATCACTAGGTATATAATTTGGTTTAAAAATCTCATCATTGGAAAAATTTCCCGAGCCAGATGTTGTCCAAAGAACCGATTCGCAGTTGGTAGCCATTCCATCGCAAATTATATCATCCAAATCACAAAACTCCATATCTTCACCCGCGTATGCAGATGTAATTGGAGGAACAGGAAGTATTATATAATCAACTCTGGCACAATCTTCACCAGAACTCTGATTCACATCTTTGCTATACTGCCATTTATAAAGATGGTTTCCGGCAGATACTGGCAATGAAACCCTTTGCCATGGCTGTTCGCCCGAAAGAGTTAGTTTTGGTATACCATCAATGTAAAATCTGAAGAAATCATATTCTTCTTCGGAGCTTACCATAACAAAAAATGAAATACTATCATCTATGGCAGATTCATAAATTAGTGACATCCATGTAGATTGCTGATCACCAAGTTCGCTAGATTTATTACAATATGTTCCTTCATATGGATTACTGGTTGAGATTTCCCAAATATCACTACCTCCTGTTTGCCATGGGTACTTTGTCATATCACCTGTTTCCCAATCCTCAACAATAAGGCCGGCTTTTTTAAAGAAATCTTTTTCGTCTTCATATTCACCTGAGATTACATGAAATTCAAAATCAATGAGTGAGCCAATGGGGGTTTCTTCCGCTACTTTTATCGTAAATACCGCATTCATCATTGATTCGAATCCGATATCTCCAACTGTTGTTTGGTTATCAGTAATTTCAATGTAAGAGTTGTAACAACTGAGGCTTCCTATAGTGTTGGGTGCAACACTTGAACCATTATTGAAAGTTTCGATAATAACATCAACAGTTTCACCTGGATCTAGCTGACCATCACCATTACCAAATTGATCATCGTTAAATGTCATTTCTCCAATTTTCAGGTTGGGAGCATGGGCTACAATATTCATTTTTGATAACCAAGTATCGTTTCCGTCAGTTGATTCAATATCAAATTTTACAATGTGTAAATCGGGGATATTATTGGCTACATCCCAAGCAAAACCATCAACTATTGATGAGGTTGCTCCTGCTTCTATGCTGCCATAGTTTTCAGTGTCATCCGAAAGTGTAATATACTGGTCTGTAGTACTTATGCTTACTTCAATGTTTTCACCTAGTTCTACACCTATATTTTTAACTGTCAACTCGGAAAGAGTAGCTTCTCCTGTAGTCATTAAACCTGTTGTATTATTAATCGCCACATTATTGTAAATGATATATGGACCTTCGGGTGGAACTATCACAACTAAAGATTCGTAACGATAGTAATTTTGTTTGGTTACAGTAACAAGTAATTTGTTTGGTGGGTATTGTGCATCAATATCAATGGTTACAGGAGAACCTGTGCCTTCAGCTGTTCCTAGTAGTTCATTATTTACTGATAAAGCAATCAATGAACCTTCGTCTGCCGTTACAGTGAAGCTGATTTCACCAGCAACAATTTCTTCATTATGAACAACTGTAAGATCTTGTGGTACTTCAGAGTAGACCACTGAAAATGCATCACCATGATGGTGAAACAGATTGTATGTAACCTCTTTATTGCCTGTGTTATATGGCCATGAGGATTGCTGTAAAAAATACTTGCCTGCTGCATTACCAAATGCAGGGAGTATGCCTCTTGGCTCTGGATTTGAACCATAATCAGGCATAAATTCTGGCCACATATTATCATACATTCCCCAAACGTAAGTGTCGTTTACAAATGAATATGATACTTCTGACGCAGCAATTAAGCCGAGGGCGCCAGAATTTTCTCCATTATATTTATAACGATGAAATTTTTCTGCAAAACATTCCGCAGTATTGTTATACTTGCCTGTTAAACAGTTAATAGAAAATATAAATGACAGTTCTGTGTTTGTTAGACCATTTATGGAGTTACTATTATAAGATGGCTCACCCCAACCGGTTGAGTTACCATGATCTCGATGTTGCAGTATGAAGGCACCACTATTAATAGCATTGTTTACATCAGACGATGTTCCACCATCCCAACTTCCAAGTTCAGATGGAGTTGCCGGTATATAGCCCAATCCATCAGGTCCAAAATACTGCATAATTGTGCCTGTATTTTGTGCACTTGACCAAGGATCGACATTTGGATTGCCTTCATAAACAGCATTTATTCTTACCGGATCTTTTCCATGAACATTTTTAAAGAAGCCTCCAACAGTTTCTGAACAAATTTGAAACCATCTTTCGGTTTGCCATCCAAGTGCAGTTATTGGATGGTTATAAAAATCAGGGCTGGTAGGTGGAGTTCGTTCATAGTTAAGTACTTTGGTGACAAAAGTCTCCAAATGCCCTTCATTTTGTGCCGTCATCCGGGCGAAAATCATATCTGGCATATGGTCTCCATCAACATCTGCAAAAATATTATCAGATGCACAATAGCTATTGTAAATAGGTGAAATGATAGTATTTCCAATATCTCCATAATCACCCATTAAAAGTACTGCTGCAGGTGGAATATCCCATGTGTTATATGCATTGTTAACATAATCTTCAATTGCAGAAATTGTATTACCACCAATTTCGGTTGTTGTTATCACGTTTGTTGTAATACCTTGGTTAACTCGAAAGTTTCTAATGGAGTCAGCCCAAGAAATAAAATTTGCATCATCGGGTACTATTATTAAATATTCATATCCAATTTCTCTGGTACTAGTTTGATTTTGGATCGGTTCTGAAATAGAGGCATGGTTTATTACAGCATCTTTTATTATTGGGTCCCACCAACGGTTTCTTAATCTATCATCACCAAATTTATCATTACCACCTTCAAACGTAATTTCAATTTCTATATCACGGTGTATTAATAGCTGTTTTGTAACTGGATTATATTGAAACGGACTTACACCTATAAGAACAACATCCATTCCTCTTATCTTCATGGGTTCCGAAACCTGAACTATATTATTTGGATAGTTTGAGTTAGATGAGTAAATGTTATCATTTTTCTCGTAAATTAAAGGGCTATTATCATTCTCTTTAGGGATAACAGGTGCAGGGGATATATCAATATTATCAACACTTTCGGTTTGTTTCCTTAATATTTTCGTAGTAACAGAAGCTCCCTGTGGTACTGCTATGTAATTGCTAAAACCAGGAATGTTTGGCGCACCCTCGTCATTTTGCAAATATACACCCGATGTGGTAATTGTTTGTAATATATTATTATCAACAATAACTTGATTTAGATTGTAGGATGTAATGGAAGAATTTAAGGTAACACTACTACTATTTTGTTTTTTAACACTTATTCCCTGATTTCCCCAGTTGTTATTGAATTTCATAACAGTGTTTTGGGCAAAAGTACTACCCATACTAAAGGTTAACATAACTAATAGTGAGGTGCTAACTAAAATGGCAAAGAGTTTTTTCATATTTGAAAAGTTTATTAATGAGATCAGTTTTGTAAACAATTAAGTGATAATTATACCTAAATGTATATATAGTTGATATTCTTCTTCTTCTTGACAAACAAACCTTAAGATTCGTTGCGGCAAAGGATGCCAAACATAACCATAAACATTAATATAGCAACTCTATACTTCCATAATTTACTGTGTAT
>JAERTF010000138.1 GCA_016845105.1 Bacteroidota bacterium | reverse complement strand
TATTATAAAGCATGGTCGGTGGATGGTTCAGATAATTATTCAAGTGGTGTTACAGATGATGCAACTACATATAAGGGCGAACCTTCTAATCATGTTACAGTTTTTGATGCCGTTCTTGGAACTCCTACGCACAGTGTAATTGATCTTTCATGGATTGATGCTATAGGAGATACCTTACCAGATGCCTATTTGATTAAGGGAAGTTCAGATAGTTATGGTGCTATTGCTGAACCCATAGATGGTTCTGAGGAGTCTGATGGTGGATTAGTTCTGAATGTAATTCTTGGAATCCAATCAGCTCAGTTTACAGGATTAGATGAATCAACTAAATATTATTTTAAAATCTGGCCTTATACAAACTCAGGAACAGCTATTGATTATAAATTAGATGGGGCAATCCCTCAGTCAGATGCAACTACATCTGCAGCACCTGTTCAACCAACAGTATGGATTAATGAATTGCATTATGATAATGACGGTGGTGATGTTGGAGAGTTTGTTGAGATTGTAATTAAAAACCCTGGAAGCTATTCACTATCAGATTTTCAGGTAAACCTTTATAATGGTTCTGGGGGTGCAAGTTATGATGATGAAACAGTAGATAATTTTACTGTAGGGAGTAGTACTGGCAACTTTTCAATTTACTATTGGGAACCAGGAAGTATACAGAATGGCCCTGATGGTCTTGCGGTTTCATATCAAGGATCTTTAATTGTTGATCAATTTTTAAGTTATGAGGGTAGCTTTACAGCCACTGATGGACCAGCTAATGGAGTAACTTCAACAAATATTGGAGTTACAGAATCTGGTTCAACTCCTTCTGGTTATTCTCTACAATTAAAATACGGTGGTGAAGAATACAGCCATTTCGAGTGGCAGTCACCGGCACCTGAGACGAAAGGGATTTTAAATAATATGCAATACATTGGTAGCTATACCACATGGTATGGATCTACTAATACTGATTGGGTTACTTCAAGCAATTGGGGTAATAATATTCCAGATGCAACAATGAATGTTATAATTCCTGAAGGGCTAACAAATTACCCAACAATTACTGTTGCAAGTAATTGTGATGATATTGTTATCGAGAGTAATGCATCAGGAAGTGGTTCCCTGTTAGGTCAATCAAATCTTACTGTTAGCGGGAATTCAATAGTTCAATGTTATGTTTCAGCAGGCCAATGGCATGGAATTTCACCTGCTGTAAGCGGACAAACTGCAAATGAACTTTACCTCGGAGGTTCTCCGGAAGTTTGGATGAAAGAATATAATGAAACATCCAATGATTATGATTATGTATCCAGTTTAACTACTCCTTTGGGGAACAGCAAAGGCTGGATGGTATGGATTGATGGTTCAACAGCGCAAACATATGAATTCTCCGGGTCGTTAAGGTCAGGGTCAATAAGCCCAACAGAAAGTGTTGTTCGATCTCAGGCTGGTGCTGATTATGGATTTAATTTAGTAGGTAACCCGTTTCCTTCGGCGATTGACTGGGACGCAGCCACTGGTTGGACAAAAACCAACATAGCCGATGCAATTTATGTATATAATAATGGATCTTTTGCTTCTTACGTAGGAGGAACAGGAGCAGGGGGTGGTTCGCAATACATTGCAATGAACCAGGGATTTTTTGTACAAGTAAATGATGATGGAAGTACAACAGGTACACTTTCAATGACCAATGATATTCAGGTTCATAATGGTGTTTCTTTTATGAAAAACAATCTTAGTAACGATTTTTCACTGATACGTTTAGAAGTTTCAAATGGTAACTATATTGATGAAACAGTAGTGAAACTAATTGATGGGGCAACAGTTGAATTCGACGGACAGCTTGATGCCAGGAAGTTATTTAGTTTTAATAATTCCCGCCCCCATATATTCACAACAAATGGAGGTAATATGTCCATTAACTCTTTACCGCCTGAAACGGTAGAGGTTACTTTGGACGTTATTGGGGTTGATGGTGAAGAAATGATAATCAGAGCAACCGAATTATCTGATATTTCTATTGCATTACTTGTGGATGAATTGGCAGGAAAGCAAACAGATTTATTATCCTCTGATTATAACTTTATCTATGATAAGACTTTTACTGAAAGGTTTAAACTGTACTTTGGAATAGTTGAAGTTGATGAGGTGGTTGATAAAATTGATTTTTGTAAAATATTTGGAGTTAATAATAAGATCAGTATCTCATTGCCACCAAATGTAATTGCCGATATAGAAATTTATGATTTACTGGGACGAAAACATATTGGAAAAAACAATCAACAAGGATTGGTTGAAATAAAACTTCCGGACGGCAATTATTATATTGTTCGTGCAACCAGTAGTATGGGAAATCAGTCACAATTAGTAATAATTAAATAGCAAAACAGACATGAAAAAGATAATATTAATAATAGGAATTATAATAATTACATTATTTAGTAATATGTCTGTATTTGCACAACAGGACGGCCCTGGTAATCCTGGTGGGGAACCAACAGGAAGTGATCCGCCGTTGGGAGGTGGTGCACCAATTGGGGGAGGAACTTTAATTCTTATTGGATTAGGTGCTGCTTATGCCGGTAAGAAGATATATGATATTATTACTGAAGAAAAAGAAGAAATATAATTAACAAAAACTAAAATTTTATGAAAAAGATTTATTTATTCATGTTGATTACAGCAGTTGTAAATACAAGTATTGCACAAATTATCAGTCAGTATGTTGAAACAAATTCTGGTACTACACCCAAAGGTATTGAGATATGGAATAATACAGGGTCTACATTAGATTTTTCAACAAATAATTTGATTATTAAGAAAGGTGTAAATGGTAGTTCTCCATCAACTGATTATACTTTAAGTAGTGGTACTTTATCTAGTGGGTTGGTAATTGTGATTGGCACAAGCGATATGGAGGCAACAGCTATTTCAAATGGGGCAACCTTTTATCTTAAGCCATTCACTTTTAACGGTGATGATGCAATAGAGGTTTGGTATGGTGTAACTAAGACTGATGTGTTTGGTGTACCTGGAGTTGATCCTGGCTCTGCCTGGACAGGTAACGGAGTTTCTACTGCAAACCAAAACATTCAAATAAAAGCAGGATTGACATCAGGTGATACTGATGGTTGGTCAGATCCAAGTATTAGATTTAAAACTGTTAGTACAAATCCTGTTGGAGCCGGAGGTTTAGCAGGGATTGGCATTGCACCAATTAACTTGTGGAAGACAAGTGCTTCTACAACTGATTGGGCAACTGGATCAAATTGGGAGGATGGTATTGTACCAGCTACAGTTGTTAATGTTACTATTCCGACTGGTGCATCAAACTATCCAATAATTTCAGGTGATGCAGCAACTCCATCAGAATGTAATAACCTTACAATCGAATCAGGAGCATCATTATCAATACCAGTTGATAAAGCACTTACTGTTAGTGGAACAATTACAAATAGTGCAGGTAACTCTGGTATTGTAGTACAGTCATCATCATCCGGAGATGGTTCTCTTATTTTTTCATCCGGTACACCTTCAGGTACAGTTGAAAGGTATATTGCTGCTTATTCAGGAGCTTCGGATGGTTTTCATATGCTCTCATCACCTGTAAATAATATGGTTATTGCTGGTTCAGACTTTGTTCCCGGAACATCTGAACCAAATCGTGATGATCTTTATGGATGGGATGAGGTATCAAATGAGTGGAAAAACTATAAAATCGGAGGAAATAATATTACTAATTTTGTTAATGGAGCAGGGTATTTAGTTGCATATGAGTCTACTGCAACAAAGGATTTTACGGGAACCTTAAACAAAGACGATGTTAGTAAATCAGGATTAACATATACTGATGCCTCAGGTCGACAAGGGTGGCATCTATTAGGTAATCCCTACCAAAGTGCTTTATATTGGAATAAAACAGCTTGGGGTTTAACAAATGTTGATGCTACAGCTAAAATATGGAAGGAGTCGACTAGTTCGTACATTGATATTGCAGCTTCAACAGGTATTATACCTGCAATGCAAGGCTTTTTTGTCCATGCAAATGCTGCAACTGGTTCTCTTACCATTGATGCTACTGACAGAACTCATAATGCCCAGGATTGGTATAAGAATACTGAAGTGAATAAATTAGTGCTAACTGCTTATGACACAGAAGGTGGAACTGCACAAGAGTGTATTGTTAAAGTTGTTGATGATGCAACAAATCAATTTGATTCAGATTATGATTCACGATTTTTACCTGGTTATGCACCACAATTTTATGTTAAAATGGATGGAATTGAGCTTTCAACAACTGCTTTTCCGGAACTTACCTCAGAAATGATAATTCCAATGTCGTTTATTAAAAATAATTCAACTGAATACAATATTGAAGTAATTGGCGTTAATGAAATTGAGCATCAAGAACATGTTTATTTAACTGACTTGAAGACTAACACGACACAATTATTAAATGAAAATCCTTCTTATTATTTCACAGCAGAAGATGGTGATGTTGAAGAGAGATTCGTAGTTCATTTTAGTGCTTTAAGTGTTAATGAGAATGATTTTTCAGAGAATGTCAAAGCTTTCTATTCTAATGATAATATTGAAATTAGAACAAATAAGCCTATTTCTGCTGAGATCAATGTTTATTCAGTATCAGGAAGTTTGATAAATACTTTCAATCTTGATGGTGAAAGTTCAGCATCAATAAATATTGGGGATTACAAGGGATTAGCAATTGTATCCGTTATATCTGATGGACACACCTTTAATAATAAAGTAATCGTTTGGTAGTTAATTTAGTTCAGAAAAGAAAAACACATAATCATGAAAAAGATATCAATTATAATTACATTGGCTGCGGCACTTACACTAAGCATTAATTCATTTGCACAGGCACCACCACCACCACCACCGGATCATGGATCAACCGGAAACCAGAATGGTGGTAATGCACCCATTGGTAGTGGCTTAGCGATACTTATGGGGTTAGGGTTAGCCTATGGTGGCAAAAAGCTATATGATAGCAGAAAAGAGAATCTGGAAGAATAAGAGATTAATCATTTCTAAGAATAAAGGTGTATGATGGAGTGTTATCTTCGTTCTACACCTTTTATCATATGAGTCCGTTGTCATTCTTAATGAAATGAAGAATCTCAATGAGGATTTGTTCAATATTTCGATATTGGGAATGCTACAAAGATTGTAGATCCTTCGCGATGCTCAGGATGACAATAGGGTTGTTCTTGTATGTCATTCTGAATGCAATGAAGAATCTAAATTATGTTGGTTTCAATATTTCGATATTAAGGATGTTATATAGTTTATAGATCCTTCGCTCTGCTCAGGATGACAAAAGAGTCATTACAGCTTGTCATTCTGAATGGAATGAAGAATCTCTTTGAGTTTGGTTTCAAGATTTTGATATTGGGAATGCTACATTTTGTAGATCCTTCGCGATGCTCAGGATGACAAGAGAGTCATTTCCGGCTTGTCATTCTGAATGCAATGAAGAATCTATTAAAATGAAATAATCACTCCATTAATCTGTAAAATGACCAGTTTTTAATTTACTGTAATTATCTTTGATTCATGAAACCTATTGGAACCCATAACTATTTTGTATACATAACTACAAACTATAATAGAACAGTCCTTTATACTGGTGTTACCAATGATTTATCAGTTCGATTATTGCAACACAAACATGATTCTATTACTTCAAAAAGTACATTCGCCGGGAAGTATAATTGTTACAACCTCGTTTATTATGAACACTTTGATTATATTGAAGATGCCATTGATAGAGAAAAAGAGATTAAGGGATGGTTGAGAGTTAAAAAAGAAAGACTTATTGCAACCTCAAATCCAAATTGGAAATTCTTGAATGAAGGATTGGAAGAATAGTGAAGTAAATAGATCCTTTGCTCTGCTCAGGATGACAATAGTGTTATTCTAGCTTGTCATTCTGAATGCAATGAAGAATCTCATTGAAGGTGAATTAAATAAATAGGAATGCTACATAGTTTGCAGATCCTTTGCTTTACTCAGGATGACAAAAGGGACATTCCGGCTTGTCATTCTGAATGCAATGAAGAAACTTATTGAGGTTGGCTCTAATATATAGATATTGGGTATGCTTCATAGTTTGTAGATCCTTCGCTTTGCTCAGGATGACAAAAGGGAAATTCCAGGTTCTCATTCTGAATGCAATGAAGAAACTTATTGAGGTTGGTTATTATAATTCGATATTTGGTCTGCTGCATAGTATGTAGATCCTTCGCTTTGCTCAGGATGACAATAGGGTTGTTTTAGTTTGTCATTCTGAATGCAATGAAGAATCTCTTTTAGTTTGGTTCCAATATTTCGATATTAGGTGTGCTACAAGGTTTATAGATCCTTCGCTTTGCTCAGGATGACAAGAGAGTCAATTCCGGTTTGTCACTCTGAATGCAATGAAGAATCTTTAGGAAGTATATTCCAATTAACTAATAATTTAAGAGACGACAGAAGGTCAATTGATAAAACCACTAAAAGTGTAGACTGAAATTCAGGTTGCAATATACTGATTATTAAAGCTTAAATGCTTCTTTATAACACATTGGATTTCCAAGTAGAAAAAATATCTATTTTTTTTAATTTTTTACTTGCAGATATAAAAAAAGCACTTATTTTTGCATTCCCTTTTGGGGATAGTTCACAAAATAAAGTTGGTCTGGTAGTTCAGTTTGGTTAGAATACCTGCCTGTCACGCAGGGGGTCGCGGGTTCGAGTCCCGTCCAGACCGCGAGAAAGGGAAGCATTTTGTCTTCCCTTTTTTTGTTGTGGCACGTTACGTTTATATCATTTTTCGCTTTTTCTAACATATGGCATTTACATTAGAAATGTATCCATGTTTTTAACAAGGGCGAGCTGAGATCAATTTAATTGAAATTTATAAGTGCATCCCTTATAATGCCATTACTTTACATCTTGAGTAAATTTCTATACCATAAGCTTGCTAATTATATCTAATAACAAACTATTACTTATTGGCTTTGTGATATAATCATCACACCCTGCGTTTATTGCCTTTTCTCTATCACCGGGCAATGCATATGCAGTTTGTGCTATAATGATTATGTTTTTATTAAACTTTCTGATTTCTTTAGTTGCATCATAACCATTAATAATTGGGATTTTAATATCCATTAACACCAAATCAAGTTCAGCTTTTTCTCTGCATAATTCAATGGCATCCTTACCATTATCAACAAAAGTTATTTCCTTGAACATCCCTTCTAGTGTGGATTTTAATAGCTCTGAACTAACTTCATCGTCTTCAACAATAAGCAAATTCAACTTATTAATTTTCGTGGTGTCTGTAACAGTACTTTCTACTATCTTCTTAACTTCTTCTTCTTTTTTGACGTATGGAATTGTGAAGGTAAATGTTGATCCTTTCCCTTCCTTTGATTTAACAGTAATCTTGCCACCAAGCATTTCAACATAGGCCTTTGATATTGCCAATCCTAATCCGGATCCTTCTAAGGCTTTACTGTCTTTAATATCTGCCTGTTCGAATCGATTAAAGATTGCATTTATTCTTTTTTTGGGAATACCAATTCCTGTATCCTTTACAGAGAATTCAATAAATTTATCCTTTAGTAAATAACCATATTTTACATTGCCATTATCAGTGTGTTTTAATGCATTTTTAATAAGGTTAGACAGGATGCCATGTAGTTTTTGGCTGTCAGTTATAACTGTCGCCAGCTCATCGGGAAGTGAAGTGTTAAGAGATAATGTCAATCCTTTCAGCTTAGCTTCTGGAGTATAGAAAGAGTAAAGCTCATCCAATACATTATTAATTGATGTTTCCGTTGGTGAAACAAGCATTTCTCCTGCTTCAATTTTTGAGATGTCAATTATGTCGTTGATCGTATTAAGTAGTCTGACACTGCTTTTTTTAATAATGCTGGAGTATCTACCAATTTGGTCCTTTTTTAAGTTGGGATCAGAAAGCAAGTTGACAAATCCCAATACACCATTCATTGGCGTACGTATTTCATGACTCATATTTGCCAGAAAAGCAGATTTTAGCATATCACTCTCTTCGGCCTTTTCTTTGGCTTTTATTAGGTCAATCTCTGCTTTCTTAATATCGGTGATATCATGACATACACTATAAACAGTGTTTTTGCCATTAACTGGTATATTATAAGTGTTGAGCTCAACAAAAACATCTGTCCCGTCTTTCTTTTTATGATGTCGAAAATTAACTTTTATTTTTTTATTGTTTTGAATTGCTTTTGCAATTGATTTAGATTTATCAACCTCAGCACTAAACTCCAAACACGACATTCCTATTAACTCCTCATGACTATACCCATATATAGATGATGTTGCTTTATTCGCTTCATATATTTCAAAAGTAACTGGATCGTAAATAAAAATAGCGTCTCCCACATTATCAAAAAGTTCTTTGTATTTAGTCTCATTTTCTTTTAATAATGCCTGGGTTTGTTTTCCAACTATAGTTTCCCAGGCAACATCTGCTAATCGTTGAACACTTTTAACATCAGACTCGTTGTAATCCGATTTTTTGTTTCCAACTCCAAGTATGGCCATAATTTTCTCCCCTCGAATTACCGGAACTACCAATTCGCGAATAATTTGTGCGTGCCCGTCTGGCAAACCTTTTTTGTGTTCTAAACTTAAATAGTCGTTATGAATTACAGGTTTACGCTCATCCACACAATCAACCCAAACACCTGCTTTGGATATGGGATAATGTTTGGTCGCTTCATCAGATCCTTGACACATATTATTTGATGTATTTGTAGACCATGTTTGAAGTGAAATTGATTCCTGATCATCTTCTATATAATGATAAAAACCTATATCGCTACCTGTAAGCTTTTCAGCTTCATCCAAAAATTTTTGGAGTAATTCTTCTTCCGTATGATTAATTGCGTATTCAAACAATTTTAATTCTACATCAATAATTCTTTCCTCAAGCTTACGGTCGGTAATATCTACATGAGTGCCAACTATCCTTATGGCCTTATCATTATCATTAAATACAGCTTCGGCTCGTGAAAGTATATCAACCCAATGCCCTTTTTTGTGTTTCATCTTAAATTCCAGTTCAAAACGATCGAGTTGCTTATTGATTACTTTCTGTTGCATTTCCCAGGATTTCTTTACGTCCTCTGGTTCTGTAAGATTTTCCCATATAGAAAAATCATTAGGCAGCTCATTATCTTTGTAACCAAGCATGCTTTTCCATCCGGGTGAATAATAGATTTCGTTTGTTACAAGGTTCCAATCGTACACACCATCTTTTGCAGCTGACATTGCCAGATTAAATCGTTCTTCGCTCTTTTTTAACTCATGCTCCGATTTTTTTCTCTCTGTTATATCCTGTAGAGCCCCAAATATTTTAGTTATTGTTCCGTTATGATCCTTTACCGGAAACATCGATCCTAGTACAACAATAATTTTACCACTACTATGAATAACAGGACACTCGAAATTCTCAATGGGCTCACCGGTTTCTATTATTTTAACAATGTATTGCCTTAAACGCTGATGATCTTCTTTTGAATAATAGTTACCAACTTCCTCATCGCTCGGTGGTCCTAGTTTTGGATCTCTATCATATATTTCGTATAATTGATTTGACCATACTATTTCTGTAGTGTTTAAATCGTATTCCCAATTTCCAATTTTTCCAAT
>JAERTF010000137.1 GCA_016845105.1 Bacteroidota bacterium | reverse complement strand
GACAAAGCCCAGCTGCCAACACGCAATAAAAAACATAGGGCAGAAAGTGCTAATATTGAACAACATAACTTTTAATAAACGACTTGGCAACTTGAAAGATAGGTGTTTCAAAATGCCCTACGTTTTTTATTGCCAACCGTTAGCTGCAAGTGAACGAGACGAAACAGCAACATTGAAACCTGATTACAAAATTGAAAAAAGGGATAAAAAATATTAGCTCATTGATTGAAGGTTGGTGCAAGAAAAAAATAGTTTTTGCTCGCCCGCTTCTGCCCTTTGGGACAGTTGTGGAAGCCCACCCACATTGCACACATTTGCAAATCGCACAAGCCTACCCACAATCCAAAATTTGCAAAAGAGTGCAATTTTTACCTTCACACAATAATAAACAGTAGCATTATGGTATATTGCAAATACCAATCAAACTATGAAACTGCACCTTATTATTAGCTTTTCAATAACCTTGCAGTATTTTTTAGGCTAACCAATATTATCCATAACAAACTTAATTGAATATTTAAATACAAGCCATATCGTTGGAATCAGACATAATAAAACTTTATTTAACAATCATTTAATAGCATATCTCATACTGTCAATTTTGCTCTCAAGTAACTTTTTACATTTTCTTGCTTGTTCTCGTTGAATAGCTCTTACGCTATCAATCTGTGGATACTTAACAGTGTTTTCGGCATACATTTCACAAGTTTCTAGGCGGCCAATTTCATCATAAACCAGAACATAGGTAGAAACACAATAAGTTTCATCAATATATGATTCAACATAAGTATATTCTAGTACTCCGATTCTATCACAAGCTGTTGAAATAGTTATAATGAATAATAATACTATAACTCTATGAGTTATTTTCATTCTAATTTTATTTTTTCGAATCATTGTTCAATTAATACACCAAGAATTTAATTTCAGAAGTATGGGCACTAAAATAGCCAATAGTAGCATTTTCAATGTTTGTCCTTGGATTTGTTGGAGTGGCACTCATCGCAGACAAACTATTCAAATCGTCCAAGTATTCATATACTTCTGCTGAAATACATCGCATTTCAATTTTTAGCGTATCGCCAGATTCAAGTTCTCTATCTCTATAATTCAAATTTCGCTCAACTTCCAAACCATCGTTAAATTTATCATTGATTATATAACTTTTAATTTTTTCATTGTTTCGATATTCTATAAAATGATAGTAATTATCTATTCCTTCAGGGTCTTTGTAAAAGACTGTTACTTTTAAAATAGAATCATTGCTATTTCCTCTTAAACTATTGTCAGGTACTTTTGATATTGTTATCGAATCCATTGGAACTTGTTGCGGTATCTGGCATGATGAGCTATACGATTCATTCTCGGTAGTAACAATCAGATTGTAAGTATACCCTATATTTCCTGTGAGACTTGAACTTGTATATACACCTGGGGATTGTTCGCTTAACACTTCGTTATTGCCATAATTGTCAGATAATTCAACAATTGCATTTTGAATAGCTGGAAATTCATTAGGCTCATCAAAATTTATTGATTGGGAAAGTTTAATGTTTGTTTCTCCATTAGTTGAAACCAAAGCTTCTATCATTACTTGTGGCTCAATTTTATTTAGGTCAATATCTATCTCTTCAGTACAAGAGGTAAAGATTATTAACATGCCTATTATGCTTAATATTATGTTTTGTCTCATTTTATTAGAATTTAAAATTGTACGATATTGAAGGAACGAATGTGAATAAGTAAGTTTTAGTAGCAACTGTTCTTGAAGGATCGTTTTCATCTTCAGCAAAATTTATCATGTAAGGATTCTTGCGACCGTAAGCATTGTACAGGGAAAAACTCAAGCTACTTTCAAATTTTTCCGATTTTTTCAACTCACAGGTAGCCCCTAAGTCTAACCTATGGTATGCAGGCATTCGGTATCCATTTCTTTCGGTATAGAGTAAATGTGTTTCCCCATCTGCTTCATATTTTCCACTTGGAAAAGTTACCGCATTCCCTGTATTATAAACCCATGTTGCCGATATAGTCCATTTTGGGGATAAAGAGTACATCCCAACTATCGAAATGTCATGTGTGGCATCTTGACGTGCAGCATACCAATCGCCATTATTTATACCATCTATTTGTTTTTCTGTTCTCGACAATGTGTAACTTGCCCATCCGGTTAGCTTACCATGTTTCTTTCTTAACATTAACTCTAAACCATAAGCCCTGCCTGAACCAAACAATAATTCACCCTCAATATGTTCATTTGCTTGCATATCAGCCCCATCTCTTAAGTCAATCTGATTATACATCTTTTTATAGTACATTTCACCTGACAATTGGTATTGATTATCTTTTAGGTTCTTGAAATAACCCATAGATACCTGGTCTCCAATTTCAGGTTTAATATTGTTACTCGATGCAATCCAAATATCTGTTGGGCCAGATGTTGTTGAATTTTGTATTAAATGCAGGTTTTGTGTATTTCGAGTGTATGATAGTTTTACTGAGTTTGAAGAATTAAAGGCATAGGCTATATTAGCCCTAGGTTCTAGGTTAATATATGACTGTACCAATTCTCCACTGGCATAAGTTGCTGTGTCAGTTATTACTGCATTTGAATAAGAATAAAAATCGCCTGGGCCAATAAGATTAAAAATATTCAGTCGTAAGCCACCTGTTAAAGTTAATTTATCATTCGGCTTCCATGTATCGCTTATATAACCACCATATTCAAGATTATACCTTTCCTGAATTTCCGTTGGCTTTATTTCTGATTCGTCTTCCAGTTCAAGCTGTCCGGGTAGAATTGTATTATCCTGAAAATATACCCCAAAACTGAGTGAGTTTCTATTGCTCATGAAGTATTGAAAATCCTGCTTAACGGTTAAGTTGTTTATTTCTGATAAAAACCCCATATTATTGTCACTGAAATTTAAATTAACATCGTAATCGTATTGAGAATATATCACAGAGGTATTGCTGAACAACTTACTGTTCCATATGTGATTCCATCTAAAAGTCCCTGTTGCGTTACCCCAATCCATTCCAAATAATTCATCTGCGCTTAGCACATCCCTACCGAAATACCCAGAAAGGAAAACCCTGTTATTATCGTTAACCTTATAATTTGCTTTAAGGTTTAAATCGTAGAAATAGAGTCGATTGTTGTTTAAATCATCATCCGATGAAAGTTTAAGAAACATATCGGCATAAGTTCTCCGACCTGTAACCAGAAACGAACCTTTATCTTTCACAATAGGGCCTTCAAGGCTCAGCTTAGAGGATATTAACCCAATTCCACCACCGATATGGTAATCCTGATTGTTCCCATCATTCATCTTAATATCCATTACGGATGAAATGCGCCCCCCATATTCAGAAGGAGCTGTTCCTTTGTACATCGTCAGGTCTTTTATGGCATCGCTATTAAAGGTTGAAAAGAACCCCATCATATGATTTGAGTTGTATACAGTAGCTTCATCAAGTAAAATAAGATTTTGTGAATTGTTACCTCCACGTACAAACATCCCACCGCTACCTTCACTAGTAGTTTTAACTCCTGGGGTTAAAGTCAATGTTTTTATAATGTCTTTCTCTCCAAATAAAACTGGAATTTTTTCTATTTCCTTAGTATTTATTTTCTCAACACCTACCTTTTCTGAAGTAATATTATCGTTTTTCTTTTTTGCTGAAATTACAACTTCATTTATTAGTTGTGCATCAGGAGAAAGCTTCACATCGAATCTTTGGTTACTTGTATGAGATACAGGGATTTCTTGATGTTCATATCCGATAAAACTAACTACAAGTGTATAATTCCCCTTTGGTAAGGTTAAGGAATAAAAACCGTAAGCATTGGAAATTGTCCCGGTTGCTACTAATTCTTTCACTGCTATGGTAGTTCCAATCAATGTTTCACCATTCTCTGAATCATAGATAGTACCACTTACTGTAAATGAATCCTGAGCGTAATTCATATTGCACCAAAAAAGCAATGAAAATATTGTTAAAAATGTTTTATTCATATTTTAAGTATTTTTATAATTTCTAAATCAAAAATCATCAAGACAAATGGTGTTGCCTTGATGATTTTTTAACATATTCGTTATGAGTTATTACCTTCTGGTAATCGCTATATTCTATTGTTCCAGAGCTTGTAAATACCTCACCATAGGATGATCTGCCTTCAAATTCAAATGTGACTTTTCCTGATTTTATAGTTTTGGTAATTTTATTTATTTTAAGATTTTCTATTACAAACTTCAATTCTGAATCGAAATAATCTTCATAAATTTTTGAAAATTGATTGCCATCTCTTGTAGAAATACCTTTACAATTAAAAAAATCATTATTCATATCAACTCCCCCAATATCCCAATCGCTATTTACTAAGTCATTTGAAGAAACATAGAATGTTTCATATTCTCCTTTTGCATCGAGTTTTACTTCTATTGTATCAGACAAATTGTTTGCCATATAAGAATAAGAATAGTCATAACTACCATAGCTGCCAAAAAATTCGGCTTGCTCGCTAAAGTTATATGTCTCTTGAGGGTTGTCAATACTCTCATTAACAATGTTAGAAACGATTGCTGCCTGATGTTCAATACCGAAAGTTTCCGAGCCTAAGAAGTCATTAACAGCACTTTCTAATATTATGCCATCACTAAAGATATATACCACTTCTTTCGGTTCTTCTTCTTCACATGAAGCTAAAAATAGTACTGATAAAAATGCTATTGCTAAAAAAATGATGTTTTTCACTTTTGTATTATTTTAAATGAGCAATTATTATTTACTTATTTCGTTCTTTTTTAATTTTTTTCTTTATTTCATCTTTGCTTTTTTTATAAGCCTTAAATTGTTTTTTTGAGAGTACTTTTTTAAGTTTTTCGTCCTTTGAAAGTTGAGCATTTCTGTATGCGTTAAACTTAGTTCTCCGGTTGGTTAATTGCATAACTTTGTCCATTTCAACAGCAGCTTCGTAATTGATATTTTGAACTGCTGGAATTTGGTCTTTGGTTAGTTCAAGTTTTTCCTTCATAAACTCGGTTTGTCGTTCTGCACGTTCTTTTGCAGGAGGTAAGTCTACTGCATTGTGTGATTGGGCGTTAGCCGATAAAACACCTACTGTCATCATTAGAATTAACATTACTTTTTTCATGTCTTAAATTTTAAATTGATTTATTATTTTGTTTAATTATTATGATTCAAAATTAACTCAGGTACCAGCTAGGCAGGCTTGATTTAAACAAACGACATATTTTCTATAACCATCGACACAGTTTAGAATTTGTAAGTAAAACTGAGCAAAGCATATTGAGAGAGACTGTTAGAATTTATAACTTCGCTATAAATCTCATTTAGTTTAATTTCAACCAGTTTACTTTGATTGAATATATCGTGAACTGATAACTTTATATTTGCTTTATTTTTGAGGAAACTTTTGCCAATTGAGAAATCCCACAATAAGTATTGCTGATTATCAGTCTTCCCGAAATAGTTGTACACGTAATTGTTTAGTTCGGTTTCAAAACTGAATGTTTTCAAGAATTTCAGATAGATTGTAGCTTCAGTGATATTAGAATAATATTCGTTATAGTTGTTGTTAATATCATTATTAGAATAATTGTAACTATTTTCATTGGATATAAAGAAATCTACTTTTTTAGAAATTTTACTCGACAGTGAAACCAATGCCTCTGTTTTATAAAGTTTAGTATTAGCATCTATTTCATTAAACCTTGTTGGGGTATGACTATAGTTATAGTTCAGTCCGAGATTTAAGTTTGAACGAAGCCATGATACAGGCATTGCATAATCAATGCCTGATTTTAGGTTAAAACTATTACCCAAATTAGAATAAGTAAAAGTATTTGCTCCTGCATTTAAATATGTGCCATGTATGATTTTATCTTCATCTAAAAAAGCATTTTCAAAACCAATAAAATTGGTTGTATAATTGGCAAAAGAATATGCCGACAGATATTTAGCCTTGGAAGATAATGTTTTGACATATCTTAAAACACCCATATACTGAACACCAGGGGTTAAATCGGGGTTGCCAATTACAGCTTTTTCGGGGTTTGTAATATCAACAGTGGGCTGCAATTGAGAAACACTTGGTGTGGTTGAAAAAGACCTAAACAAAAATGTCAATTTCGACTTTGTAGATATGTCGTACCTACCAAAAATTAAGGGGTGTAAATAATAATAATTTTTATTGTTGTTGTAATTGTCACCTAATGCAGTTGTCATCTTTAATTGTTCTGCTGCAAGCCCTGCATTTATGATTAAACGCATACCAAAAGAACTATATCCTATTTCAATTTTATTAGTCCGATAGTCAACATTTGATTTATTCGATAAATTTGGTTGGTAATAGTTGTTGAAATCGGAAACCTCCATTTTTGAATTGTTCCAATTGTAGGAACTACCATAAGTAAAGTTCAAATTTGAAAGTAGAGAGATTGGTTCTTTATACGATAATCTAACCATTGCTTTATTCATGTCTGAGTCAATTTCTTCCTGTTGCTCAACACTGTTTGTCAAAGCTAAGTTTAACGTATCATTGGTGGTTAATAATCTGTTGTGAGAACTGAATTTTTTATTTAACTGGCTGTTTTGAAGGTTTAATGTACCTATTGCACTCAAAGCCCGCCCTTTGTCGTTGAGCTTATGTAGCCAAATAGCACTTGATTGTGAATTAAGTTGTTGCTTATCGGATATTAAACTAGAAGAGTTTGTGTAATAAGGAACATCGCTTTTACTACCCGTCAGTAAAGAACTACTAGAAGCATCTCCCGACAAATACAATAGCTTTTCAGATAAAATTAGTTTGCTCTTGTTGTTTTCATAAATATATTTTGTGTTTATTTTATGTAATAAACTATTCGATTTTATAGTATCTAGGCTGTTATAGTACCATAAATTCTGATAATTAGAAATCCCATCTTGGTATAAATCGTTTTGTCTTTCCCCAAATTTATATTCAACATTAAGCTTGCCTTTGGTTCCGTTATAATTATAGTTTAAACCAATACTTTTATTGAGTTGCTCTCCAGGATTAGCATGTGATGATTGGGAAACCCCCAGTTTTGATGCTATAATTGTTTCGAATGATTTAAAACTGGATAAATCGTTCCTGCTCTTGTTTACATTATTATAATCAGCTACAATAGTTATGTCATGCTTGTTTTTGTTGTACAGGATGGTAGCTTCCGAATCGAACTTGCCATTAGTTCCATACCCGGTAGAAATACTTGTTATTGTATTGTTTTTTGCTTTATCGTTAGTAACAATATTAATAGCTTTAGTGCTGCTTCCGCTTGCATATCCCATAAAAGATGCAATCTCTCCATAATCATCAAATACTTCAATGCTTTTTATTATTTCAGCAGGTAATGAATTAAGGGCATTTTTAGGGTCATCTTCGAAAAATGGTTTCCCATTAATATATATTTTCTTTACTTGTTCCCCTTGGGTCTCAATTTTATCTTCTGTTAATTTAAAACCGGGTAATTTTTTCACGATATCGACACCTTTTGCTTCTTCGTTTACTTTAACAGCATTAGCGTTAAAAGAAACAGTATCTCCTTTTTGTGTAGCAATAGCAATTTCGCCTTTTACTACCACTTCGTCTAAATGTAATCCTTGTTCTATAAAAAGATTGCCCATGCTGATGTTGGCATTTAGAGTAGTAACTTCCTTTTTAACCGTGTTGTAACCCACAAAACTTATTTTCAGCAATACTGTTGAGTTTGCTGGAACTTCAAGTTGAAACTTTCCATTATAATTAGAAATAGTACCGGTACCATTGTTTGCAATAATGGTTGCACCAATTAGTGTTTCATCACTTCCTTTCTCAACTATAGTTCCTGTTATTGAAACTGTCTTTGAATTTTGTGCAAATAATCCCAATGTGGAAATAATTGCAATAACTAATATGACTATCTGTTTCATAATCGTTGATTTATTATTCTGAAATCTTGCAATACTGTATTTCTCCTTATTCAAGAGCAACTTTCTTATACTGCTGATGATTAAATTGTTAAATTATTCTCATTGCAAATCTATAATGAGGGCAACATGGGCATGCTATAGTTTAAACAAACAACATTTTTAGTATTACAAACAACCTGTTTATAGCATATATCTTAAATTTGTTGTTGGTTGTATAAAAATTGTTGTTTGTTGAAATTAGATTAGATAAAATATGGAATCTCCCACATTTGTGTCAAAAAGAATTAAAATGAGAAATTTAGCGATTCATATTGGTGTGTGGTTAAGCTTATTAATATTGAGAATAACAACAAACGATAGTGATGTTTTTATTGAAAACCTGATATTATCCATTGTGCTTTATGGAAACAATGCTATTGTTTTCTATTTGGCATCTTCGCTACAAAGATTTGTTTCTGTTCAGAAAAAATATACCCTATTTATTCTTGGGATTTTAGGTTTGGTAATTTTTGGGACTATAATAGCCAAGGCTGTGTTCGAACTACTTAATTCAAAAATGGGAATCAGCATTCCTGTGGCTATTGCAGACTATGGATTCATAAGGGTAACGTTTTGGCTAATTCTTGGAAATTTGTACCAGGTTGTAATTTTTAAGCGAAAAGCAGAATACAAGCAAAAGGAAATACTTTTAGAAAAAAGAGAAACTGAAATACAGCTTCTCAAAACACAAATGAACCCTCATTTCTTTTTTAATACCCTTAATAATATTTATGGCCTTACTTTTAATAAAGACGATAAAGCTCCAAAAGTTGTGCTAATGCTTTCAAATGCTATGCGCTATATTTTATATGAAACCAAAGATGAATTTGTGCCAGTACAGAAAGAAATAGAATTTGTAAAGAACTATATTGAACTTGAGCGATTAAGGATTTTAAAGCCGGATAATGTGGAATTTACGGCGAATATAAATATCAGTACAAGTAAGATTGCCCCTTTGATACTTTTACCGTTTATTGAAAACTGTTTTAAACATGGTAACACAAACAATACAACTAATTTTTCTATTCAAATTAGAATATGGGAAGAAGGCGATTGTTTATTTTTCTCAACTGAAAACACATTCGCCGAAGACAAACCTAAAAAACCAGGAGGCATTGGTACTAAGAATGTTCAAAAAAGATTGGAATTAATGTATGGTGATAGTTTTGAACTAGAATTAAATTCAAAAGAAAATAGATATTACGTATTTTTAAAGTTGCCACTGCAAAATAATTAAGGTATGAATAAAGTACGAAGCGTCATTATAGATGATGAACCAATAGCAGTAGATTATCTTAAGCAGTATATTGAAATGCTGCCCCAGTTAGAACTAGTAGCAACTTTTAACAGGGCTAAAGATGCGTTTGAATTAATATCCAACAATAGCGTTGACCTTGTTTTTCTTGATATTCAAATGCCAGAAATAACGGGGCTTGATTTTATTAAAACATTACCGACTAAGCCACATATTATTTTAACTACGGCCTATTCGGAATATGCGCTTGAGGGTTTTGAACTTAACGTTACAGACTATCTTTTGAAGCCAATAAGTTTTGATAGGTTTAGTCAGGCTGTACTTAAGGTTTCGCAATCGAAAGTTGGAGAAGTTAAGCAGGAACCTGTCAAAACCAAAGATTTTATTTTCTTAAAATCTGGATACAAAGCTGTAAAAATAAATATTTCTGACATTGCTTATGTTGAAGGTTCAAAAGAGTATGTAACATACTATACCCTTGACAAAAGAAAATATATGAAAAACGAACGCCTCAAAAATGTAGAAGTACAATTTGCATCGTTCGATTTTGTACGCGTTCATAAATCTTTTCTGGTGAACTTAAAGCATGTAGATACTTTTTATGGTAATATCATTGAAATACTCGATTCACAAATACCCATTGGTAGGGCTTATAAGGATGACCTGAAAAAATGGATTGAGTAAGCTTTTTTTATGAGTAAATTTAATTTTTTTTAAGCACCCCACACAGCCAAGCACATTTGCAATTCGCACGAGTCTCCGCACAAACAAAAATTGCAAAAGAGCTTGTCTGTCTGCCACCGCTATTTTGCCGACCCTAAAAACTATTTTTTTCGGAAACAGCAGTGCTTCTAATGGGCTGATGAATGCTTGTAAAAGATTGATAATTAACTGATAATGAATGAACACCAGCAGCTAACAAAGTATATAAAACATTTGGCAGATAGTGCTAGTTTTAAAGCTGTTACATTTAATATAAATTGTAGCGGTTTGACAAGTTTGCTCTTCGTAATGCCAAACGTTTCATATACGTAGCCGTTAGCAGCCATAAAAAATATTTGAGTGATATGTGTCGGCGAGGATCCGGTAAATCCTCAAATATTTTCTGGTCAACGGCTGCTAACAACACCTAATAACCAATAGCTACGCAATTGGTTAAATAGAAATTAAAAGT
>JAERTF010000136.1 GCA_016845105.1 Bacteroidota bacterium | reverse complement strand
ATATTTGAGTTTTCACCGCATTTATAGAGGTTCCGTAAAATTGTTTAATTCTTAAATGCTGTTTTATCCATTTAAAGAATAGTTCAACCTGCCAACGGCTTTTATATAAGTCCGCTACCAGTCGTGCCGGAATATCAAAGTTGTTGGTTAGGAAAATAAGATCTTTATCTGTTTTCTGGTCATAGATTTTTACTCTTCTGAGTTTTTCTGGAAAATGTTTATTTGCATAGTAACCAGATAAATTAATTGTTTGATCACATATTAAACCGGTCCAGCGATCAATTTGTGCTGAGTATAATCGTTTAAAGTTTAGATTTTTCTTAGCCCTTACAATAAAATAACAAAGGCTTTGATGCATTTTATAGAGGCGTTCAAAATCAAGATATCCTCTATCCATGACATAGAAAGAACCCGGTTCAAAATTTAAGTGATCTAGAATATTCACTTCATGTATTGAACCGTCGGTTATTTCAATAAAAGAGGGAATTGAACCTCTTATATCTAATAGCGTATGAAGCTTAACCGCTCCCTTATTTTTTCTAAATCTGGCCCATGGGAACGTGGATAAGCATAAATCAATTGTTGTCGCATCAAGTGCATTCACTGTATTTGTCAGCTCTTCTGAAAAGACGCTGTCATTTACATATAGTTCCCTTGCTTCATCTATTAAGATTTGGGCAAGTTCAAAATATATCCGCCAATCACGGTTTTGATTGGTATTTGCTAAATTGGTTCTGGTAGGGTTTCCTTTGATACCTGTTACACCCGCTTTAAAATGATACCAGAATCACCGGTATAATTTGGGACCACCCCCACCGGAATAACTGAACCAGTTTTATAACTTTTCATTTTTTTTTAGAAATTGCACCTTCCTTTCATTACTTTCCTGATTTGAAATTCGAATCCATTAATCCGGTACTTAGGAAGGTAACTCATGATTCAGGCAATTTGCGTATCCTGTAAAAAACCTTTCATTAAAAATCCTCGCCAGAAAAATCAAAAGTATTGCAGTTCTCCTTCTTGCCAAAAGGCCAGAAAAGCATTGTGGCAAAAAGATAAAGTGAGATCAGATCCCAAATATAAAAGTGAGCAGGTGCAAGCGAACAAAGACTGGCATCATAAAAAACCGGATTATTGGAAAAACTACCGAAAGAAAAACCCTCAAAAGAAATTACGAAATACACTGCTTCAGAAAAAACGGAACCACATCCGCTATTTAAAGAGAATCGGGAGCGATTCCAGGAATCATGAAACCGAACCTAAAAAAATGATTGCAAAGATGGATGTGTTAAAAACCAATCGTAATACAGCTTTCGCCGAATGTTGGGTGATTCCGGTGATTGCAAAGATGGACGTGTTAAAGGGATATCTATCTGTAAATTATGATTATTTAAAACAAAAAGAGAGCCATTTTCATGATTGCAAAGATGGACGTTATTGATATTTCGCTTAAATTTCAGGTATGATGCTTTTCATTTAACTCTGATGAGAGGAACTTATGAAAAGCAGACAAGTTGTATTCGATATTTTCAGGCTTAAAAACGAAGGATGCTCAACCCGGGCTATTGCCAGAACAATCGGTATTGGACGTAATACGGTGGTGCGCTACCTCAAAAATCCTGACCAGTCACTGATTCCAAGACTCAAACCGGTTTCCAAACTGGATCCCTATAAAGACGATATCAAAGAAGCATTAGAAAAAGATCCATCTGTCGGTGCTCCAGTTATTTTACGTTTAATAAAAGAGCAAGGATATAAAGGTAAAATTACCATCTTAAGAGATTACCTTCAAAGAAAACGGAAACAATCTCACCAAAAAAGGGCATTTATACGGTTTGAATCCAAACCAGGCGAACAGATTCAGATCGATTGGGCGCACTTTGGTAGCATTTCATATGGTGATACTTACCGGAAAGTATATGCCCTGGTTGCCATAGAGTCGTATTCAAGAATGCTTTATGTTGAGTTTACGCACTCAATGAACCAGCAAACCCTCCATGGCTGTCTGTTTAATGCTTTTAAATACTTTGGTGGTACCCCAAAAACGCTGGTCGTCGATAATATGTTAACAGCGGTCACTGAGCGGGAGTCACGCTTAATCAGGTTTAATGGTTCCTTTTTAGACTTTCTAAGACCTTTTTCTATCAACCCCATTGCCTGCAATCCAGGTGCACCATATGAGAAAGGCAAGATCGAACGTGCGATCCGGTATCTACGTCGAAACTTTATTCCCCTGGCAAGCTTTGAAGATATAAAGGATTATCAGCAGCAGGTATTGAACTGGCTGGATAAGGTTGCCAATATCAGGATTCATCAAACCACCGGAGAAGCGCCTAAAGAACGATTTTTAAAAGTCTCATTGAAACCACTGCCTGATCTGATTCCTCAGCCGTTAGAAACAGCTACGGTAATCGTTCATAAGGATTTTGCGGTTAAGTTCGATACCAATTCCTATACCACTCCTCCCTGGGCTATTGGCAAGAAACTGACACTCAAAGCTAACCAGTATTCTGTCTGGGTTTATCATAAAAATAAACTGATATGCTCATACCCAAGATGTTGGGAACGCAAAAAACGTCTCGAAACTGAAGCCCATCTTGAACAGGTTAAGAAACTGAGTCGTAAGTTATGGGAAACAAGGGAAATCTCAGCTTTTGCGGCTTTAGGTGAAGAGTTCAGAGACTATTTGGAACAATTACCGAGTGCTAACCTCTCCTTAAAAAAGCAGGTGGTTTCACTGCTGAATCTATTAGATCAGTATGGCATTAAATCACTTTCCTGGGCTATTTTAAAAGCACTAAAACACCGTGCATATGGTGCTGATTACATCGAAAACATCCTTTATCAGGAGATGATCCCTATTAACCAGTATCCCCCGGTAAAGCTCAAAAATGAGGCTTTAAACCGGATTCGATTAAGCGCACCAACATTGACAGACTATGATGCGATTGCACTCAAAAGGAGAAGATATCATGACTGAAGCGCTGATCTTAAAATGTAACGAACTCAAACTCAAGGGCTTTGCTGAACATATTCCGGAAGCCTTAACCTATGCGAAGGAAAAGAACTGGTCACAGGAAAGGCTACTTTTGCATTTAATGAACCTGGAAATCGAACGCCGAAAACAGAGCCGGATCGATTTAAGATATAAACAATCCAAACTGAACGTACAGATCACCATCGACCAATTCGATTTTAACTACCACAAATCCAGAAAAAACCAGAAGAACACCATATTAAATCTGACTCAACCTGAGTTTATTAACCAGAAGAAGGATGTGATCCTGATTGGTCATCCGGGAGTTGGTAAAACCTACCTGGCAAAGTGTATCGGCTATATGGCCACACAAGCAGGTGTAAAGGTTTTATTTACCACTGCCATGGATATGATCAATCAACTGATTGCTGCAGAAGCAGACCACTCACTGGTTAAAAAACTCACATTTTATCAATCACCATCGCTCTTGATTATTGACGAGATCGGTTACCTTCCGCTGGGTCCCCATGGGTCAAATCTTTTTTTTCAAGTTATCAGTTCCAGGCATCAGGAAAAATCCACTGTGATTACTACTAATCTGCCTTTTTCTGAATGGGGAAAGATTTTTGACAGTACCGTTGCAGCGACAGCGATTGCTGACCGACTCGTATATGATTCTGAGATAATGGTTTTAGAAGGGGTAAGTTATCGAAAAAAGGAACGAGAAAAAAAGAGCTAAATAATCCGTTTTTTTTAAAAAACCGGTAATTTTTAAACAGTAGCAGTGCGGTTTCTATGCGAAACCGGCACGCACCGGTGTGTCTTCAGGTTGAAATGGTTCCGTTTCAAACGGTGAAAATGGTATCGTTTTAGACCGGTGGTTACATTGTATGTCGGACAAGGTGAAGCGACTCTGTTAGTCGTTCCTGATGGTGATGATTATTTGTATATCCTGATTGATACGAATATTGATAAAAGTTCCGGAGGAATAGATCTTAAAACAATGCTTGATGATTTGTTGGAAAATAAATTGGATATTTTCATCAACACCCATCCGCACAAAGACCATTTGCAGGGCGTTGAAGAAATTCACGATGACATTGGAATTAAAGAGGTCTGGCATTCAGGACATAAACCAAGTAAAGACCACAATGACTCATACCAGGAATTGAAAAAGGTAGTGAA
>JAERTF010000135.1 GCA_016845105.1 Bacteroidota bacterium | reverse complement strand
GTTGGGCATTTTCAAATCTAGTTTCACTAATTCGCCAGCAATTAATGAATTACATAAATATATATCACTTCTTGGAAGATCCAGAGGGAAGTTGGCGTCAAATTGTGAAAGAAAATAAGAAGAAATATGAGAATTCCTTATACCCAGAAATACAGGGGGCTTACTTTTGAAATAAGAAAATATTGATACTATGTTTCAATTAGTTAAATTTGAAAACAAATCAAATACCGGTTTTACCGGACAACAATGAATTTTTAATACTAAGTTTTGTAGCAATTTCTAATCTGTATGGTTGTATCAAATCAAGTGGTCGAAGAATACCATATAAACCTGATAGTATTATGAGGTGTTCTTGTGAATAATTCAAGTCATCTATATTAAAAGAGGTTGCATCTAATCCAGTATATACATCTCCTTTAAAGCATAGTATTGCCTGTTTTGAATTGGATAAAGTATGATTCTTGTTCCAAAACTGAAATCGATCGTAGGTTTGCTGTGATAGTTTTGTACTAGTATTCATTAATTTTGACAACTCATTAGTACCTAGTGTTTTGATTTTGTTAACAAGTACTTGACTTTTGGTAATAAAGTGAGGAATTGTATATGGAATATCAGTTCTAACTACCGATGAATCTATTGATTTTGATGGAGATATAATAATAAGCATATGATTAGATTTACTATTTTAAAAGTAAACGGAAATTGAATGTCTTATTTTTAACATAAGGATAGTTAAAACGATAAAAGGGGTTAATACATAGTATTTCCATTTGCTGAAGTTGAAGGAATAACTTGCATTGCATCCCAATGCTCGATAATTTTTCCATTTTCATCGAACCTAAAAAAGTCCATTGTAACATATTCTTCATTATCGGGCCAAGTTTGGTGTGTATGAAGAGCAACCAAATCGCCTTCTGATACAGCCCTAACAAACTCGATGCTTTTGTTTGAATATTCCTTTGCCATTTTCTCAAAATATAGTATGAATGGTTCTTTACCATCACCAACCAATGGATTATGCTGTATGTATTTGTTGCCAACATACAGATTAACAGCCTTTCTAGGATTTCCATTATATGCCATCTTATAAAACTCAATAGCATTTTTTTTGTTATCTTCGGTATTGTGAATCATATTGGATATCATTATATTACATGTCTAAGCTGGATTATTCTATGATCACTTTGGCTCCATTTTGAGAATATAGCTATTCTGCTTTGCATCCTTGTCTTTTTATTTTTATTCGGAATTCAAGCAATCTTGATTCCATCTAAAACTAAAAATCCAATCCAATTAGATTAGACTCTATTCATCTGTGATCCCGACGGGATTCGAACCCATATCATGAGAACCGGAATCTCACATTCTATCCATTGAACTACGGGACCTATAAACAAATTATATTTGTTTAAAGTGCTGCAAATATAGCTAAATTAGTAATGGTGTCCGATAGATTACTCTTGCTAAATTAGACTATTTCAACTCGAAACAATTTGACAAAATGCACTCTATCATAAAGATAAAGGGTTTCATTACATAATATGGACATGTTTCACAAGGCTTGTGTGTATTCACTTTCTGTATATTGTCCAAATTGCTGCATCAATCCATATACTGTTCAATATTTCATCTGCATAAGATACCTAAGCTTTTTTCCATTTACGCCTCTCTGATAATAAAATTTTCCCAATCTTTTTGTACTTTTGGTATAATTAAGCAAAGATATAATGGGTTCCGTGTTTCCATTATCAAATAATAATAAAGGAATCTTCAGAACTTTTTTTTAATGAGATTGTAGAACCATTTCTCAAATCTATTATGAAATCAAATGAAAAAATGAATAAAAGAATAGGGTTTTGGTTTCTGTTTGCAACCATTGTTGTTGGTGTAATTCCATTGTTATTGTAGCGTTTTTCTGAATATTAT
This sequence comes from Bacteroidota bacterium, assembly GCA_016845105.1. Taxonomy (GTDB): domain Bacteria; phylum Bacteroidota; class Bacteroidia; order Bacteroidales; family F082. The sequence goes on along the minus strand of JAERTF010000135.1, from coordinate 29,790 downwards.
GATAAGTGGAGTGACTGGAATCAGGGTCCATTAAATGTTGGTAATAGAGAGTTTTCTTTTTTGAAAGATGGTCAGTCAGGTTTCAATTATTCATATTTTATAGATATGCTTGCCTTTACACCAATATTTGTAATGTTTGTTATCAGTGTTATTATTTTCTTTTATTATCGATTTTTTTTGAAAAGCAAAACACCGGGTATGTTTTTAATATCTCTACTAGTAGGTTTTGTTTTATGGCTAATGCAAGTTTTTTCAATGATTTGGCTTTTTGACTAAGTAAATACAATCTGTAGGGATCGAAAATGATTTTAGATTTTCAATAAGGCTTGTGTAAGATTGATAAATAATACTAATCGTTTCTTTTTAGTTTTCAATTTTAGTATCTGATTTATATAAATTTATCCGTTTCTTCAACCTATTTTTAATCACGCCCCATTTAGTATAAGATATGCTGCATCAAAACAGGTCAAAACTTTAATAGTAGATAATACTTTTTCCTCATATTATTTACACTTAATAACTCCTACCTGAATAGCATTTCAATTTCAATTTCCTAAAAAATTAATGAATTAATCCAGTTCATTAAATCATAGACTATCTGAGCACTATAATAAAATACCCAATGGTAATCTTCCTGAAGTTCATCTACCAATAATACAAATAAACTAATGTCAATAACAGCAATTAGAGGAACTCCTATTCTAAAATAAATTTTGTTCTTTTTATGTCTTGTTGGTAGCAGCATGGCAAGACCTACACCAAGAAATCCCATGCATAACGCCGTAAGAAACAAGGATGTTTCCTGGATACGGCCCTCACCACCCATATTAGTATTGCCATTCCTAATTGCAATCATCTTGTCTTTTCTCATCACTATGAAAGCTCTCAAATTCAAGAAAATGAAAAGCAACATAATATAAAATAAATTTACTTTCATATCAATTCATTATATTCATTTCCTGTGGTTTGTATTTAATTAATCTAAAAGGTGTTAATTTAGTATTGAAAATAGTAACGTGCCTAGATGTAAATATCACAACATACAAAAGTAGTTTATTTCCGGGCTAAGTACGCTCATGATAACCCTTCATAATTATAGATTTGTTTAGGTATTTTTTATATATTTGATGAAATCTACAATATTCATTGTTTAACCTATTTTTAATATATCCTAGCCCAAGATGAAAAAGCATATACTATTTTTTGTTACATTTTCTCTGATAATTCCAACTATATGTAATGCCCAGAAAATACCATCTAGTGTTCGATCACGAAATGCCATAACAAATGTTACACCACGATTGGAAAACGAGTTTACCGATTCCAATTTAGTCCTAGGAAAGCCTGTTTATATAAGAATATTCAAAGAAGAAAATGAACTTGAATTATGGGTTGAAGATTCAAGTGGGTTTAAACTATTTAAAACTTATGCAATATGTGATTATGGGTCTGAGGGAATTGGACCCAAAGTAATGCAGGGAGATGGAAAAGCTCCAGAGGGTTTTTACTTTGTTAAGCCTAATCAGCTTAATCCTTATAGCAGTTTCCATTTATCTTTTAATCTGGGTTATCCAAATGCCTATGATCGTGCTCATAAACGAACAGGAAGCGCTCTGATGGTTCATGGCAATTGTGTTTCAATAGGCTGTTACGCGATGACCAATGATGGAATCGAGGAGATATATGCCATTGTGGATGCATCGCTGAGAAATGGACAACCATTTTTTAGAGTTCATATATTTCCTTTTAAAATGACAGATATTAATATGCAAAGGTACAAGGACTCTAAATGGTATCCATTTTGGCAAAACGTTAAGGAGGGATATGATTTTTTTGATAATAACAATTGTGTGCCACCGAATGTAATTGTAGAGAATGATAGATATGTTTTTAATGCTCAATAGCTAAATTCTATAAAATACAATTATGAAAATATGGGATTGTTTTCCTAAAATAATTATCGAGTTTACAGTAACTTGTTTAATTCGTAATGCAGTCCTGAATTAATCAAAGAATTCAGAATCATTTTGATACGATTCATCATCTGCATAGATAAATAAGCAGCTACCACCTTGGGAGTAATGGATGGCATTGCTATTATAGGCTTTCCTCCGGGACTCATTGATGCACCTCGAATGAAATCAATTTGTCCACCAACACCTGAATAAAACTTTGTACCAATGGAATCTGAACACACCTGGCCAGTAATATCTATTTGTATAGCAGAGTTAATTGCGGTTACTTTTGGGTTTCTTCCAATGCGATTTATGTCGTTGGTGTAGCTAACATCTTTCATTACAACACCGGGATTATCATCTACAAAATCGTAAAGTTTTTTACTTCCCATCAAAAATGTTGAAACCATTTTGCCCACATCAATTCCCTTTTCTCTACCATTAACAACCCCGCTCTCAACCAAGGGTAAAATTCCATCGGCAAACATTTCGGTATGTATTCCAATATTTTTATGATTGCCAAGTTGTGCCAGAACAGCATTTGGTATTGCTCCAATTCCCATTTGCAAAGTGGCACCATCCTCAATTAAATTGGCGACATTTTGTCCAATGGCGGTTTCTATTTCACTTGGATCACCAAAATGAGCTTCAATAAGTGGTGTGTCATCTTCACAAAAGATATCAATACAATTTATGTTAAATAAAGCATCTCCAAATGCACGTGGCATATTTGGATTAATAACAGCAATAACTGTTTCAGCTGTTTGAACAGCAGCAAGTGTAGCATCAACAGATGTCCCCAATGAAACAAAACCATGACGGTCAGGTGGAGAAACTTGTATTAAGGCAATATCAACTTTAGTATAACCTTCTCTGATTAATCGCTGTGTTTCTTGAAGAAATACAGGGATGTAGTCTGCATATCCGGCCTGTGTATCTTTTCTTACATTATGACCTACAAAAAATGACTCCAGCTGAAAAATTCCTTCGTACTCAGGTGAGGAGTATGGTGCAGCTCCTTCAATGTGTAGGTGTTGGATTTTTACATTGTTGAATTCCTTACGTTTCCCTCTCTTACACATCTCAGTAATAAGCTTCTGTGGTGCACATGCCACGCTATGAATATGAATTCGATCTCCTGATTTTATTTCTTTTACAGCTTCTTCAGCTGAAACTATTTTAATATTATGATTCATCTGTATTTTTCTATTTTACTAATCGACAAAAATAAAAACATATTAAATTCCATGTTATCTATTACCGACTTTAACAATATTATTTATGATAATTATAATGTTTCTATTTATAAAATTTCAATTGAACTATATTCGGTGAATAAACATCTGGATTGGAAATTCCTTTTGCCATTCTGTTGTCCAATTAGGTGTGCATTTTTTGTAAAATATTTGTTCACTGAATAGGACACTAGAAGTATTCCTTTTTTTGCTTTATTTAATATAGTGTAAAAAATAAAACCACCCTAAAATCAGTGCTTTACGGTGGTTTGCGTTATTTTGAATTTGTAGTAAGTGGAGCTGGAGGGATTAATTTCATTGATCAAAAGATAGGGGAGTTACAATAAAACCTCATTTTCGCTGCGCTCACTTTTGAAATAAGAAAATACAGTTTCGTTCAAACTAACTTGACTCACTCTAATTTCTTATTTCCAACTCTTCGAGTTATGAGCTTTTATTGTGGAGCTGGAGGGATTCGAACCCTCGTCCAAACAAGGAACCGATAAGCTTTCTACGTGCTTATTTTGTTATTAGTTTTCGAGAATTGCAAGGAAACAAACACCCTAAACAATACCTTAGTTTCTTTATTTCACCCTAACACCGAAACATTGTTAGAACTAACTCAAAGTTGCGTGCGACTCGTGACCAGGCCGGAATTGAGTATCTCCACCTGCGAACCGTCTTGTCCGGATACCTTGTATCGGATTAGGCTAATCTACTAAACTTCGATTATGCCGCAAGAGCGTAATTGTTTTCGCCAATTAAAAATTTTGTGACACGGATTTACGAGCTTTTTCACATGGCTCGGCATGCTTACTTACCCTTTCAACTTGCTGTCAAAACCAGTCAGCCCCAGATATTAATGAACTCTTCTATTAAAAATAGGATTGCAAAAATAACCAATAATGGCCAATAATTGCCTTTTTATGTAATTACATCAAAAATCATGCTAAGGTTGCGATGAATGAAGGAATCAATGATTGAATGATTGAATGATTGAATGATTGAATGAGTGGATGATTGAATGAGTGGATGATTGAATGAGTGGATGATTGAATGAGTGGATGATTGAATGAGTGGATGATTAAATGAGTGGATTATTGAATGATTTGATGATAGATAGGGAATAGCAGCTGCTACAACATTAGTGGTTTAACATGCAGGTTTACATCATCTGAAGTAATTGAATTATTGCATAGTATTATCATTCGCTCTACAACATTGTGGAGTTCCCGAATATTTCCCGACCAGTTGAACTTTTTAAGCTCTGCTAATGCCTCATCATCTATGGTAATTGGAGGCCTGCCCTGTGATGCACATATATCATCAATAAACTTTTTCACCAGTACCGGAATATCATCTTTACGATCCCTTAATGGTGCAACCTCAATTATTATTACACTAAGCCGGTGATAAAGATCTTCACGAAAATTACCATTATCTATTTCTTTTCTAAGGTTTTTGTTTGTGGCAGCGATTATTCTTACATCTACATTAATATCCTTCTCTCCTCCAACCCTAATTATTTTATTTTCCTGAAGTGCCCTAAGAACCTTTGCCTGGGCGCCTATACTCATATCTCCAATTTCATCTAAAAACAAAGTTCCTCCGTGAGCAAGTTCAAAATCTCCTTTGCGCTGCTTTATTGCAGATGTAAACGAACCCTTTTCATGCCCAAATAATTGACTTTCGATTAGTTCAGTTGGAATTGCAGCACAATTAACTTCTATGAACGGAGCTTTAACTCGTGTACTTTGTTCATGTATCTGACGCGCTACCAACTCTTTTCCTGATCCATTTTCACCAGTAATTAAAACTCTAGCTGTAGTAGGAGCAACTTTGCTTATCATCTTGTGTAGCGATACTATAAAATCAGACTGCCCCACAATTTCATATTTACTGTTAACTTCTTTTTTTAATTGAATGGTTTGACTAACAAGTTCCTTTTTGTCAACAGCATTTCGGACAGCAATTAGCAAGCGATTTAAATCGGGCGGCTTTACGATAAAATCATACGCTCCTTTTTTAATGGCTTCAACTGCAGTGTCAATAGTTCCATGCCCAGAAATCATAATAATTGGGACATCACTAAAACTCATTATTTTACTAAGTACTTCCATACCATCCATTTCAGGCATCTTTATATCCAGAAGTATCACATCGTACCCATTTTCATGAACTAGATCAATGGCCTCAATTCCATTGGCGGCAATATCTACATCATGCTTTTCAAATTCCAGAATATCTTTTAAAGTACGCCTAATGCTACTTTCATCATCAACTACAAGTACTTTTGCCATAACACTATTTTTAGTATTCGTTATCCTGCAAAAATATGATTAATGCCTTAGTTGGGTATGATTATTGTAAATATTATCTTCATAATAAATGTCAATATTATTAAGTTTGCTTCAGAATACGATTTTTCCCATAATATGAAAACTATAAACAAAATTTTAATATACAGCATTCTCATTCTTACATTCGTAAACAATCCTATATCTTGTCAAACTGTCCTTAAACAAGATGCAGATGATGGGGTTAATAACAGCTATTTATATCCGTGGGCTGGTGGTATGGATGCACTTCAGTATTGCGAAATTGATTTAAATATTGATGGTATAATGGATCTGCTAGTTTTTGATCGCAGGGGAAACCGAAATATGTGTTTTATAAATGGAGGTTTATCAAATACAACAGATTATAGATATGCTCCTGAATATTCTTTATTACTTCCAACATTCTCTGAATGGGTGATATTTAGAGACTATAATATGGATGGTAAAAATGATATTTTCACATATTCACCAGGATATGGAAGTATGATGGTATACAAAAATATTAGTGCTGATTCGTTAAAGTTTGAGTTAGTTGCATATCCATATTTGGAAACACATTACCCCGGAGGATGGGTAAATTTGTTTGTTACTAACGCTGATTATCCAGGTATAGCAGATGTTGATTACGATGGAGATTTAGATATTCTTACATTTGGGGTATTGGGATCATTTATTGATATGCATAAAAACATGTCAATGGAATTGTATGGAACACCTGATTCACTCTACTTCGAGCATTACACATATTGCTGGGGGAAAATAGCAGAAAGCGATGAGTCGAATAAATTATATTTCGATACCTGTTTGCCAGGGAGTTATCTAACTCCTCCGGCTATTAACAGAAAAGATAGGCATACAGGTTCAACATTATTATTACATGATTTGGACGACAATGGTCAAATCGATTTATTACTAGGAGATGTTGACTATCCAAAACTATTTGCTCTTTATAATTCAGGTAATTATGCAGAAGCTATTGTAACTAAAGCAGATACTCTTTTTCCCGACAATACTCATGCTGTATGGATGTTTTCAATGCCATGTGCTTCCTATATGGATGTAAATAATGACAATATAAAGGACCTGCTTGTATCACCATTTGATCCGGGAATAATTACTTCCAGAAATAAGACCAGCAGTTGGCTGTATTTAAACAATGGACAAAATACTAATCCTGTTTTTGAATATCCAGATGTGAGTTTTCTTCAGAATAATATGATTGATGTTGGATCAGGGGCATACCCTGTTGTATTTGATTGGGATGGTGATGGTCTGAAGGATTTGTTTATTGGTAATTATGGATATTACGATTATTCATACTATATAAATTATACTCTTCATTCTGTGTATAAATCAAAGATTGCTTATTTTAAGAATATTGGTACATACTTAAATCCTATATTCCAGCTATGGGACAATGATTTTGCTGGTTTGGGTTCACTGAATAAAATTGGGCTCATACCTAGTTTTAATGATATTGATGGTGATGGTTATACTGATATACTTGTTGGAGATAGTGAGGGACATATTATGTATGTTAAGAATATGCATGATGATGAATTTGAGATATATAGTGAAAACTATCTGGAGATAGATGTTGGCGAATTTAGTACTCCGCAGCTTTTTGATATTAATAAAGATGGTATTAAGGATCTGATAATTGGTGAAAAAGCTGGGAATATTAATTATTATCTAAATCATGGAGAAGGAGGAGTTTCGGATTTTGTTTTTGTGACTGACAGTCTTGGAAAAGTAAATGTAACTGATTATACTTTATCATGGAATGGATATAGTGTACCTCACTTTTTTAGGGATGACAATAATAATACTCATTTGGTAGTAGGGTCGGAGCAAGGTAAGATTTTTTACTACAAAGCCATTGATAATAATCTGGATGGAAAGTTCATTGAATCAAATAATTTTAATCAGTTACTTGACACCACAAATATTAATCTGGATCGTGGTATGAGGACAAGTGCAGTAATTGTGGATTTATTTGCCAACGGTAAACTTGAAATGATTGCTGGAAATTATTCGGGAGGTATAGAATATTTTAATGGTACAGCAGATGTAAATTCCCAAGTATCGGATAACTATTCCCAAGATGTAATGAATATATTTCCGAACCCATCAAGAAATAGTATTACAATTAGCCTGCTCCAAAGTTCCTGTAGTGTAAACGTTGTTGTTTATAATTCGAATGGTATGATCTGTCTTTCAAAATCAATTAATAGTACATCAAAATCTTGTTCAATTGATATCTCAAATTTAGTGTCAGGCCTATATGTGGTTGTAACACAGGTTGATGGTAATGTTTATAGCAATAGACTCATTATTCCATAAATAAAGAAGCACTATCTCCTAAATAAGAAACAATGCTTCATAATCATAATATTTTTAATAGGAATAGAGTTACTTGACTATAATTCGTTTTACTCTACCAAACTTTGATGAACCCATTCGAACTATATAGGCACCCGGTTTTGCATAAGACATATCAAGGTCGTAAATATATCTGCCATTAACTTTTTCAACCCTGTTTTCAACAAGTTTTTGACCAAGCACATTATGAAGGTTGATAATCAACGTTTCATTTAATTCTGTGGACGACATTGAAATTTCAAACTTATTGTTTCCAAGTGTTTTTACGATCATTTCTGTGTCCTTATATGGATTATTATCAACTCCAATATATAACACAATATCTGCCATATAATCCTCAGTTTCGCCATATTGTGTGCCTTCACATGCATCTTCGGGTACGGGGCTTTGCCAGTTCGATTTGGCTCTCATTAAATGGTGCCCAAGTTGCATGCCTTCTCTAACTTCCAGGTCAAAAGTTTCAGTAAATACACCCGTTTGCTGGCCTGCACCAAGAACTACATTATTTACCACTATTTCATCTTCCTCAAAAACAAAATTATCGTTAAAATCAATCCATACAACTACATATTGGTCACCATAATGTGTTGTTAGTGTTAAATCAGTTTTGCTATTAACTGCAAGCTCTGTAATTAAGTCTGTATAATCTCCGTATCCACCAGGTGAACATGTGGTTTCATTGTCAATGGTGCCTAATTTGAATAAATAAAATCCATCACCCGATGAACAATTAGCTTCCGGCTGACATAAGTTATGAGTTATAATAACTTCTGATGTATCATTATAATGATCAGCATCCCCGGGTAATGAAGTGTATGATGTAAGAATGTATTCGCCAATTTGAGAAAAGTCGCCAGTTTGTGAGAATGTGAAGTTTATTTTTTCATCCATTGCAATGGGACCAGGAACTTGCTCTACAACAATATTTTCGTCAAGATTATATGATACATCAAAGTTTGATTGTTCGGCTGTTCCAAAATTCTCGATTGTTATGGTAACATCCTCTTCGTTGGTTAAATTATTGCCAGATACAGGTGAAGATATGGCAATAACTCCTAAATCATTTGCATACATATGGAAAACACTCTTCGATAGAGTATCGTTTTCCAGAAACTCATCTATTGCCAAGCTTGTATATGCAGTGATCTCATATGTCTCTCCTTCAGTACCTAAGTTTGCAGTTGCTGAGAATGTATATTGTACCGACTCACCCGAAGCTAATGGACCGGCAACCGTTTCATTAACTGTATTTGTACCATCAATCATATAGCTAACCGGAATATTTGACTGTGTTTCTTCTCCATAATTAAAAACCGTAACAATAACAGTTTCAGCTGCAGTTAATTCACCATCTGCGGGTGAATTTATATTTATAATCCCCACATCATTGGCAAAGTCTGATGCAATCTGAAAAACACCTACTACATCTGTTCTTTGTCCACTAGAGAAATATTCTGCGATATGCCAAAAGGTTTTATCGTTTGAAGGGTCAAGTGAAATCTGAACATAATCAGCAAGTCGGTTTGACCCATTATTTGATGTACTTTGAGCTATGAGAGTCTCATCTATAGTCATCTCACCAAGAGGGTCAGCAGCATATCTGCCGGTATAATTAATGGCAATTTTTTCATACTCGCTACAGGTTGTATAACCCATTCCAATATTTCCTTGTCCATCCATTACCATTGATCCTGAGAAAGCATTTTTTCCATCAACTGGTGAAATATAAGTGCCTTCCTGATATATATACCATGGATCACCATCATTATCCTGACGAAATTCAAACCAGCGTATTCCAGCCAATTCATCACTTGATCCATCAGTATCCACTACAAAATTAAATATAGCTGAATTATATCCCGAAAATCTTCTGTATTGCGCCTGATTCATTATTGTAGCTTGCAATACATCCTGGTCAGGGCCACTGGGTTGTGGTACATTTGAAAATGATCCTCCATCAAATACTGAAATAAATGGAGCTGTGGTGATTTCTTCGGGGTCACTAATTGTTGAATTTGCAATATCGGTCCAGTCAACATTGACTGTCCATAATTTAATATGATCAGTTGATACTCCCGTCCAAGCATCATCTTGCATATAAACCACTGATGCATTTCCTGCTGGTGGAAGTTCATCGTTAGTTACATTAAAAAACTGAGGGCTATAAAAACCAGAAGTAGTAATACCTGGCAAAGGAAATGATACAAATTGTGAAGGATTTCCAAGAAGCATCTCGTCACGCTCAACAACAAATACTTTGTCGCTGTTACTTATATTTGCTGTAACATAGTATCCATCCGACCAAACAGAGAATTTAGTGTAATCAGGAAATGTACCCGTTTCGAAACCAGTTGTGTATATATACCATCCGTCATTAACAGGATCAGGACCCTGGCAAACTGCCATATTAAATCCATTTGGGCTATGATCAAATTCTGTTATTACAAACCTATCTGCTTGAGCATCATAAAAAACTATTGGATCACCTGCAGTATTTCCGGGAAATAATGTTCCCAACGATGCAGCATCAGTGAGTGGGTTTCCTTCTTTATCAAAAATTCTAAAACCTGTGTTCCATGCACCAACAAAATGATTTGGTCCAACAGCTCCGGTAGGGTCAGATGGAGTATAGGGTGAAACATTTGCATCAAATACAAAAAGTGGTTCTTTACTACTATGCTTGGTTGAAGATCCCTTTTTAACAACTAGTGGATCATCTCCAAAAGGAAGACCTTTCCCAGGAACAGTTTTATTGGCACCTCTTCGTTTGGGGGCACCAAGTTTTGGCTCCTCATTTGGGTCTACTCCAATAAAAGTACCATCAATAATTTGCTGTGAAATACTAGGAACATAAATGGGATTAGCCATTTTACCATATGTGCTAGCTTTTGTAGAGGTATTTTCCTGGGCAACCACATACAATGAACCAACCCATAGAAAAACAACTATTAATAGGAAGAACTTTTTTTTCATTTTTATAGAATAATTTATTAAAGTATTGTTATCTAGTAATATATCGTTAAATCGCTAACTTACGAAGGGCAAATATAGAAATAAAGAGTTCAGTCTATTTTTTAATAACCTTAACAACAGTAACAATTTCTCCTTCTGTAATTATAAGAGTATATACACCCACAGAAACTCCTTCTAGACCTATGATCTCTTCTTTTTTGTACACCTTTTTAATAAGAATAGTTTCACCAGCCATATTCTTAAGGTTTAACTCACGATTTGCTGCAACTGGAAAATTAATGTGAAGATTATTGATAACAGGATTAGGATATATTACAATAGCTTCCGAAAGCTCATCATTTAATCCAACAGGAATAAGTATATAATCAGTTTTTATTTCAGTACTAGCTCCTCCTGGGCCTGTAACTTCAAGTGATACAGTATAGTTGCCAGGCGATAGGTATTCATGTGATGGGTTTTGATCACTTGATGTATCACCGTCTCCAAATCTCCAATCCCATGAAGTTATATTTCCGGTTGATAAATCTGTAAAATCAACCATCAATGGAGCTTCGCCTGTGGTTGGAGATCCTTCAAATTCAGCAACAGGAGCAAGTTCAGTACAAAAAATATAGTCGGTTTTTGTCATAGTATCGCTACCACCCGGTCCGGTAACTATTAAGGTTACTTCAAATGATCCAGCTGTTATAAATGTGTGTTCAGGATGTTGTTCTGTGGAAGTATTTCCATCTCCGAAATCCCAATCCCAAGTATCAATGGTTCCCGAGGACAGATCAGTAAAACCAACAACCAATGGAATATTACCCGATGTTGGACTTCCCTCAAAATCTGCAGTAGGAGCTGGATATGTAACTTCAATATAATCTGTTTTTGTTTCAGTATCGGTTCCGGCTGGTCCTGTAACTGTTAACGATACTTCAAAAAGACCTGGACTATCATATGTATGCACAGGGTTTTGGTCATTTGCAGTAAACCCATCTCCGAAATCCCAGTCCCAAGTATCAATTGTACCGGTAGATAAATCTGTAAAAGTTACCGTTAAAGGATACTCACCTGTTTGGGGATCTCCTAAAAAATCTGCAAAAATATCATCTGTACTTCCTGTAATCTCAATATCATCCAGGCAAACGCCATAGCCATATAATGCATTTCCTTCAAAACCAATATAGTAGCTTGAGCTTAAATTGGTTAATGTTAATGAGTCTTTTGTCCAATCAGCTATACTACTTGTATAGGTTTGTAATAATACCCATGCACTGTCTGCTGCAACTTTATAATAAACACTTAATTCATCCTGGTCGGGTGACCAAAATTCCTGGGTGTGCCAAAATGAAACTTGTCCCGAGGTATATGTTGAAAGATCCAATGGAGGTGAAACAAGAATAGTTTTATCTTCGTCAGTATCTTGGTCTTTAAAGCATGCATTATAGGTTCCACTATGAGCTGTTGCAGGGTTAGCATCTCCATTACCCGTAATGAATTGCCAATCTACATTTCCTCCAGTTATATACTCTTGAGTCCAACACGTTGGCATTGCTCCACCATTTTCAAAGTTTTCGGTATGTGGAAATGTTGATATACTACAATCAGTTACAGTAATATAGTCAGCTTTAGTTGTTGTTTCTGTATTAGTACCGTCTGAAACTACCAGTGTTACATCAAATGTACCTTCAATATTATATTGAATTGGAGGAGGATTTTGACCTGTAAAAGTACCTGGAGTACCATCTTCAAAAGTCCATGTCCATGATGTTGGTGATCCCGTAGAGATATCAGTAAATACAACATTTTCACCCAACTCAATATTTGTGTTGTTGGTATAAAAGTCAGCTGCTAAAGTAGTTGTAGCTGAGTAAAGGTCGGATTCCCATAAGCCTCTTCCAAATGTAGAAGCTCTTAATAAACTGTTTGTTGGATTTGCATCATAATAGATATCCAGTTCTGTAACAACAACATTAGGCATATTATTAAAAAATGGTGTCCAGTTTGCTGCGCCCAATTTTAAATATACGCCAACATCAGTTGCAGCATATAATTCTACATCTGTTGAGTTTTGTTTGTTTTGTATAACACAGTTAATTGGTAGTGATGGAAGTCCTGAAGAAATATCTGTCCAGTTTGCACCACCGTCTGTTGATTCAAACGCACCGTAGCTATTAAACTCACCCATTGAAACCCATATTGTATTTGGATCATTATCCTTTACACTAATGTAAGTGATATTGGATGAGCCTGTTGGTAGTGAGTTGGTTATGTTTGACCAACTGGAACCTCCATTGGTTGTTCTGTAAATAGTACTTGTTGTAGCAGCATAAATATAATCAACATCCGAAGGAGCAACTGTTAATGATCTTAAGGTATTACCTCCCCAGGTACTTATTTTTGTCCAACTATTTCCCTGGTTTGTTGACTTCCATACATCTTGAAATCCAACATAAATAGTATTGCTTACTACCGGGTCTTGTACATATGGGGTTACCCATGCTGCGTTGCCTGAGATGCCTCCATCAATTTGTGTTGAACTTGACCAGTGATTTGTTGTTCGATAAATAATACCATTATATAGCGAACCATATTGTGTTTGTTCATCCGACCAATCAATTAAACATTCCATGCCATCACCCCCAAGCACATCGTCCCAAACGGATGATAGAATTGCTTTTGTGCCATTATCCTGTAAACCAGTGATTACATCCGCAGAAGTAGTTTGTGCTACTCCAAGCCTGTACATCTGGCTAATTACCATTCCATCAGTGTGATGTGACCAAGTTGAACCGCCATCAGAAGTACTAGATAGTCCACCATCGTTACACTCATATAAAGTGTTTGTTCCGTTTTGAAATTGTAAATTATGCTTGTCAGCATGAACAGTTGTTGCATTTCCGCTACATGTACTTGACCAGTGATTATTTATATTCCAGGTAACACCACCATCGGTAGATTTCCAGGTATTAACACCGCCTAAAAAAACAGTATTTACATTTGTGGGATCAGATGCTATACATAGATCGTACCATCCTTGTCCACCACTATCTCCACCGCTACAGTTCCATCCAAGCAAGTTTGTTCCGCTATATACACTTGAAAATGAGCCTCCTGAGTTTGTGGACTTATATATGCCATAAAGGCCAGCATTTGATGCAGCTATAAGCGCATATACTACAGTTGCATCATTTGGACTTACAGCGATTTCTGTTCGTTTTCCACTTGTGGTTAGAGTTGAACTCCAATTGGAACCTGAATCACTACTTTTATATACATCTCCTTGCCATGTACTTCCATATATAATATTAGAAGCACCTGGTTTAAATTCCATATCTATATATGAATTGCTAGTGATAACATTCCAGTTTGTTCCACTATCCGTACTTTTATACAGCCCAACAGATGTTGCTGCATAAAAAATTGTATTGTCAATGGGGTCAACCAATAATCTATATATTAATCTTTTCTGACCAGCTGTAAAAACCAATCCTGTATTTTGCCATGTTGATCCACCATCAATTGATTTCAATACACCAACAGAATAAGTGTCGGAGTGATCTCTATCACCTGTGGCAATGTATACCACATCATCTCCTGAAGTAGCTTGAACTATTATATCGCTAATACCAATTGCATCAATATCGTCACCCTGAGGAATCCATGTTGAACCCCCATCCGTTGTTTTCCATACACCACCTGCTGCTGCACCAGCATACATAGTATTATTATCAGTTGGATGAAAACCAACGCAGTTTAATCGACCAAGACCGGCATACCCTCCGGGAGATGTACTTGGTCCCATACTTGTCCATTGTCCAGATGGGCTCTTCTGGGTATCCAATGACTTTTTAATTAATTGGTATTCTTCATAGGCAGAATTGCTTGGAAAAGCACCCGTTGTAGGATCTACACGGTTCTCCCAATACCATTCCCAGCGTTTAAATTGCTTCCAACCACCGGCTTTGGTTTTTACTCCATTTAATTGATAATAACCATTAATAACATTTTTGGGTGCCCAATAGTCATTAAATGCTTTTTGATAATCGAAGAAAGTTAGTTTCCCTGTTTCCACTTTTTCCTGTGGAAGAAGGTAGTTCCATTGTTGTGACTGTATGGTACTTGTAACTACTGCCAATACTATGATTGCTAAGAATTTTAAAGTTCGCTTCATTTTTATTGATATGGATTATTTATAATGGGTCAAAATTACGATATTTTTATTGATACCCTAAAACAGATACTCATTTGTGACATCAAGACAAACGAAAAAACCTCCAAGATGCATGCACCTAAGAGGTTTTTTGAACTTTATTTTTTTTCAATTATTTTATAACTATCATGTTTCTTGTTTCCAGAGTTTTATCTTCCGTTAACATCTTGCAGTAATACACTCCTGAGCTTAGCCCATCAGACGAGATATTAATAGAATGATATCCTTCTTCAAAATGCTGATTAATAACAGTTTTAACTTTGATGCCCTGGAAATTATATATTGAGATATCAACATTGTTTGGCTTTTTTATACTGAACCTGATGGTTGTGTAATTAGAAAAAGGACTCGGGGAATTTTGTTCCAGTATATTCGCTTTGTCAGACGTAATACCTTCATCCATACCAACAACTAAACTAAGCGGTTTCTTGAAAAGACCAATTCTCCGAGATCCATATTTTGAAGTGGTTTCTACACCCAAGAACATATGAGCTTAGTTCGTAGTCATACACTTTATTTCACCAACTATTCCTCCCATCTTAATTGGGAAGAAATTGATAAAATCTTCAGAATAGAAGTCATTTTCGCCAAATGTAAAACGAAAAACCCCGTGCTTGAAAATTATGATTGTACAATAGTTATAGTATTAAGTTTTTCGTCGGGAAGAACAGGTGTCCATGTTTCTCAGATAGCTCAATTGCTTTTTTCGCATAATAAATGGCTTGTGTATCACCTAATATAAAAAACTCTCTTGAAAAATTTATTAAGTTATCTACTCTATTCTCACTTTCCAAATGATTTTTAATTAGACTATCAACCTTTGTTTGACCAACAGATAATTCTGTAGTGAATATAACCAGCAGAAATATTGTGATACTAATAACAGGAACCTGTGTTTTCGTAAATAAGAAATGTGATTTAATTTGTAGAGATATTGGGTGGTTTTTTTGAATCGCATAGCATTTTTTATGTGCATGGCTTCAAATTTAATGATTTTTAATTATTTGATGAAACAAGTTTATGAAAGGTCATTTTTGTTTTGGTACTTTTGCTTCTTATTTTCTTTTTATGAAAACTGTAATATCAATATTTGCTATTGTTTTAGTCATGATAACTACTTCATGTTCTGAAAAGGTAAAGGAACAAGGCGATCGTGGTTATCACGTGAAAATAGGTGACAATGTTGAGAATATTAATTTTGATTTAATCGATGGTTATGATGTTTCTTTAGTGGAATTAAAAGGTAAGGTTGTTGTCCTACAGTTCACTGCAAGTTGGTGCTCGGTATGTAGAAAAGAAATGCCCTATCTTGAAAAGGAAGTTTGGCAGAAGCATAAAAATGATAATTTTATCTTAATAGGTGTTGATTATGACGAACCTTTGGAAAAGGTAATAGCATTTGCAGAAAAAATGAATGTTACATATCCCATTGCTATGGATCCAGATGGAAGCATATTTAATAAATTTGCATACAAAGGCGCAGGAGTTACTCGAAACGTTGTGATAGGAAAGGATGGCCGTATTGCCTACTTAACACGTCTCTTTGAGCGAGAGGAGTTTGATCATATGAAAGATATTATAGCTAATTTAGTTAATGAATAAATTAATCTAATAAAAAAAAACTATTCTTAGTTCCTAGTTATTTGTATCATAGGATTTCTCAAAATATGTTCCGTTCGTGATTACAGAATACTTGTTTTGACAGGCATTACCATTTAAGAAATTAACATAAGCATTATATGTAAAATCAACTAGCTGAACTTCAGTCAACCCATCAACTAGCCAATTACATGAGTAATACAGTACCAGCTTATCAGATTCTAATATTACTGCATTAAATACTTTTCCATTTCTTGCAATCCCTTCTAATATTCCAGATATCTTAAGACTATCGTTATTTGTATGGTATTGTGATTTAGGGTCCTTGATAAGTGAAATTGTTTGTTGGCATCCATATACTATTACCCCAGATGTATCACCGTAAGTTCGAGTTACATCAACTGTTTCCAGACTGTAGTTTGTGTTACTTTCATTGTTAGTAATCGTAAAGTGTTGTGATTCAATTAAATCGCCATCATAACTAAAATTGATAAAATCGAAATTTATGTGTGCTTCTGGAATTGTGAAATCCCTATTAGCAGTGGCAATATATCTTCCACTTCTGATATGTCCATAACCATCATCAACAGCTTCATTGTAGTATTCAAAAGTTATGGTAGGTGGTTGAGTTGTTAGTGTTACATAGGCACCATCGATAACTGAGTTAAGATCAGAGAATAGCAACGAGTCGTTGATAGCTTTAAGGTATGTTTGAAGTAATAAGTTAGTCATTTGCTGAACTTCAACATAATCATGTACTGTTTCAATAGCTTGATTATAATCGAATTGAGTATTCTTGTCTCGACATGATGAAACACTTATTGTTATTACAGAAATTGTGGTTAAAACTAATGCTATAATCTTGTTATTCATTTCCTTGTGTATACTTCAAAGGTATAGGTAAAATCATTTTGAGGATCATCATCGCAGTTCTCTGATGATATTAGCTCCCACTCATCTAACGATATTTCAGGAAAAAAAGTATCAGCTTCAAACTCTTTATGAACTCGTGTTATGTACAATTTATCAGCAATTGGCATAAACTGGTTATAGATAGATCCACCACCAATAATAAAGTTTTCATTATCCGAATCCATTTTTTCAATGGCATCATCAATGGAATATGCCATTAGGCAGTTATCAATATTTTCATTTTCTACATCGGTGATAATTAGGCTTGTGCGTTTAGGTAAGGGGCGTATTGGAAGAGAATAATAAGTCCGTTTGCCCATTACAATATAGTGAGCTTTGGTAATTTCTTTAAATCGTTTTAAATCTTTGGATATATGCCATAATAGGTCGTTATCCTTACCTATTGCATAGTTTGATGCAATTGCTACTATTATTGAAATTTGTTTTTTCATGTGTCAGTGATTGAATGATTTAATGATTTAATGATTGAATGTTTTAATGATACTTTGAATATATAATTTCTATTTTCCATATGCTGAACCTCTTGCTTTGGACATGATTTTTGTTATTTCTTCTGCTTCTTTAAAAAGCCGTTGTAATTCTTCCTTATCCTTTGATAGCATAGCGTCATTTATAATTTCCAGCCAATAAACAGTTTCATCTGACTCTTCAACGACAATGCAAATTTTACTAAAAAACTCGGCTTTTGATCTGGCTCTACATGCAGCTCTGTAGTTTGCTCCCGTTGAGCTTGATGATTTGATAATCTGATAAGAAATTACATTTGCCGCTGGGCCTGGTTTAAGTGTATTACATAGTTCTATTACATCAATTGCTAATTTTTTGGTTCTTTTTTTTAGTTTCTCAATAAATTCTTCCTTTTCTGTCATGATTTAATTATCTATTCTGTTTAGAAAAGATTGAGTACAGTAATCATTCACAATCTTGTATATTCACACACTGCCTTATTCACTCATTTATTCATTCACTCATTCACTCATTCACTCATTTATTCATCGCCCCTAAACACTTATCTTTCCTTTTATAACAGGATGTGATTGATAACCAACTATTTTAATATCTTCATATTTGTAATCAAAGATATTTGTTATGTTCGGATTTAACTCCAATGTTGGTAAGGCTAATGGTTCTCGGCTTAGCTGCAACTTTACCTGTTCCATATGATTTAAATATATATGTGCATCACCAAAAGTATGTACAAATTCTCCAGGGGTAAGACCAGTAACCTGAGCTATCATTATGTTTAGTAATACATAGGAAGCAATATTAAACGGAACACCTAAAAAAATATCAGCACTCCGTTGATACAATTGACACGATAGTTTTCCATTGGCTACATTAAATTGGAACCAGGCATGACAGGGTGGAAGCGCAGCCTTTCCGTTGGTAACATTTTCTTCGAAAGAAATATTTGTATCAGGGATAACACTTGGATTCCAGGCAGCTACAATTAGTCTACGGCTGTCGGGATTAGTCTTAATTTGCTCAATTACCTTTTTTATCTGATCGATTCCATCATTGTTCCAGTTGCGCCATTGTGCTCCATAAACAGGACCCAGATCACCTTTTTCATCAGCCCAATCATTCCAAATTTTCACTCCATTTTCTTTCAAATATTTAATATTTGTATCACCCGATAGAAACCACAATAATTCGTGAATTATTGACCTGAGATGAAGCTTTTTTGTTGTTACCATGGGGAAACCATCAGCAAGATTGAACCTCATCTGATAACCAAAAACACTTATGGTACCAGTTCCAGTTCTGTCTTCCTTACGGACTCCTTCCTTTAGTACATGCCTTACTAGTTTGTGATACTGCTTCATTAAAAAATATTAATAGTTTATATTACAGATAAATATACTTATTGAGCGCCCAAGTGATTTTAAAATATCAATGCAAAGTTATTAACATAATCCTAATTCGAGAGGAGAATAATAAGTCATTTTACACTTGCTATTTTATTTATCTATAAACCAGCTTTATAGCCTGAGCAATCTGTTATGTGGTAATAATCTATGTTAAGAAATAATTTATAATGATTTGAAACTAGCAGCGATCTATTTGAAAAGGAAATGGAAAAGTTTACATTTGCCATTCAATTTTTTTACAACATATTATGGGTATAAAGAATCGTTTAATCATAATGAACTTTCTTCAGTTTTTTATCTGGGGAGCTTGGCTAATTACAATTGGTGGTTATTGGTTTCAAAACAAACAATGGAGTGGAACAGAATTTGGTGCTATTTTCTCAACTATGGGAATTGCATCACTTTTTATGCCTGCACTAGCAGGAATAATTGCCGATAGATGGATTAATGCAGAAAAACTATTGGGAATATTTCACATTATAGGTGCAGTTGTACTCTTCATGTTACCTCAGGTTAACAACCCCTCCGCATTTTTTTGGGTAATGTTGCTTTGTATGGTTTTTTATATGCCAACAATATCATTGGCAATAACTGTTGCATATTCAGCTTTAAAAGGAAAAAACTTAGATGTTGTTAAAAACTATCCCCCAATAAGGGTCTTTGGGACCATAGGTTTTATTGTTGCAATGTGGACAGTTAGCTTATTAAAAATTGAAACTTCGTCTTTGCAATTTTATGTTGCTTCGGGAGCTTCCCTTGGACTTGGATTATTTGCATTTACTTTACCAAAATGTGCTGTAAGTAAAAATATAAAAAGCAGTTCCCTTGTTGATTCTCTTGGTTTGAAAGCCTTTGCATTATTTAAGAATAGCAAAATGGCATTGTTTTTTATTTTTTCGATGCTACTGGGAGCCTCATTGCAGTTAACAAATATGTATGGAGATGCTTTCTTGCATGATTTTGCAAAGGTTCCGGCATATGTTGATCTTTTAACTGTTGAGTATCCTGCAATAATTATGTCAATTTCTCAGATGTCGGAGACTTTATTTATTCTGGCAATTCCTTTTTTCTTACGACGATTTGGTATAAAGAAAGTAATGTTAATCAGCATGGGAGCATGGGTATTGCGGTTCGCTTTATTTGGTTATGGAAACCCTGCTGAGATGTTATGGATGATAGTACTTTCAAATATTGTATACGGTATGGCATTTGACTTTTTCAATATATCGGGATCATTATTTGTTGAATCACAGACTGACTCGAGTATTCGTGCCAGTGCACAGGGCGTATTTATGATGATGACCAACGGTTTTGGAGCTATAATGGGTAGTTGGATAAGCGGGATAGTACTAGACAGATACTTTATCGATGCCGATGGTCATAAGGACTGGCATGGCCTATGGCTTACTTTTGCAGTTTATTCTTTGGTGGTTATGATACTGTTTGCACTCTTGTTTAAACATAAACATGACCCAAAGGAAGTAGCACAAGTATCTCACTAATTGTATTGGGGGGGGGTGTTAGGACATTAGTTAACAAAGGTCAAGTGTGGAAAAATTGGAATAAGAATTTAGGTAATAACTATTACAGCTTCTTTCGTCTTTTAATTTCATCTCTTATTTTAGATGCTTCTTCGTAGTTTTCTTTTTCAATTGCTGTTTTTAGCATGTCTTCAAGCTCAGAAATAAGATAATCAGTAAAATCAGTAGGTTCTTCATCTGCTACAATATCTTGATTGGCTTCGGGATCATCTCCAATTGGTTCATCATCAAGCATAATACCTGCTTCATTAATAATATTCTGATAGGTGTATATTGGGCAGTTAAATCTTAGTGCTAAAGCTACAGCATCCGATGTTCTGCTATCGATCTCGCTTATTTTATTATCCCTAAGGCATATGAGTTTTGAAAAGAAAATTCCCTCTTCAAATTTATTAATAAGAACTTCAGTAACGCTTATCTCAAAATGTTTGGCAAAGCTTGCAAATAGATCGTGGGTCAAAGGTCGAGATGGTTTCATCTTTTCCAACTCGATTGCAATTGCTTGTGCCTCACTATTACCAATTATGATTGGAAGTCTTTTTTTTTGTCCTGGGATTCCTAAAATCAATGCATATGCACCACTTTGAGACCTACTATAGGACATTCCTACAATTTCAAGCTTAACCTTTTCCATCTGCTATAAAAATAAAGTATAAAAGTAAAAAAGTTTTTAGCTACATATAAATCTTTTTAATGGAGTTATTTTATAATTACTAACATATTTGTCTTTTTCGGCTTTATCTTCTGCAGGCAATTTGATGGCCTTTGAACAAAAAATATTGAATTGAAGATAAATACAAGCCTTCAATAATTGTTAATTGACTTTTAATAACAAAATCAATAATTTACATGGATTTTAAATCATTATTTCTATTTTAGCGAACTTCTTCGAAAACGATTGAAATTTTAATTTAAATTAATTAATAAAGTTGTCATGAAAAAAATTCTTACGATTCTTGCTTTATTTGCTGCACCTGTAATAGCATCAGCCAGTGAAGCTGACCTTGTAATACCTGATGGGGTTAAGGACCAAACAATTTTGTATTGGGGTTTTCTAATTACTCTGGCAGGATTTTTATTTGGGTTTTACCAATTTGTTCAAGTAAAAAAAATAACAGCTCATAAGTCGATGCTTGATGTAGCACAAGTTATTTTTGAAACAGCTAAAACTTATTTAATCCAACAAGGAAAATTTTTAGCTATTCTATTTGTTTTTATTGGCGCTGCTGTTGCTTTCTATTTTGGATGGCTAAGTGATGCTAATTTTGGATTAGGTGGAGTTTCTATGATACTTGGCTGGACTGTTATTGGTATATTGGGTTCGTACAGCGTAGCCTGGTTTGGAATAAGAATGAACACACTTGCCAACTCACGTATGGCATTTGCTTCTTTGGAAAGAAAACCAATTAAACTGCTTAACATTCCTTTAAATGCAGGTATGAGCATTGGTGTTGTGCTTATCTCCCTTGAGTTAATAATGATGCTTATTATATTGTTATTTGTTCCTGGTGAATATGCAGGTGCAAGTTTTATTGGATTTGCAATCGGTGAATCATTGGGCGCTTCTGTTCTTAGAATTGCAGGTGGTATTTTTACAAAGATTGCTGATATTGGATCAGATTTAATGAAAGTTATTTTTAAAATTGGTGAAGATGATCCACGTAACCCAGGTACTATTGCAGACTGTGTTGGTGATAATGCAGGTGATAGTGTAGGACCAACTGCTGATGGTTTTGAAACATATGGTGTAACCGGAGTTGCTCTTATTTCATTTATTCTTCTAGCACTTCCTAGCACAATGGTTGGTGAAGCAAATAAAATTATCCTTCTTACATGGATATTTGTTATGAGAATATTAATGATTGCTACATCTATTATCTCATTCTGGATTAACGGAGCAATTACAAAAGCAAAATACTCAGATGTTGACGATCTTGATTTTGAGAAGCCACTTACATCACTTGTGTGGATAACTTCTATTCTTTCAATTGTTGTTACCTTTATTGTAAGTTATTTTACAATAGGTGATTTACCAAATAATCTATGGATTAGCCTTTCTGTTATTATTAGTGCAGGAACTCTTGGTGCTGCATTAATACCTGAGTTCACAAAACTATTTACAAGCCCAAAATCAACACATGTTGATGAGGTTGTAGAAGCATCAAAACAAGGAGGTGCATCTCTAAATATACTTTCAGGATTGGTTGCAGGTAATTTCAGTGCTTTCTGGAAAGGAATGGTATTCTTTATGCTAATGTTTATTGCGTATTACGCAAGTACATTTGGACTGGATGCATTTATGATTTATCCATCAATTTTTGCATTTGGATTAGTAGCATTTGGTATGTTGGGTATGGGACCTGTTACCATTGCTGTTGATAGTTATGGACCGGTAACCGATAATGCTCAATCAATTTATGAATTATCATTAATTGAGGAAAACAGAGAGGAAACTATAGCGGAGATCGAAAAAGACTTTGGATTTACTCCTGATTTTGAGAAATCAAAATACTACCTTGAAGCCAATGATGGTGCGGGAAATACCTTTAAAGCTACTGCCAAACCTGTTCTAATTGGTACTGCAGTTGTTGGTGCTACCACTATGATTTTTGCCCTTATACTTGTAATTGAACATACTTTACATGTTAAGCCTGAAGAGATTCTGAACCTCCTTAATCCATATACAATTATGGGATTCTTACTTGGTGGTGCTGTTATTTATTGGTTTACTGGTGCTTCAACACAAGCTGTTACAACTGGTGCTGCACGTGCAGTTGAGTATATTAAACATAATATAAACCTTGATCCAAATGCGCCTATGAAGGCAGATGTTCAAAAGTCGAGGGATGTTGTTAAGATTTGTACAGTTTATGCTCAAAAAGGGATGTGGAATATATTTATTGCAATATTCCTATTCGCACTTGCATTTGCATTTATATCTGCTCCAACAGAATCATCAAATGCACCGGTATCACTGTTTGTAAGTTATTTACTTTCTATAGCATTCTTTGGTTTATTCCAGGCTATTTTTATGGCAAATGCTGGAGGTTCATGGGATAATGCTAAAAAAGTAGTGGAGGTTGATATGCAAGAAAAAGGAACCCCATTACATGATGCATCTGTTGTTGGAGATACTGTTGGTGACCCATTTAAGGATACATCCTCAGTTGCTCTTAATCCGGTAATTAAATTTACAACGTTGTTTGGACTATTGGCCATGGAAATTGCCATCGCTCCTCAATTTAGAGCTGCCGCACCATATGTTGGTGTTGCTTTTTTATTGGTTGCTCTTTACTTCGTATGGAGATCATTCTATAAAATGAGAATTAAGGCATAATAACCTTAATTGTTAGGATAATACAAAGGGAAGTTGTTAAGCAGCTTCCCTTTTTTTTGTAGTTATAGATTTTGTCCTTATGAGAGATAGCGAAGAATCTCAAACTAGTATATATTTTAGATTCTTTACGTGCGTTCAGGATGACAAAGTGCCGGATAATTAACAATTTAGCAATGGAGATTTCTTCTGGTGTATGTTATGTTAAAATATTAACAACTATTGATAAAAAAATCCATTTCTAGTTAATAAGATTTATACTTTTGCAGTTCCCTATTTGATGAGAAAGATAGGTTAAACTAATCGAGTTAATAAGTAAGATATAATTGTACAATGAATACTAATAGCTTTATAAACAGACACAATGGTCCTTCAAAAGAAGATGTTGACCATATGTTAAATTCCATGGGTTTGGATTCAATTGATCAGTTAATTGATAGTACTATTCCCGAAGATATAAGATTAAAAGAAGGATTGGATCTTGAAGAGGGATTAAGTGAATATGAGTTTCTTAATCATATGCGCAAGTTAGGTGCAAAAAATAAGGTTTTTAAGTCATATATAGGAACTGGTTACTATAATACGATAATTCCACCGGTTATTCTTAGAAACGTATTTGAAAATCCTGGTTGGTATACATCATATACACCATATCAGGCTGAAATATCACAAGGAAGACTTGAGGCATTATTGAACTTTCAGACTATGATTTCAGACCTCACCGGTTTGCCAATAGCAAATTCATCGCTACTTGATGAGGCTACTGCAGCTGCTGAAGCAATGTTGATGTTCTATAATTCAAGACCAAGGGCAAGTGTAAAAAACAATGCAAATGTATTTCTTGTATCAGAAAACATGTTTCCACAAACATTGGCAGTTCTTAAAACAAGAGCCAAGTCCAAAGACATTGAATTAAAGTTTAGTAAGTGTGAAGATTTTAAATTTGACGAAAAGGTGTTTGGTTGTATGATCCAATACCCTGATCAATATGGAAATATACCTGATTATAGAATTGTTGTAAAAAATGCAAATGACGCTAAAGTTCCGGTTGCAGTGGCTTCTGACTTGATGAGCCTTGCCCTACTAGCACCTCCGGGTGAGTGGGGTGCTGATGTTGTATTTGGCACTTCACAGCGTTTTGGTGTACCAATGGGATTTGGGGGGCCACATGCTGCCTATTTTGCAAGTGTTGAGTCGTACAAAAGAAATATTCCTGGTAGAATTATTGGCATATCCAAAGATAGAAATGGTAAGGAAGCACTTAGAATGGCACTTCAAACCCGCGAACAACACATTAAGCGTGAGCGTGCAACTTCAAATATTTGTACAGCACAAGCATTGTTGGCTATAATGGCAGGTTTTTATGGTGTCTACCATGGCAAGGATGGAATAAAAAATATAGCTATTAAAATTCATAATCATACTGTAGCTATTGCTAAATCAATTGAGTATTCAGGGTATTTATTGGAAAACGAGTATTTTTTCGATACCTTATATCTTAAACTTCCTGAAAATGTTAATGTTACAACATTGAAATCAATCGCGATTAAACATAATATTAATCTAAGGTATTTTGATGATAATAAACATGTAGGTATTAGTATAGACGAAACTACTGATGCTAATGATGTTGGAATGCTTGCAGCCATTTTTGCCAAAGCAGCAGGAAAAGATAAGTTTGAATTGAGCTTCAATGATTTTTATGGATCAGGTTCCACCTTTTTACCTGAAAACTTATTAAGAACATCTGATTTCCTCCAACACAAAGCCTTTAAAAATTATCAGTCGGAAACTGAAATGATGCGCTATTTAAAAAAACTTGAAAACAAAGATATTGCTTTAAATAGATCGATGATTCCATTGGGATCATGTACAATGAAACTAAATGCTGTTGCTGAACTTATGCCAATTAGCTGGCCCGAGTTTACAGATATTCAT
This sequence comes from Bacteroidota bacterium, assembly GCA_016845105.1. Taxonomy (GTDB): domain Bacteria; phylum Bacteroidota; class Bacteroidia; order Bacteroidales; family F082. Next base: position 3,495 of record JAERTF010000135.1, on the reverse strand, counting down.
CCTTTTGTTCCCAAGGATCAGGCAGTTGGTTATATCAAAATTGTAAATGAGATGAATGAAATCCTTTCTAAGGTTACTGGATTTGCAGCAGTTTCATTTCAACCAAACTCAGGTGCAGCCGGAGAATATGCAGGTTTATTAACAATTGATAATTATCAAAAAAGCATTGGTCAGGGACATAGAAATATATGTTTGATCCCAGCGTCAGCACATGGAACAAACCCTGCTAGTGCAGTTGTTGCAGGCTTTAAAGTAGTTGTCACAAAAACGGCTGATAATGGTAATATTGATATAGAGGACTTGCGCGAGAAGGCAATAAAGTATAAAGATGATCTTGCAGCAATTATGGTGACCTATCCATCAACTCATGGTATTTTTGAAGAAAGCATCAGAGAAGTTATCAATATTGTTCATGAAAATGGTGGACAAGTGTATATGGATGGAGCTAATATGAATGCACAGGTTGGATTAACTAATCCTGGATTTATTGGGGCTGATGTTTGTCATCTTAATCTCCATAAAACATTTGGAATACCCCATGGTGGTGGTGGTCCTGGTGTTGGACCAATTGGCGTTGCTGAACATTTGGTTCCGTTTTTACCCGGTCACGCAATGTCCCAACTCGAAAATAATCAGGAAAATAATTCTGTTTCTTCAGCACCTATGGGTAGTGCACTTGCTCTACTTATTTCATATGGCTACTTAAAAATGCTTGGTGCAACCGGACTAACTGAAGCTACCAGAATAGCAATCTTGAATGCCAATTATATGGCACATTCCATAGGAGATCATTTTCCAATTCTTTACAAAGGCAAAAATGGAACCGTTGGACATGAAATGATACTTGATTGCAATAAGTTTAGCAAAACTGCTGATGTAATGGTAGTTGATATTGCTAAAAGATTAATGGACTATGGTTTCCATGCTCCAACAGTGGCATTCCCAGTTCATGGTACATTAATGGTTGAACCAACGGAAAGTGAGCCGCTAGTTGAGATGGACTGTTTTATTGATGCAATGAAAGCCATCAGAGCTGAAATAGCTGAAATTGAAGAGGGTAGGGCAGAAAAGAAAAATAATGTGGTTGTTAACGCACCTCATACTGCTGAAATGTTGATCTCGGATAATTGGGATTTGCCTTATAACAGAGAATCAGCAGCCTATCCGTTGGAGTGGGTAAGAGATAATAAATACTTTACACCTGTTGCTAAAATTGACGATGCTTATGGTGATAGGAATTTGTGCACTTGTTTACCCCTTGAAGATTATATTGATGATGAAACAATTATTGAAGTTGAAAGTTTAAAATAAACAAATAAAGTCATGGTTAATAATCCTACTGTTTTATTAACCATGGCTATTATCTTTTAAATTAATAATCACTTATTCCAAATATTCCAGGAAGCATCTGCCTGAATTTTTAACATTTCGTTACCATTGATACCTCTTGCGCCTATTTTTCTACCCTTTTTTAGAAAAAGAGTTTCATTTGGGTTATAGATTAAATCAAACAAGATATGATCTTTTGTAATAAACTCGTATGGTATTTGAGGTGAGTTTTGAAAATCAGGAAACATCCCCACCGGAGTAGTATTTATAATAAGATTGTGTAATTTAAAATCACTCTTTTGCAACCAACTATAATGAGAATGGAGTAGTTTTGAAGGCTGTCTGGAAACAAAGAAGAAAAGAACACCAAGTTTTCTAAGAACATAGGCTACTGAGTTGGCACTAGCACCGGTACCCAATATCATAGCTTTAATTCCAGGATTTTTTTTAACAATTGGCTTTATTGTTTTTTCAAGCCCTATAACATCAGTATTATATCCTGATAGTACTTTTTTTCCTTTTATATTATCTATTTTTATTGTATTTATAGATCCGGTGATATTTACAGAGTTATCAATACTGTTCATAAAACTGCCAAGAGATCTTTTATAGGGAATTGTAACGTTTAATCCTATAAGACTAGGGTTGGAAGCAATAATATCAGGGAATTCCTCAATATCATCTATATCATATATTTTGTATTCAGCATCAATTTTTAATTTTTGAAATTTTTGCTTAAAATATTCCGGAGAAAATGAATGCGTTAAGTTTTTTCCAATTAAGCCGTACTGATTCATTATTTCTTAGAGGTTTTATCAATGCTCTGTGCACTTTTTTCCATAATCCATATACTAACAAACCCTATAATTATAATTAAAAATGCTATTGCAAACTCCAGGTTTATTTCAGGTAAAAAATAACTATATCCCACTACTTTAGTCTTATCTCCAAATAATTCTTCAATTGGAGTTTTCCATGGCCATATAATACCTAGTGACCCTAAAATGAATCCGGTAAGTGTTGCAATTGTTTGATCTTTAAACCGCTTAAACACCCATGAAAGAATATGAGAGAATGCAACCAATCCACCAATGGTTCCAATTAAAACAGGGAATATTATACTTAGGTCTCTGTTATTAATTGCATCAATTGCCACAAGCTGATAATTACCCATAAGTATAAGTACAAATGATCCTGAAAGTCCGGGCAATATCATTGAACAAACTGCTACCACACCACATAGAATTAGATAAACGAAACTATTGTTTTGCGTAGCCGGAGTTAAAAATGTAAACATTATTGCTAATGTAGTTCCAATAATGAAACTTATTATCACACTGAGATTCCATTTCCCTATTGTTTTTCCAACAAAATATACTGAGGCAAGAATTAGTCCAAAAAAGAAGGCCCAAATATAAACCGGATATTGGTTGAAAAGAAAATCAAAGATCTTCGCAAGAAGCACCACTGCAACAATAACACCTGAGAAAAGTGATAACAAAAAATAGAAATCAGTTTTTTTTGTAAACTCTTTAAAACTACCTTTAAATAATAAACGAGCCGACTGTAAACCAAATGATTTAATGGAATTAATTAATCTTTCGAAAATTCCGGTTATTAAAGCTATGGTTCCACCTGATACTCCTGGAATTATGTTTGCCAGACCAACAGCCATTCCCTTTAGGAAATAAACTATGTACTCTTTCATTTTTGGTTTTTTTCTGAAGAAATATTATTAATTAACATATACTATGAAATTAGCTATCTGGGAATAAAATTACCGTAGTTATTACATACATACATGATGATACTTAATAAGGTGCCAAATATATACTTTTTTTTCTCAGAAGTTATACTGGTTATGCTTAATCACTAACAGTTTATTGTTAAACATATAAATGTGAATTGGTGTAAAAACTAATTTTGATTTGCATTAATAAACTGATTATCTATTTCTTAACAACTCTGTGGGTTTCACTTGTTTTATCAGTCGATAAAGTAAAGTAATACACACCTGTAGGATATGGTGTCAAGCTAAATAATTTAGAATCTCCTTTGTAAATAAGTTCTCCTTTTGAATTATTAACCACCAATTCAATAAAGCTCATACCCTCAATAACTATATTACCCATAGTTGGGTTAGGATAAACTTTGAACATACCATTA
>JAERTF010000134.1 GCA_016845105.1 Bacteroidota bacterium | reverse complement strand
GATTAATAAAACAATTAGATTGAATGTATTTTTTAATAGATTTGACAAAAAGAAAGATTATGAAAAAACTAATTATACTTTTATTGTTTGTATCACAGCTTGTATATGGGCAGGGCGTAAGTAGACAATATGTAGGATTATCTATTGGACCATCAATTCCATTGTCAGATTTTAGTAAATCATTGTTAAATGATTCAACTTCGGGCTTTGCGAAAACAGGATTAGCATTATCATTCAATTATGCTTATAGATTAAGTCACAACTTTGGTATTCAGTTGCTTATAAATTATAGTAGTAATGCAATTAATAATTCAAAATATAAGAATCAGCTTGAAACAGCGCATCCCAACTATGGTGTTAGTATCGAAAGTACTAAAAACTGGAGTAGTGGAGGTATATTTTTGGGACCCTACCTAAGGTTCCCAATTACAAGGGCGTTATCATTGGATGTTCGAGCATTGGGTGGATATTTTGGATCGTATTCACCAAATGTAACTATCAGAACAACTAATCTAAATGATCTTAATGATAAAGGAGAGTATTATATAGTTAGCTCTAGAGCTTCAAATTTTGGTTATTTACTAGGTGGCGGTTTTAAATACAGGTTAGGTTCATATTACATTCTGCTTAATGGCGATTATATTAATTCAACACTGAAGTTTAAGGATGCATCAGGTTGGGATTGGGATGGTGAGCCATACTCCACAACATTTAATCAAAAAATCAATTACTTCACTGTTACAGGAGGTGTTGGTTATATACTTTAATTATGTTATCGCCAAAGAGTTAATAATATTATATCTCAATATTTACCATTATTAAGTGGGAAAACTGTCTGCTTCATATTATATTTCTGATGATGTTGTTTCAATTGCAAATTCATTGTTAGGCAAATATTTGTATTGCAACACAAATAACATATTAACAGGAGGTATCATCACAGAAACCGAAGCATATAAGGGCGTTACTGACAAAGCCTCCCATTCTTATGGAGGAAGGTTAACTAACAGGACCAAGACAATGTATGAAAAAGGAGGGATTGCATATATTTATCTTTGTTATGGTATTCACTATCTGTTAAATGTGGTTACAGCTGATATTAATACCCCTCATGCCATATTAATTCGTTCAATTTATCCATTAATTGGAGTACCTGAGATGTTAGCAAGGACTTCAAAAAAAACAGCGGATTATAACCTTACAATTGGGCCTGGAAAATTAACCAAAGCAATGGGTATTACAAACTCTCTAAATGGTGTTAGCTATCTCGAAAATGAATTATGGATAGAAGATAAGGGAATAGTAATTAATGAAGAGGATATTTATGCAGGGTCAAGAATAGGTGTGGAGTATGCTGAAGAAGATGCTGCGCTTCCTTATCGTTTTGTTTTAAACCATAATAATTACATAAAAAAAACGCACTGAACTATTCAATGCGTTTTTTTTGTGTTTTTAGTAAATGCTATTTAACAGTCTTTGCAAGATCTGCACCAGCTTTAAACTTAACAACTTTTTTAGCTGCTATGTTTATTTCTTTACCTGTTTGTGGGTTACGGCCTTTGCGAGCAGCTCTTGTAGAAACTGAGAAAGATCCGAATCCAACTAATGCAACACGGTCACCAGCATTTAATGCATCACCGGTAGCACCAATAAAAGCTTCAAGAGCTTTTTTTGCATCACTTTTGCTGAGTCCAGCTCCTGATGCCATTGCGTCAATTAATTCCGCTTTGTTCATGTTTAAGTATTTAATTAAAAATTAAGGTTTTACTGTTAACAAATGTAATGCTAAAAGTTGAAAATGCAAATACTGCCGCGCTAATACTACATTTTTGTTAATAAAACAGCCAAATTGTTGATAAAACCATTAAAATATTGCTGTTTTTGTCGATAAAAATACTGTAAAAATCCTCCTAAGCCTTATATATGTAGGCTTTTGAATTATTATATAATGTTAAGTGAGACATTAAAATTAACTTAATTCCTTTAATATAGACCTCTTGTTATTGATTAAATTCCCCACTGCCAAGTATTCTAATTTTTGAAATTATAATCATTAATATTTTGAAATCCCCTAAGAAATTCAATGGCCTTTAACCTTTTTTTTCCTGATAATTGCAATTCTTCAATTCTAATTAGTCCATCATCTACAACTACATCTAAATATGTAGATCCATCAGAAATAATTGTTCCGGGTATAGTTTTATCACTGATACTAGAAATTATTGAAACCTTGTATATCTTAACAATGGTATCTTTGTAGTCGGAAGAACTTAGAATAGAAAAAGCAGCAGGATAGGGGCTCAAACCACGAACGAAGTTTTTTATTTTTTCTGCATTGTTATTCCAGTTAATCTTACAATCAGATTTTAAAAGTTTAGGCGCCTTCTTTAATTTTTTGTTGATGATGGTTTTTTGATTAATAGGTACTATATTTTCATTCAAAATATCCTCAATTGTAATTAAAACCAGCTCAGCTCCAAGCACCATCATTTTGTCATGCAGTGAGCCTGCATCATCCTCTTGGGTAATTTCTATTTTGGTTTGTGCTAATATATTTCCAGTGTCAATTTGTTCATCTAAAAAGAAAGTTGTAACACCTGTTTCTTTTTCGCCATTTATTAAAGCAAAATTAATTGGTGCTGCACCTCTATATTGTGGCAGAAGTGAGCCATGAAGATTAAATGAACCAAAAGTTGGCAATGACCATACAACTTTTGGTAACATTCTAAATGCCACAACAATTTGGAGATTTGGTTCCAATTCAATGAGTTCCTTTATAAAATCAGCATCCTTTAAATTTGTGGGTTGTAATACCTTCAAATTATTATTAATGGCATAATGCTTAACCGCCGACATAGTAATTTTTCTTCCTCGTCCTGCTTCCCTATCGGGTGCTGTTATAACTCCAACTACATTATAACCACCTACAATTAAAGCATTTAACGATGGAACTGCAAACTCTGGAGTACCCATGAATACTATTCGAAGATCTTCTTTTTTCATCCTATTGATTTATTACTCAACTGTTGACAAAACTATAATAAAAAAAAAGCCTGGCAAGTTACTTACCAGGCTCTAATTATTATATACTATTTCTTTACTTTCTTTTTTTTAACTCTTTAACTCTAGCAATATTTTTTTCAATACTACGCCCTTCGTTACTTTTCCAGTAGTTATCTTTAATTCGAGTATAGGTAGTTATTGCTTTGTCATAATTTCCTAGTAATTCATACACCTGACCAGCTTTAAATAAAAATAAAGGTGAAGTAAAACCATTATCATCAATATTAGCTGCTTCTAAATAATAGGCAGCAGCCTTATCTTTATCACCTAATTCCAAATAAGCATCACCCATTGCACCTCTCGCCATCGGGCTAACTAAATGATCATCAGCACTAAAATCTTCAAGATAATCAATTGCTTTCTCAAAATCTTTTTTCTTTAAAAAAGAAATGCCTGCATAATAATTTGCCAAATTACCAGGTTTTGTAATTCCATAATCACTACTAATGTCAATAAATCCAAGACTATTACCATCTCCATAAAGTGCTTTGTCCAATGAGTCAGCTTCAAAGTATTGCTGAGCTTGAAACATTTGTTCTACAGCTTCTTCGGTTTTTGGTTCTAGATAATACTTATTGTATCCAAAAAAACCAAGAATGGCAACTATTACAATTGTTATTACAATTCCAATAAGTTTCTGATTATTAAAAATAAATTCTTCAGTTTTACTCAGGGTTTCACCAATATTCTCTAAACGCTGATCTCCTGATATTTCTTCGTGTTTTTTCTTAGACATAATTTTTTCAATTTGAGCCTGCAAAAGTAGTTTTTTCTTCTTAATTATGAAAACACATCCATGTTTTTTTAATTTGTAGCTATGTGTAATGATAAATATATGAATTTGAATAGTTTATACCTTTAGACTAATGTAAAACAGAAAGCCTATACTTATAATAAATTCAAATAGACAGGCAATGTATTCAAATGAAATAGGCGCCTACATCATTGATGTTTAAATAGTGCCTTAAATAAAAGTTTTTAAGTATTATAATTAATAACCTAATTGTGAGTAAAATAAAAAAGAAATTATGGATTATTAAACAGGATTATTTAAACTATATCCATCCCTTAAGCTTATAGTAAGCAATTGCCATATACTCCCTATAAACAATAATCTGGTACTTAAAATGATTCCAGAACTGATATCTTAATTGGGTATTATTACCTACTTCAGGAATTAATGTGTTACCGCCTAGTTTATCATCATAAAATAATAAATTCGATTCAATGGCATTTTCAAAGGCCGCATCTCCATATGTATTGTTCATCCCCAGTTTTTCAAATACAAGTACTGATCGAAACATGTGGTCAGGTGAAGTAATGATAAGGATATCTGAATCTAGTTTAATAAGTTTTGCAATTTCCATTGCTTGCATTCTTGTATTTACTCCATTGGGTTCGAGTAATATCCGTAACGAATCTGTACCTCGCTCTATTAGCTCATTTTTCATTAACTGAATTGAACTGGATGCATTAGTAGTATCACCTGGAAGAGCAATAATAACAATTGCTTCGGGATATCTTTTGGAAATAATTGAGGCCTTATGTGTTCTCATTAAACCCGATTCGCTAGGAATACCACCACCACCTAATACTATAATGAAATCAGGAGAATTGTTGATTGTTTTGCTGGATACTCCAAGATTGTAATACATCCAAAATGGTAGAGAAGTAAAGCTTAAAACAACCATAATCAATAGTATTATACCAAAAGATATCAGTATTCTCTTAATTATATTTATTGTAGCAACTATAAGCCTTTGTTTCATCTTTAATTATAATTATTTAATGGCTGCATATTATAATGTAAAGGTAAATTTTTCTACATAACAATAGTAGCACAAATTTTATTTTCTAATTTTGTGTTCATAAGTAAAGCTTAAACTCAATTATTTAATTATGGTGAATGATAGGATTAAGGGATTATTGTATACTCTGTATATCTTGTTGGTGTTTCCTATTGTGGCTCAAGCAGGATGGGTAATAACCGAAGAGAGTAAAGATTCCTTCGGAAATAAAATGATCCAGACTATTTTTATCCAAGACAATTTTATTCGACACGAAACACCTTCCAATATCGCTATAATTGATCTTGAGAAAAGAGAGATAACTGTTGTTTTTTCACAATACAAAGTTTACTGGACCGGTACGGTACAACAATTAAAGGAAAATAGTATTGCTGCATATGATAAACAAATGGAGGAGATGCTTGTTGGTTTGCGACCATCTGACAAAAAAGAACTTGATAGTATATACATAGCGATTAAAAAGCAATTACTTGATACCACAGCAAGCAGTATAAATCATGATATCCGAGTAGTTGAAACTGGTGATTATGAGGAAATAATAGGGTATAATGCCGAAAAGTATAATATATTTTACGACAGTATATTGGTAGAATCGGTGTGGCACACAACTGAAGTGAAACCTTATGATGATATCGATATAAACTATATGATTTCGTTTATGAAGCAGCTAAATCCTGTATCTGGGCAAGGAAGTATTGCATATACTACCAAATATATTGACCTGCTAAAGAACGGAATGTTACTGAAGTCGGTTGAATATTCACCAAATAAAAATAAGCAGATTGTAACTGTTACAAAGATTCGTGAGATTAATATTGTTACAGATTTCTTTATTCCACCTCCAAATTATCGAGAGGCATCATTTAGCGATATACTATATTTAATGCCGTTATTGGAGGAGGAAAATAAAAAGAACGACCCATGGTAGTTTTTGATTTAATGATTATTTGATTACAAAATCAAGCATTGTTTTGCCTTCAATTGAAGCCACGAAGTGATCATTAATTTCAGTTGGTCCAACTCCGGCAGGAGTTCCAGTAAATATTAGATCTCCTTCCTTTAATGTTACAAATTTTGAAACATACGCTATTATATGATTTATTGAAAAGATCATATCCTTTGTATTTCCATTTTGTTTTTTCGTTCCATTTATTGATAAACTAAATTTGATTCCATTAACTATATCAAAGTTTGACTTATCGATAAATTCACTAATGGGTGCCGATTGATCAAAGCCTTTGGAAATTTCCCAAGGTAAACCTCTTTTTTTACATTCAGCTTGTAAATCACGTGCAGTAAAATCTATACCAATGCCAATTTCATTAAAATAGTTACTGGCAAACATGGTATTAATATGTTTACCTTTCTTACAAATTTTAATTACAATTTCAGCCTCGTAATGCAAGTCTTTAGTATGTTCAGGGTAATATACAGGATCGTTGTTTCGAACGATTGCTGTATCAGGTTTCATAAAAAAAATTGGTTTTTCAGGAACTGCATTGTTAAGCTCTTTTGCATGTTCTGTATAATTTCGACCAATACATATTATTTTCATGTTTTACTTTTTTATGCTTAACTAGTTCATCTTAAGTTTTATGTTGGTAAGCAGATTTTTTGTGTATTGTGGAAAATCGGCTTTCATTATCCATGAATAATATGAAGGGTCTTTTTTAAAAATTTCTTCAACTGATTTACCTTTGTGTTTTCCAAAATTAAATTCTTCCTTACCATCTTTGTTATAGATTATCTGACCAATCAAATCAGCATTTTTTTTATGCATTGAGAATTCATGAAGTTTCTGAATATCATTACAAACTGGTGTGGAAATATTACCCTCACGGTCGGTATACTCTGTTTCTTTATATCTATCAAGCTGGCTTTCAAGAACTTCATAAGTGGCTAGGGTGTCGGCTTCTGCAGTATGGGCGTTTTCAAGATTTTTTCCAACATAAAACTTATATGCCGCATTTAATGTTCTTTGTTCCATCTTCATAAAAATGTTTTGAACATCAATAAGCCTTCTTCTTTTTACTTCAAATTCGACGCCAGCTCTTAGGAATTCTTCCACAAGCATAGGTATATCAAACTTTAGCGAGTTATACCCAGCAAGGTCACATCCCTTAAAAAAATTTGCAATATCCTTTGCTTTTTGCTTGAAAGTAGGTTTTTCCAGTAGCTCATCATTGTTATAACCATGAATTTTACTGGCTTCCTTACTAATGGGATAATCAGGATTTAATAACCATGTTTTGATTTCCTTAGAATCGTTAGGGTTTACACGTAGAACACTTATTTCTACGATACGATCTTTTGTTACATTCAAACCAGTTGCTTCTATGTCGAAAAAAGCAATCGGCTTACTAAGGTTGAGCTTCATATTAGATATTGGTGTCTAGACTAAAGTTTTCCAATAATTCTTTCAATCTCTTTAAATACATTCCTCCCAAAGCACCATCAACAATACGATGATCATATGCCAATGAAAGTATCATAATATGTCGTATTCCAATGGTATCACCCTGGGGAGTCTCAATAACAGCAGGTTGTTTTCGTATTGCTCCAACTCCAAGGATCGCTACCTGAGGTTGATTGATTATGGGTGTTCCTGTTAAACTATCAAACGATCCAAAATTAGTAATTGTAAACGTACCACCTTGTATATCATCGGGATTTAGTTTATTTGCTTTAGCTCGGCCTGCCAAATCATTAACAGATTTAACAACTCCCAATAAATTTTTTTCATCAGCTTTTTTAATCACAGGTACAATTAAATTCCCATTTGGTAGCGCGGCAGCCATTCCTATGTTTATATCCTTGCGATAAATAATATTATATCCATCCAATGATACATTTATTTGAGGATATTCTCTTAAAGCCTGAGCAGCAGCTTGAACAAAAATAGGTGTAAAGGTTATTTTTTCTCCTTCTCGATCCAAGAAGCTATTTTTAACCTTATTTCGCCATAGGACAATGTTGGTAACATCCACGTCAATAAATGAAGTAACATGCGGTGACACTTGCTTAGACATAACCATATGGTCAGCGATTAGCTTGCGCATACGATCCATTTCAACTACCTTATCACTTTGTAGTGAAGGTACTACCGGAGCAATTACTTTTTCTACCCTAGGAGCTGTTGGCTTCTTTTCGGAAGTTTTATTCTTCAGATATTTTTGAACATCATTTTTGGTTACTCTATTGTCTTTTCCTGTACCTTGGATGGAATCAAGTTCATCAATACTGATATTTTCTTTGGCAGCAATGCTTTTTACCAAAGGCGAATAAAAATTTGAGGACTCAGAAAAGTTGGTTTTTGCAACTACAACTTCTTCTACTTTATCAGGAGTTACTATTTCAGCAGAGTTGTTATCATTTGCCGGAGTTTCCGTTTTTTCTTCAACATCTTCTGGTGAATCTTCATCTCCATCCATATCAACAATTGCTATTATAGTACCAACAGCAACTATATCACCTTCCTCAAAAAGAAGTTTAACCAATTTACCTTCAACAGGACTTGGTATTTCAGAATCTACTTTATCTGTTGCAATTTCTACGATCGGATCATCCTCTTCCAATTGGTCACCTATATTCTTAACCCAACGAGTAATTGTTGCCTCGATAATGCTCTCACCCAATTTGGGCATTACTATTTCAAATTTTGCCATTATATCTTTATTCTAACTTTCAAATGATGAATTTACATTTTTTTTCAGAGTAGGGTAGAAGCTAACTCATGAAATAAAAACTTTTGCAAAAATACTATATTATCTAAAATGATTATAAAGAAGAATTAATTATTGAGTCCTTTAAGAAAAGCTAAAAAAAAGGTAGGTGAGTTTAGTAG
>JAERTF010000133.1 GCA_016845105.1 Bacteroidota bacterium | reverse complement strand
ATATGATTAAATCCAAATGAGATATTGAAGTTTCCGATGAATATTTCAAATAGTAAACTTCCTTTTTCTAAATGAAAAACCGGTATTTCCTGGTTGATTTTAAATATAGAATTGGCAAGCTCAGATGATAATACAAAGGACTTAACAATCTTCATTCCAAGGATATTTACATAGAAACTTTCTATTTCATTCTGATGAGTTACAGTTAATGCAATATGTTCTAATTTCATTTTTTTACTTTTAACAACCTAGTTATCGAAATGCAGCATTATTCTATTTACTATAAAATCAGGTGCTTTCATGGGTCTCCTGGTTTCCATATTAACAAATACAACTGTGCTTTTTGCTGTGTTTATTAGTTCATTATTCTTATTTCTTACTTCATGATTGAAAATCATTCTGGAAGAAGGAATATTTTGCAATACCGTTTTGATTATTATTTGATCATCATAATATATTGGCTTCATATATCTGATATTAAGCTCTATAACAGGTAAATAAATTCCATTGGCTTCCAGATCTTTATCACTTAACCCGATGTTACGCATTAATTCTGTTCTGCTTATATGATAAAACTTTGCGTAGTTGCCATGGTAAACCCATCCCATTTTGTCTACTTCATCATAACGTATTTGAATACTATTCTCTGATGTTATCATTATTCATCTATCTTTTAGGCAGTCATTATACTTTTATTAATTCTCCTTTTTGAAATGCCTCATATGCCTCCTTAACAGTCTTTGCCCCGGCACCAATATATATATCAATACCGGTTTTCTCCATTACTGCTGCTGCATTTCCTCCGGGGCCGTTACCGGTTATTAATGCATCAGCTTTAAGTTCAAATAGATTTTGTGCAGTTTTTGGACCGGCTCCATGGGCATAATTAGCCGACTCTCGATTATCGTATGATGATAATTCTTTTGAGATATCATTATATATCAATAGGTATTCAGTTCTTCCAAATCTGGTATCCATATTTGAATCCCATGTTGTTCCTTTTGCTGTAAATGCTAAATTCATACTATAAATATTTTAGAGTTTTTTTAATTTTTATCCATGTTTCCATAATCTGAAATTTAACCGGATCATTATCCAATTCAACAATTGTTTTACCAAGTAACATAGCTTCGGTAAATACTTCATTGTATGGAATACTTTTAAGATGTACAATATTTTTACTCTCTAGAAAATCCATTATTTCATTTGTGATACCTTGGTTAATATCAAATTTATTGATGATACAGCCGGTTTTTATATTAAAACGCTCTACCAATTCGTAAACACGCATTAAGTCATGAATACCTGAAACTGATGGTTCTGTTACCAGAACAACAAAGTCAGCACCGGATAAGGATGATACTACCGGACATCCAACTCCAGGCGACCCATCTACCAATATATATTCTTTTAATTCATCATTTGCAATTTCTTTGGCTTCATTTTTAACCTTTGCAACAAGCTTACCTGAATTATCAGCTCCAATACCAAGTTTAGCATGAACCATAATGCTTCCTGTTTTGATAATAGAGGTGAAACATTGTCCAACTTTTTGAGGTTTATTTATTATTGCATCAGAAGGGCAAACTCGTGCACAATACCCACAGCCTTCGCAATTTAAGGCATTAACGGTATGTCTTCCATTAGTAACTTCAATGGCGGTAAATCTGCATACATCATAACACTTACCACACTGAATACAATTATTCTGATTTATGTATGCCAATTCGCCACTATGAAATTCTTCTGAAATTTCATAATTAGGCTCCAATAACAAATGCATATCCGCGGCATCTACGTCACAATCAGCAACAATTATATCCTTACCACCTAGCACGGCAAATGATGCTGTTATTGAAGTTTTACCTGTTCCACCCTTTCCTGACACAACAACAATTTCCTTCATCTAATTGTCCATTAATATTTCAATTATGTAACTTCTGATATTCATCAATTGCTTCTTAAATTCGGGCAATTCCTGAAATATTAACTTGCCCGCTGAATAAGCTAGGGCAATATCCCTGCTATTATTTATTAAAGCTATTAAAGGAATATTTTCGGCTTCACAATATCTGATAACATCATCATTTCCTATTCCATACCTGTTTAATACAACTCCATAGTTTTTGTGAAGCATCTTCATGGTTTCTACGGCAAGTCTAAGGTCATTAAGACCAAAAGGGGTTGGTTCGGTTACTAGAATTACAAAATCAACATCTTTAGTGGCTTCAATTACCGGACAGGATGTACCTGGAGGTGAATCAAATAGTTGAATCATATTATCATCAAAATTATTTTTGATGAAATTTATGGTTTGTGAAATAAGAGGAACTGCTTGTTCTTCCCCAATATCTAAACGACTTTCCACAAAATCCAGCCCATTACTTTTATAATGAACCAATTCTCCTATTCTTTTCTTTACCATTGGTAGGGATTCTGTGGGACATAATTCGGAACATGCATAGCAGCTGTGACATAATTCTGGAAATATCATAATATCTGTACCTATGCGTATAACAGCGTGGAAATTGCAAACCTTATGACAGTTACCACAGAAGCTGCATTCGTCTTCATTCCAATTGGGTATCATTTTATATACTGCTTCTCTGTATTCTAAGTTCCCCTCGATAAATAATCCGGAATTAGGTTCTTCAACGTCAATATCACACAATACAACCTTGCTAAATTCAGATAGATATGTTGCAAGATTAGTTGCCAAGGTTGTTTTCCCTGTCCCACCCTTGCCACTTGCAATTGCTATTTTCATTTACCTATTTCTTTAGCAGTTCTTCTCTAATCATTGTTGTTCCACAATCAGGACATTTAATGGTAGTGCACTTAACATTTTTTTCATGCTTTACCTTTGTTCCACACTTTGCACAAATACAATAGCCTCCAACGCCCATTGCACCACCCTTATTTTTTCCTCTACCGTCTCCAAAGCCTAATCCTTTTCCAAAAAAACTCATAATTTAAAGTATTAAGTGAATAAAAAAATGAAACTAATCTTGTTTCTTAAGACTATCTATTTTTTTCTCCAGGGAATCAATTTTGTCTTTAAGTAAACTGATGTCAACACCAAAAGTACTTCCTGGATCTTTTTGTGAAGAATAAGAACATTCACTTGACTTTTGTCTAAAACCAAATTTCTGCCAGAAACCACGACTTCTCCATCCGCCACCTCCACGGCCAAATACTTTACTTTGCTGATTATCATTATCAACACAAACACCCATACGGTGTCCTGTCATAGATCCGCTACCTTGTGGACCTGTTTTATCTCTTGCAGGCATAATACATGACTTTAAATTTACAATATGAACCAAACATTTTGCAAATGTATTGAACATATGTTCATTTCACAAGTAAAACAAGAGATTTTTTGGCACAAAAAAAACTGCTTATCAAATGACAAGCAGTTTTTTTATTAAGATTTATAATTGTCTAATAGAAGTCGATTCTATTATCAACTATATCCAGAGATTCTTTTAGAGAATTATAAGGTAAGTCCTGGTTAACTCTTTTATTAAAATCATCCGTTAATTCCTTTATGGTAGTGGTATAATCAGCCTGTTCACCGGCAAAAGTTATTTCATCTACCTTAACTACGAAAGTTCCTGAATTTCCATGAATTGGGGGTGATACTGTTCCATTTTGCATTCCAAATACAGTACCAATTACATCATTTTCAATGGTGAAACCTGGTAGGTTACGTGAATTATAAAACAAAGGATTAACTTGTTTCTCGGTAACATCCATGTTCTCTTTAATCTTATTTATATCACCATTATAAGCCAACATTTTCTCTGCTAAGTACTCATTTTTAAGTTGGTTGTAAACCTTTTGTTTAATTCTATCTTTAACCTGATCGAGTGTTGGATAACCAGCATCTTCAGCATCAGTTAACACTGCTACAACAAACATATCTTCCAAATCGAACACGCTTGAAACCTGTCCTACTTCAGTATCATCATTAAATGTCCATCTAATTATCTGTCTTGGGTTTTTAAGTCCTGCAATGTAGTTGCTCATTTCACGAATTGTAGGCATTTCTCTTTTGTTGAGTCGTTGATCAGCAACCATATTGTCAAACTCATCTTGTGTATTACATTCGGTTGCCAATTTACTTGCTTTGGCAAAAGTATTCTGATATGTTGCATCACTTGCATAAACTTCGCGATCAACCATGGCAACTTTAACTTTCTTAACAGGTGCTTTCTTCCCAGTAACTTCTATAATATGGAACCCAAATGGAGTTTCTGTCATAGTAAACTTACCCTTTTTCGTAGTGTAAACAGCTTGGTTAAATGCTCCAACCATTGCCCCATCTGCAAACCACCCCAAATCTCCATCATTTTGCTCAACAGATGGGTCATTCGAAAACTCCTTTGCAAAGGCTACCATTTTGTTTGGTTGTTTCTTCAATACATTGAATAAGCTATCGGCAAATAGCTCAGCTAACTCACGTGTTTTTGTAACTTCTGGGCGCGCATTATATGCTCCTGCATAAGAAATAAGTATATGCGAAGCTTTCATTGAATCGGGCCTTGACCCAATATCCATTAATCGTGCTACATGAAATTCATTATTAAGATTATATGGTTCTGAAACTGTTCCAATCTTACTATTAAACATCAAAGAATCAATTTGAACTGGCAATTGCCCTTCAGCAAACCAACTTGTATCAATAGGTTTATCAGAATTTACTTTTACAAAACGAACTACATCCACTGTTTCCTTTAATTCAAGTGCGATTTGATCCATTTCCCTGCTTGCATCTTCAACATCTTTTGCTGAAGGCACAATATTAAACACAACATAATCAATTGATCTTGACGCCTTTTGCTTGTATTGCTCCTTATTACTATCGTAATATTTTGAATAATCAGAATCAGTTGGGCTAAACAAGCTATCAGGTATGTCGATATATTTTGCAGCAACATACTCTATGGTTGCTTTGTCATTTTTTTCACCATAAGACGCTTTTGCCAATTCATTGGGAACATAATAACCCTTTGCAATTAAGGCATTAAACTTTTCTCTTAACCTATCATCTTTAATGAATTTTTCGAATCTAATCCATTGTTGTTTTGCATCCTCTGGTAGAGTTTCCATGTTTTGAAGATATCTTACTACAAGATTTCTATCATATACTTTTGTTTCTGGATCTGCAAAATATTGTTGGATAAGTGCATGTGGATTTGGTCCTTGTATTAAGTCAAACAGCTCATCGCTAGTAACCGTTAGACCAAGTGCTTCATACTCATCATCCATAATAACACGATGTACAATATCGTTCCAAGTTTGCTCCTTAACAGAAAACATTTCATCAACCGAAAGTCTGTCTTTCTGCTGCTGTTGCATGGTAGCTTCGATATTTCTCTCAGCTTCGTAATTGAAATCCATAATTGTGATTTCTTCTCCTTCTATTTCACCAACATTAACGTTACGTGAACCTCCACCTCCTTTTGCAAAATCTCCAAGAACAAATGCTGCCAAAGCAACACCAATTACTATCACAAGAAGTGTTGAATGCTTTCTAATATTTCCAATTGCTGCCATTATAATACTTTTAAAAATTGAGGTGCAAATGTACAAATGAATCTTGAAGTATGAAAAAAAATTTCCATTAAAAACTTAATACCAAATAGTTGTCGATTTTTGAAGGAAAAACAGAAATCCTATGCCATTTGATTTTCACTTAAACCTCATGTAAATAAAGGCTTTCACAGTGATTATAGTTTAAATAAATTAGCACTAACAAACTAACAGTACAATAGTTAATAACTACCGAAAAAAGAGTTTTGTAATAAAAAAAATAAGCTTATGGGTTGCAAAAGTTGTTAATTATTGATCACAACCATGAATAAACTACTTCCTTCCGGATAATGATTTTGGAATTCTTCCTTGGTTAATGGTTTCTGATCTGAGTCGTCTCCCAACAATTCGCTCCACCATACTTCCGGTTTCCAGAATCTTATCGATATCAAGATTAGTTTCAATTTCCATTTCATCCATCATAACAACCATATCTTCCAAAGTTACTAAACCAACATCTTTTGAGTCTTTGTAGTAGTAAGCACCAGTACCAGATACAGGAACTCCACTTACGAAGTTAGCAGGTTGTCCACCTAATCCTCCTAAAGTAGCTTCATAATTTGTCATTCCTGCTTGAAGAGCTGCAAGCACATTTGCCAAACCCCAACCTCTGGTTGTATGAAGATGAACTATTTGTTTATGAGGATTATCAATGCTATCCATTAGCATAGAGAAGTAACGATAAACTCTATCGGGAGAAGCACTGCCATCATGATCAGCATGTTCAACATCATTGGCACCTATATCAAACCATCTTTTTGTAAAATCGATTGCTTTCTCCATTTTGGTTGGACCTTCAATGGGGCAACCCCAAATTGTACTGACTGTGCCATTTACAGTCATACCGGCATCGTGTGCCTTAGGAATCCATTCTTCGGCCATTGACCAATATTCATCGATGGTTAATCCTGAATTTTTTTGCTGATGGGATTCAGAAGTTGAAACCATAAGTAGTATTCTGTCAGGACCCACGCCTTGTTTTTTGGCTTCAATGGCTCGTTGAATTGCTCGTTCGCGAATTGTTACTGCTGTAAGACTTACATCATCAAGCATTCCGGCAACCTTTTTGCTAGTTCTTATTCGCTTGAACAATTCATCTGCATCTTTAAATTGCGGCATTCCTTTGGGATTTCCAAAATTAGAAACTTCAAGATGTTTAACACCTGCTTTGATCATTTCTTCAAGCACCCAAACTTTTGCATCTGTAGGCACAAAAATCTCTTCATGTTGAAATCCATCTCTTACTGTAATGTCTCCAATTACTACTTTCTTGGGGTAATTCATATTTAAAGTTTTTCTAGTTAGTCAAAGTTATGTAGGGATCAATTATAATCGGGTTCCCCAATGGTGAACAAATATATGAAAAAGTGTCTAGATATTAAATGCTAAATTTAATATTTTCAGCTTATTACATTATTCGATAATTTAAACTTTTCTGAAAGCATAATAATTAGTAATAATTTTGTAAAAAAATGGAGCTTTGTTTTAATAATAGTTATCCATCTTAATCTTATCAAAAACAAGATATTAGTTTATTTTACAATATCTGACTAAAAATACTTTACAACCATATTAGCAAATACACTTGGTGTGATTTTATGTTGTGATATTTCTTCACGAAAAAAACAGTAATGATCAAAAACACATAGTTACCCAGCTTAATAAAACACAATTTTACTTCAATTATTCCCTATTTTTCCTTAAACTTGCAAGCATATTGCTACAGTTGAAAATCAACTGTTTTCGTTATTAACCAAAAACGATTGCATTGTTTACATTAAAGTCGAAAATCGATACCAATTCACAAGATTTTTTATCAAATAAAAAAGAGTTTGTGGGTTTATTGGATGAGTATAAAGCTATCCTAAAAGAAAATACCAAAGGAGGCTCCGAAAGAGCAGTTCTAAAACACAAGAGTCGAAACAAATTACTTGCAAGGGAAAGGATTGATTTATTAATTGATCCTAATACTCCATTTTTAGAGCTATCATCTTTGGCAGCTTACAATCAATATGACAATGGATTTCCGTCTGCGGGTATTGTAACCGGAATTGGAGTAATTCATGGTCGCGAAACAGTCATAATTGCAAATGATGCCACCGTTAAAGGTGGTACCTACATGCAATATACCGTAAAAAAGCATTTGCGGGCCCAAGAAATTGCCATGGAAAACCACCTTACATGTGTTTATATGGTTGATTCAGGAGGGGCATTTCTTCCTGAGCAGGATACTGTTTTCCCCGACCGAGATCATTTTGGCAGGTTTTTCTACAATCAGGCTAGGTTATCAGCAATGGGCATTGCGCAGATTGCATTAGTAATGGGATCATGTACTGCCGGAGGAGCATATGTTCCGGCCATGAGTGATGAAACAATTATTGTTAAAGAACAAGGAACAATCTTTCTTGGTGGTCCTCCTCTTGTTAAGGCAGCAACCGGTGAAGAAGTTACCGCTGAAGAACTAGGGGGTGCTGAAGTACATACATCGGTTTCAGGAGTTGCGGATCATTTTGCTGAAAACGACACCCATGCTATTCAGATAGCTAGAAATATATTGGAAAACCCCGAATGTCGTGAAAAACAAAAGCTAAATACGATACCAGTAGAAGATCCACTATACGATCCAACTGAATTATATGGTATTGCTCCTGTTGACCTACGTAAACTTATTGATCCAAGGGAAGTTATCATGCGAATGGTTGATGGTAGCAGGTTTCAAGAGTTTAAAGCCAAATATGCAACAACTGTAGTAACTGGTTTTGCATATATAATGGGATACCCTGTTGGGATTATCGCTAACTACGGGGTTCTGTTTTCCGAATCAGCACTTAAGGTTACCCATTTTATTGAGCTTTGTACATCCCGAAAAATACCTCTTATTTTCCTTCAAAATATTACAGGATTTATGGTTGGTAAAGAATTTGAAAGGGGTGGTATAGCAAAAGATGGTGCAAAGATGGTACACGCGGTATCAAATGCAAATGTTCCAAAATTTACAATTGTTTTTGGTGGCTCATTTGGAGCCGGTAACTATGGTATGGCAGGAAGGGCATATAATCCAAGATTATTGATGATGTGGCCCAATGCAAAAATATCTGTAATGGGTGGTGAGCAGGCAGCAAATGTATTAGCTACAGTAAAACAAGATCAACTGCGCACAATGGGAAAAGAAATGACCCAAAAGGAAATAGATGCCATGAAAAAACCTATCCTCGAAAAATATGAAAGAGAAGGTTCAGCATATTACAGCACTTCTCGCTTATGGGATGATGGAATAATTGATCCGGTTGATACACGAAAAATCCTAGCCATGGGCATTGCTTCCTCACTAAACCAAAAATTCCCTGAGCAAAAATACGGAGTCTTTAGAATGTAAACCTAAAACAAATGTATTATAAGAGTTAATTAGAATCATTTATATCAATTTGCATGGAAAAACTACAAACAATTCTTATCGAAAAAGGTATTACGACCCATATAAAATTAAATCGCCCAAAGGTTCATAATGCAATGAATGAGATTATGATTAGTGAGCTTACCTATGCATTTAAAGAACTACCCTTAGATAATTCGATAAGACTCATTGTGTTGCAGGGAAATGGGAAATCATTTTGTGCCGGAGCTGATTTAAATTATATGAAAGACATAGCAAATTTTGGGTACGATGAAAACTATGAAGATGGACTAAAGCTTGCAACATTATTTAAAAGCATATATCAATGCCCAATTCCTACTATTGCAGTGGTTCACGGTTCTGCATTTGGAGGTGCAAATGGTCTGTTATGTTCCTGCGACATCGTACTTGCTGATGAAAATACAACCTTTGCCTTTAGTGAAGTAAAACTTGGGATTGGTCCTGCAACAATATCACCTTTTGTAATTAAACGTATTGGTGAATATTCAGCTCGAGATTTAATGCTAACCGGCAGGAGAATTAAAGGTCAGGAAGCAAAACAGTTAGGATTAGTTAATAATGCTTTTAGCAACGAAGATTTATACACTGAACTTGATAAATATATACACGAGTTTAACACCAGTGCTCCTGAATCGGTTTGTGCCACCAAGAAAATAATCTCAAGTATATGCAATGACAATATGAATATTGAAGATGAAATAGAATATACAGCATCATGTATTGCTAAACTTCGGCAGGCACATGAAGGACAGGAAGGAATGAGTGCTTTTTTAGAAAAAAGAAAACCAAATTGGGTAAAGTAACGATTTAATAATACAAAACTCAACACAAGGACTGTAAACATTGATTAATCATAAGTTGATAGTATGAAGATATTTAGAAAAATATTAATTGCAAATAGAGGAGAAATTGCGGTAAGAATAATTAAATCAGCTGAAAAACTTGGTATCAGAACCGTTGCTGTTTTCTCAGAAGTTGACCGCGACTCACTTCATGTTCGTTCAGCCGATGAATCATATTGCATAGGTAAACAAGAACTAAGTGAAACTTATCTAAACGTTGACAAGATAATTGAAGTTGCCATCAAATCGAATTGCGATGGAATACATCCAGGATATGGCTTTTTATCAGAAAGTCCTCTTTTGGTCGAAGCATGCGAAAACTCAGGAATTACATTTATCGGCCCAAATACCAATGCAATTAATTTAATGGGTAATAAAATCGAGGCTCGTAAATTTGTTAAAAAGACAGGTGTCCCGATGACCGAAGGTATCACAGGAGACACTTCTACTTTACTTAAAAATGCCCATAAAATCAAATTTCCAATTTTGGTAAAAGCTGCCGCTGGTGGTGGCGGAAAAGGAATGCGCATAGTAACCAACCCGAATGACCTAGAAGAAATATTGGAATCAACTGCTCGCGAAGCTTTAAACTATTTCGGTGATGGAACTATTTATATAGAAAAGTATATTGAAGAACCTCGACATATCGAGTTTCAGGTGATAGGTGATAATTTTGGAAATGTTATTCATCTATACGAACGTGAATGTACTATCCAAAGGAGATATCAGAAAATAATTGAAGAATCGCCATCCCCTACCCTAAATCAAGAAGTTAGAGAAAAGATGGGTAAGTCTGCCGTTGATATAGCTAAAGGTGTTGGCTATAACAGTGTTGGCACAATCGAATTTTTGGTTGATAAAGATCTTAATTATTATTTTCTGGAAATGAATACTCGTATCCAAGTTGAACATCCTGTTACCGAAATGGTAACAAATGTTGACCTAGTGGAGGAACAGATATTGGTAGCAGCAGGAAATGAACTTAAGTTAAAGCAAACAGATATTAAACAGGTTGGGCATGCCATTGAAAGTAGGATTTACGCTGAAGACCCATCAAACAATTTCTTGCCATCACCAGGAGAAATAACACATCTATCATTTCCGCATGGTGATTCTGTAAGAATAGATACTTCCATTGATCGAGCAACCACAATACTAAGTTTTTTCGACCCAATGATTAGCAAGTTAATTGTATGGGGCGAAACTAGGGAATCTGCCATTGAATCAAGTATTGATGCTCTCAAAAACTTTATTATACATGGAATTAAAACAAATATTCAGTACTTAATCCAGGTGCTGGAACATAGTGCATTTAGTAGAAATAAGTTGTCAACAAAATTCTGTGATGAACATACAGACGATATTCTTCATCGAATTAGCAAAGCAACAGAAGATATAGATTCACATATTCCATTAATCGCATTGTCATTATTTACACTTAATAAATATGCTAAAAATAAACCTAAAAACACCTGGGAAGAAATTGGATATTGGCGTAGTATAATGAACATTAGTTTCATAGTCGGTGGTAACATTGATAAAATTGGAATTAACTCAATCGAAAATAAAAAATATGACTTTTTGTATGATGATAATTCATTTAGTACTACTCTATTAAATATAGAAGAGAGTGTTGTTGAATTTTTTGTAAATAATCAAAAGTATATCTCAACAGTCTCTTCTGATTATTCCGGGAACTATTTTTTAAGTATAGATGGCTATCTATTCGAGATTAAAAGAACCGACATTCTAACAAATGGAGATGGCTTATACCTAAATCAAGATGATGATTCAGGAAGTCTTTTTGCTCCTATGCCAGGTAAGATAATAAAGGTAAATGTTGAAGCTGGTGAGAAAGTCAAAAGAGGTACAGTTCTATTGATAGTGGAAGCCATGAAGATGGAAAATAATATAGTAGCATCTCAAGATGCGATTGTTGAAAAAGTAGCAGTTGATGTGGGAGATATGGTGGATACGGATGTTCAACTAGTGGTTCTGGAGGAACTCTAAATTTTGTACTGACCTAACTTAGCCAAATGATAAGTTTTTACTAACTTGCGAGGGTATAAACCTGTTCATTAAAAAATACATATACCATGAATTTTGAATTAACCGAAGAACAACAATTAATCCGTGAAACAGTACGTGATTTTGCTGAAAGAGAAATTAAACCTGTTGCCCAAGAATTAGATGAAAAAGGCGAATTCTCATACGAACTAACAAGAAAAATTGGCGATATGGGTTTGTTTGGAATGAATATTCCAGAACAATATGGCGGACAAGGTCTTGATACTCTTTCTTACATAATTGCCGTAGAAGAAATTGCTAGGGTTGATGGTTCCCAAGCAGCTACACTTGCAGCACACAACTCCCTCGGTATTGGACCACTTGTGGATTATGGAACCGAAGAGCAAAAAATGAAATACCTTCCTCAATTATGCACTGGTGAGGCATTATGGAGTTTTGGATTAACCGAAGCTGGTGCTGGATCCGATTCAAGAGGTAGTAAAACAACAGCTGTACTGGAAGGAGACGAGTGGGTAATAAATGGTTCTAAGATATTTATAACAAATGCATCCGTTGACATTGCGGTTGGATGCACTGTTCAAGCTGTTTCAGGTGATATAGATGGAAAAAAGGAATTCACTACTGTTATCGTTGAAAAAGACACTCCTGGTTTTAAGAGTGCTGCAATGCATGGTAAAATGATGTGGCGTGCCTCAGACACTGCTGAGTTATTCTTTGATGATGTAAGGGTTCCGAAAGAAAACTTACTTGGGCAGATTGGAGAAGGTTCGCATATAATGCTTCATACATTGGATGGTGGTAGATTATCAATTGGGGCAATGGGTTTAGGATGTGCACAAGGAGCTTTTGAATTGGCACTTGCATATGCAAATGAAAGAAAACAATTTGGGAAACCTATCTCAAAATTTCAAATTAACTCTTTTAAGCTAGCCGACATGGCACTTAAAATTGAGCTTGCCAGAAATTTACTGTATAAAGCTTGTTGGTTGAAAGACAATGGAAAGCCGTACTCAAAAGAAGCAGCAATGTCGAAACTATATTGCTCAGAAATAGCAAAAGAGGTTGCTGATGAGGCTGTTCAAATTCATGGTGGATATGGTTTGATGAAAGACTATGCTGTAGAGCGTTTTTATCGTGATCAGCGATTATTACAAATAGGCGAAGGAACATCCGAAATACAAAGATTAGTTATTTCAAGATTGATTGGATGTTAAACCATGTTGGGATTAATCAAATCTGACTATAATTAACTTTAAATCTACCTATTATTAATTATCTTTTTCATTATAAATAGAATAGTTAGTAAAAACTAATATAGACTACTATTACAAAAATGTTTAATATGCTCTGGAAACCAACTGAAGAATCTAAAAACAGCTCACAAATGCAACAGTTTATTGTGTATGTTGCAGAAAAATTTCAACTTCCGGATACTAATTATAATACAATTCATAATTGGAGTGTTGCCAATACGAGTGATTTCTGGAGTGAGATTTGGAACTTCTGCAATGTAGTGTATTCATTACCTCCGACTGAAGTTGTTGATGACCGAAAAAAAATGCCTGGTGCCAATTGGTTTAAGGGTGCCAGATTAAATTTTGCAGAAAATTTACTTCAGCGCCGTGACAATCATATTGCTTTAAACTTTTGGGGAGAAGATACTGTTAGAAAGGAGATATCATATGCTGAACTATACAGCGAAGTTGGAAAGGTAGCTTCAGGGTTAAGAAATCTTGGAGTTAAAAGTGGTGATCGTATTGCCGCCTTTATGCCAAATATGCCTGAAACTATTATTGCAATGCTAGCAACTGCATCAATAGGTGCTATCTGGTCTTCTACATCTCCCGACTTTGGAATTAAAGGGGTTCTCGATCGTTTTTCTCAAATCGAACCAAAGGTAATATTTGCTGCTGATGG
The DNA here is from genome assembly GCA_016845105.1 of Bacteroidota bacterium. GTDB lineage: Bacteria > Bacteroidota > Bacteroidia > Bacteroidales > F082. The sequence continues at coordinate 44,942 of JAERTF010000133.1, read as the reverse complement.
CTATTACTACAAGGGAAAAGCATTCGACTCACAGGAAAAACTCAAGAGTATTCTTGTTAACCTTCCATCCGTTGAAAAAGTTGTAATGGTAAACTACACTAACAATGTAGAAACTGATGGTATGCAAAATGCTATGTTATGGGAAGAGCTAGCGAAAGAAACAGATGACCCGCTCATTTTCGAACAATTACCGTTTGATCATCCGCTATATATAATGTATTCATCCGGAACAACAGGTTTGCCAAAAAGTATAGTACATTCTGCTGGAGGAACATTGTTACAACATTTAAAGGAATTAGTGCTACATAGCAATATAACCAACGATCAAACTGTATTTTATTTTACAACTTGTGGTTGGATGATGTGGAACTGGTTTGTAAGCAGTTTGGCAATTGGCTCAACTTTGGTGCTTTACGATGGAAACCCCTTTTATCCTGGACCGGACGCTTTACTAAAAATGGCCGACAAACTAAATATTGATTTTTTTGGCACAAGCGCCAAGTATATAGCTTCGCTTGAAGCTGCAGGCATAATTCCTTCTGAAATATCTAGTTTCCCAAAATTGAAGGTTATCGCATCTACCGGATCTCCACTAACCGATGAAAGCTTCAACTATGTATATGAGAAATGGAAAAAAAATGTGCAACTATCTTCCATTGCTGGTGGAACTGACATTATATCTTGCTTTATTTTGGGTAATCCGACTCTACCCGTAAATTTGGGCGAAATACAATGCATGGGATTGGGTATGGATGTTGACTGCTTTGACCATGAAGGAAAAAGTGTTATTGAAGAGCAAGGTGAGCTAGTTTGCAAAACAGCCTTCCCTTCCATGCCAATTTATTTCTGGAATGATATAAATAATCAGAAATATAGTAGTGCATATTTTGAAGAGTATCCTAACATTTGGCATCATGGCGATTTCATTGAAATATCAAAAAATGGAGGAATTAAGATGCTTGGCCGATCTGATGCTACATTAAACCCTCAAGGAGTTCGAATTGGAACTGCCGAAATTTACAGGGTTGTTGAAAACATTAACGAAATAGTTGATTCGGTTGTCGTTGGGCATAAAGTTGATGGTGATGAAGAAGTTGTGCTATTTGTAAAACTGGAAGATAACACTACCTTAAACGATGAGTTAATCGCGAAAATAAATAAAGCTATCAGAAGTAGCTGCAGCCCACGTCATGTTCCATCTATTACTAAACAAGTACCTGATATACCTTATACTATAAATGGGAAAAAAGTTGAAATAGCTGTAAAGAAAATTATTCACGGGCAAGAGGTTGCAAACAAAGATGCTTTGGCTAACCCTGAATGTTTGGATTATTTTATTGGATTATTATAATTGTCACGATTAGTATGAATAAACATTGAGTACAAAAACTACTCGTTAATTTTCTCCAATATAGCCTTTACTTCATCTTCCGTATTTTGGAGTTTATTTTTGCAAATACCTATGAGCTCAGCTGCTCGCTTAACTTTTTGCGCTAGATCATCAACATTAACATCCTCATTTTCAATTTGTGAAACAATTTGCTCAAGTTCCTCTATGGCATCTGAATAAAGTATATTTTTTGACATATGATTATTTTTTTGATTTATCGATTGATTTAATCTTACTGGTGAAGCGACCATCATAAGTTTGTGTTTTAACAATATCATCCGTATTTAATCCGGTTGTACTAACAACTGCTTCACTATTTATGGTTGTAATTGTATAACCTCTCTTTAATACATTTTTCGGATCCAACAACTTGAGTTTTTCATTTAATGAATCAAGCTTTTGTTTATTTGATTTAGCATATGAATTTACAGAAACTGCAAGTTTATTATTTATAATATCCAATACATTTCTTTTTTTGTCATTATAACTTAATAGTGATTGGTTTAATTTAAATGAGGCCATTGAAAGCTTGTGTGTAATACTAACTAATAATTTATCAATATTAGTAGCAATAACTTTCCCATTCTCACTCAACATCTTTCTTTCGTTTTCGGTTTTTGCAACCGAGTTCTTAACAAGAAGATCGCGGGCAGATTGGAGCCGTACCAGAAAATTATGAAATTTTTGAATTAAGTAATATCCAACATCAGTTGGGGTAATTTTATTTTCATATGAAACGAGTTCAACAACTGTTTCATTTGTGGCATGACCTATACCTGTTATTATTGGAAGTGGATACAACGCAACTGCTTTTGCTAGTTCATAATTATCATAACTACTTAATCCAATATCTCCACCTCCTCCTCTGATAATAACAACTGCATCAAAAAACTGCCTAGCTCTCCTTATTTTTGTTAATTGCTCTTTAATTGAAAAAACAGCTCCCTTACCTTGTAAAAGTGCAGGAAACAACATATGAAAGATTGAATAACCCCATTCATTTTTCTCAATTATCTTCACAAAATCATGATACCCTTTACTTGTTTCTACTGATATTACTGCTATCCGTTGCAAAATTAAAGCAGCTGATAATTGCTTGTTTTTATCAAAAATACCTTCCGATTTCAACCTTTCAATGGATTGTAATCTTTCTTTTGCTAATTCACCTAATGTAAATGAAGGCTCAATATCAATTATTTGTAAGCCCATACCATAAAGTGGATGAAAATTAACAGTTGTCCTTATCAAAACTGTCATACCATCTGAAATGGGTTCCTTGGCAATCTTTAAAAATTTTGTGTTAATTTCAGTAAATTGTCCTGCCCAAATTGTTGCTCTTATTTGAGTTAATATTACACCATTTTCCTTTTCAACCAAGTCGGGATAGCAATGTCCACTTTTGGGGTAGTAATTTAGTTTTGCTATTTCGGCCTTTACCCAATACGATTTGCTATATGTTTTTTTTATGACAGATTCAATGCTGCTAGTAAGCTCTAGAAGGGAGTAATATGTTTTCGGGTTTTCTATCATTATAGGTTACAACGAATTCCAAAAATACGCCAAACAATCATTCAGTTTTGATTGGCAGCAAAAATAATAAAAGAAAGAATCATTAAAGTATCTCAGGATTCATAATTATTGTGAGCTATTTTGTAAAAATGTCTTTGTAAAGCAATCACTATATTCTTAAAGTATTGTATTAACCTATATATATGAATGTTACCAATCAGGATTTTAAGTGCTTAAATTAAATATATTACTACCTTTGCTGCTCAAAAATACATTGTATGGCAAACATTATAAACTTCTCTGATGCTGCTTCCATAGGTGTTCATAGTATGATCTTAATTGCAAAATCTGAAACACCAATAAATGCAATTCAATTGGCAAAAGTTCTTGGAAACTCTAAGCACCATATTGGCAAAGTACTTCAACGCTTGGTTAAAGATGGATTTCTAACATCCTATCGAGGACCAACGGGGGGATTCTTTCTTGAATCAGATCCACATACAACAACATTGTACGATATTTATGAATCCATTGAAGGAAAATCAAACATAAAATTATGTGATAAAGATAATCATATTTGTCCTGTTGACAAATGTATTAAGAAGAAGGTGGTAAAAAGGTTGACCGATGAATTCGAATCATATATGAGAAGCCAAAAGCTAATTGATTATTTATAAAAAACCTGTTTATTTCTTTAGTACCCAATAGGATGGGTTTTGTTTTGAACTCCCCCTCCATATCTCAAAATGAAGTTCTGTTTTTCCCTTTAAATTGGTGTGAATCCTGCCTATTATCTCCTTTGTTCCAACCTCATCACCTTTACTAACAAATACCTTATCAAGATTTGAGTAAACCGTAAAATATTCACCATGTTTAACTATAACTGCCAGATTTGTATTTGAAATCTTTGTTATACTTACAACTTTTCCGTTAAAAACGGTTCTGGCTTCACTGTTTTTTGAAGTAAGGATATTAATACCGTTATTCTTTGTTTTAACCTTTTTCAATACCGGGTGTTTATGAACACCAAATGTCTCAGAAATTACACCTCGTTCTGTAGGCCATGGCAGCTTTCCTTTGTTCAATGCAAAAGATGAGGTTAGCTTTTTTTCAGAAGGAGTTAGTTCATATGTTTTACCAGTATTAAGATCCTTTTTAGGAGCTGTTTCAGCTAAAATTATCTTTTGTATTTGACGATCAAGGTTTTTTGTTTGTTTTTCCTTATCTCTAATTGATTTCCTTAACTGATTTTCACGAGATTGAAGATTTGCTTTAATGCGTTTTTTTTGATCTTGCTCCAATTCAAGAGCTCTAACCTCAACTTGCTCAACACCTAATAATTCTTTCTTTTTACTTCTCTCAAGGTTTAGCTGATCCAAAAATGCATTTTTATCTTGCTCTGCTTTTTTAATAATTTCTGACTCAGCTCGAATATAACTACTAACCTGATCAAGATAACGCATACGCTGATATGCCTGATTAATATCAGCGGCAGAGAATAAAAAAATCAATTTATTGTATGAAGTTTTATATTTAAAAGCATGCCATGCTATTTCTGCATACTTATTTTTTAACTCAGTTAAATCCTTGTCGAGCTTTGCTATTGTAATTTCTGTTTTAGATATTTTATCATTTAGATGATATAATTCGGCTTTTAATGTGGCAATTAAATCTGTACGCTGGTTAACTTTAACATTAATAAGCAGCAACTTATTAACAGTTATGTTTTTATCTGATTTAGTCTCGTCTAATAGCTTATTTGTATATGCAATTTCATTTTTAAGTTTCTTTCTTTTTGCTTCAAGCTGTGCCTGATCAGTTTGAGATAAAACTGCAACACTTGAAAACACGAATAATATTAATATGTATAAACGAAATGTCATTAAATCAGCTAGATGTATTAAAACGCATAATTATATTTTGATGGTATTTTAAAAGGAAAACGTAGGGGGTTGTTTATAACAACTTTATTGAATGAAACATCAATAAATATGGATTTATTGGAGACAATTTCTATCCGCATTTTTGACGGAAATAATTGCCCATCTATGTTAATATAATCCTTATAATGTACCCTAAGCTTATTGTTATCCTCTTCTCCTTGTTCTTTAATATCTATTCTTGCGATTCGGTAGTTTTCGGGGTCAAGCCATATTTGCTGCACTAGAACGCGTGAATCAATCTCACCTTTCCTTATAAATCTTCTAATTTTACGCCGCTCGCGAATTGTCATTCTATAATAACCGTTATCAATACTTGATTTATACTTCTTTACATCATATTGAGTTAAATCATTACCTATTAACATGGCCTGCAACAATGAATAATCGATTGTTGTATTTAACAAACTATCAACAAGTTCATACTTACCTGTAAAGTAGGTTTTGTTAAGGCGGTTTAAAAACTTAATTGAATCATTTGTAAGCATAACTCGTGCAGCTTCAATTCCAAGCGCAGGCGTAAACGACATCCAAATTAAACTGTCGTTTTTTACCCTTAACTGACCTCTTAGGTTGGTACTATTTTTTTCTTGCTCGTATACAAGTGTAAACTTAGCATTCAAAAAATCAAAATCCATTTGATTATCAAGCATTCGAGAGTAGAGATATGAAAATCCATGTTCTTTTAAAGAGGCTTTTAAGACATGCTTTTTTGACTTGCATGATGAGCTACTTAAACCAACTATTGCTATTAAAAACAATAAAAGTATTTTGGCTGTTTTATTACTCATACAATATTCCATTGTTAATTTTCTTGTCAAGTAAATCGGAGTACCCTGTTTTTTCCTTTGCTCGTTTCCAATATTCCTTTGCTTCGCTTTCCTTACCAAGTTTGTATAAGATATCACCATAATGCTCCAAGACTGCTCCACTGGAACTTCCACTGTTATTATAGGCTTTTTTAATCCACTCAAGAGCTCCTTTATAATCCTTAAGTTTATAAAGTACCCATGCATAGGTATCAAGATTATTACTGTTGTATGGGTCCATTTCAACAGACTTACCAGCCATTTCCTTAGCCTTATCAAGATTTTTATCTCTTAACGAAAGGTAATATGCATAGTTATTTAAGACAATACTATTTTCAGGATTTAGTTTAAGCACCTTATCGTAAGCCAAATAAGAGGCATCATAATTACTTAACTCATTATATGTATCTCCCAGAGTTGAATAAAATTGTTCAAGAAGAGGATTATTGTTCACGACAAAGTCTTTGCCCGATTCAAGAAATGCTTTTGCTTTTACAAAATCCCGAATCTGAAAATTGCCTACTCCAGCAAAAAAATATGGTAGCGGGTAGTTTGGGAAATAATCGATGCATTCTTCAGAATCTTTAGCTAGTGCTTTGTAATCTTCAAGGTATAAATCGCAAAACAGAAGTTGTTCCCATGCTCCATAGTTTCCTTTGCTGGCCTCGACTATTTCCCTAAACAGAGGCCTTGCTTTTTCATACTCACCATTTTCATATAACATAGATGCATAAAATGACCCTGCTATTGGATCACCTTCGTGCACTTCCATTAATATACTAGATAATTCCAACGCTTGAATTTTTTGCTCTTTGGATAAATTATCCTGATAATATCCAACAAGTAAGTTAATTTTGGTCGTAAGGTCAAGTGCTGGATTTGCCAGTCCTTTTTTAAGTTCTTCAAATGATTTCGTCGACTGTCCCTTTTTTGAATAATAATCAGCCAATGAAATATGAACATAGGGATCGTTGGGATTTATTTCAACAATTTTCTCATATGCCCATATCGCTTTTTCATCAAACTTATTTTTCGCACAGTATTCAGCCATAAGTGCATAGTACCTTGGGTCATCAGGATTTGAGGCTATTAGCTTTTCGTATTCTTCAACACCCTTTTCCGGTTTTCCAAGTTTGGAGTAAAATTCTGTTTTTTGATTGGTTATCCTCTCATTTATTCCCATTAACTCTTCAATTTTATCAAAAGCTATTATGGCATTTTGGTAATCCCCGGTAAATTGGTATGCGAATGCCAATTCATAAATAAAATTTAAATCCCAGGGGTTATCTTCAGCTAATTCGGCATATGCAGTAACATAATCATCATAATTATCATTTATTCGAGATACTTTTGCAAAATGAGCTTTGTACCATATATTTTCCGGATTAATTTCCAAAGCTCTTTTGGCGGCATTTAGCGCCTCATCTTTTCTTCCCAATGCCACTAAAGCTCTGGAAGCCTCATAGGATGCAGCCGGATCACGTGGGTTGATTTCCAATGCTTTCTGGAAAAGGTCGAGTGCAGCCTCATAATCACCAATGTGTTTCTCTTTCAACCCTCTGGCAAATAAATCAGCCTCTTCATAGCGTTGCTTTTCTGTAAGCTCTTTTTGTTTGCGTTTTCCCCTTTTTTTCTGTGCAGTTGCAGTAGAAGAAAACAACACGACTAGTACTAATAGGCTAATTATATAATTGACTCTCATTTATTCGAAGTTTTAAAGAAGAAATATTGAACTCCCCTTTTGGCAAAAATAATTAAAATGAATTAGATTAAAATTAATAACCTCAGCTCGGTGTAAGATTTACAGAAACGACATCGATACTGACTATCTCTTTTTCTTGCCTTTATTGGCATTTTTATCGCCCCTTGTTTTTGGTTTTTTGTAAGTCTTCATCTTTCTAAGATATGAGCCACCTTGATTGGTTTTTTTATTCTTATCTTTTTTTTCATGAAAAGCCTTCTCTTCGGTAATCTTTTTGAGATTACGATTCGTACTCTCGATAATCCTTGGACGTTCTTCGGAAATCAATTCTTTTGATATCTCAACAACTTCAGGCAATTCAATATTAGGAATCGAGTACTGCATAAGGGTTTCAATTGACTTTTTATCAGAAGTTTCTTTTTCAGTACAAAACAATATTGAAGAACCTGCTTGTTCAGCTCTACCAGTTCTCCCAATTCGATGCATATAATTCTCAGGAAATCCGGGAGTGTCAAAATTAATTACATGTGATATGCTATCAATATCTATACCCCTAGCCATTACATCCGTTGCAATTAATATCCTATTATCTCCATTTTCAAATTGTTGTACCGACCGCAGACGATAATTTTGAGATTTATTGGAATGAATTATTCCCATTTGAGATCCATAATCATCCTCCAACAGTTCATAAAGTTTATCAGCATTTTTTTTGTTGGAAACAAAAACCAATACTTTTTTATACTCACTCTTATCTCTTAATAAATGTTTAAGCAGATTTACTTTGGTATAAAAATTAGGAACATTATAACTATACTGATCAATATTATCTAATCTTGTTCCACTAACAGCTATTGAAATCTTTACAGGTGATATAAAAAAGTCATCAATTAGTGCATCAACCTCATCAGTCATAGTAGCTGAGAACATTATGTTCTGCCGTCGACTAGGTAATAATTCAAAGATATTGGTTAGTTGATAACGAAATCCCAAATCCAGCATCACATCTACCTCATCAATAACAAGCTTTTTAACTGCCTTTAGTTGCAGTACACCACTAATGGCAAGGTCGTATAATCGCCCTGGTGTAGCAACCAATATATCTGTCCCCTGCGCAACTTTCTGTTTTTGGGTATTGATGTTTGTACCACCATATACCCCAAGTACTCTTACATTCTGATATTTTGACAGTTTTTTAACTTCTTCAACAACCTGTACTACAAGCTCCCTGGTGGGTACTAGTATCAATATACGTGGATTTATATTCTCTGAATATTTCAGAGGTTGTAACAATGGCAATAAATAAGCTAAGGTTTTCCCGGTTCCTGTTTGCGCAATACCAACCAAATCTTTTCCCGAAAGAATAATAGAAAATGTTTCTTTCTGTATAGGTGTAGGTGTATGAAATCCTAGTTCATCAATTGCACTATACAATTGATTTGATAGATTTAGATTTTGGAATGAAGTCATAAACTTGATTAAATGATATTATCTACTATTATTTTCTCCAATTAGACATCCCCACCTTAGCACTATAAAGCAAATGGTATAACGCTGGAACAATCACCAAAGTTAAAAATGTTGCAAAACTTAAACCAAAAATCACTGTCCAGCTCATAGGTCCCCAGAATAAAGCATTGTCACCTCCGAAATAAATATTCGGATCAAAAGTATTGAAGAATGAGACAAAGTCTATATTAAGTCCTATTGCCAGAGGCATAAGACCAAGAATTGTTGTAACGGCTGTTAATAATACCGGGCGTAAACGGGTTCTTCCAGCATCAACAATACATTGCATTGCAATTTCCTTTTGAAGATACTCATCCTCCGTAAGCCCTAGTTCTTCTTTTTTTCGTTGCTTAAGAAGCCCAATGTAATCGATAAGTACAATTGCGTTATTAACAACCACACCGGCAAGTGAAACAATTCCAATACCAGTCATAATTACCACGAAGTCCATATTGAAGGTAGCCAGTCCTCCAAAAACACCAATTGTACTCATTACAACACTGAACATAATTATCGCTGGTTTTACAAATGAATTAAATTGAGAAACAAGAATAATCATTATTAAAGCCAGAGCAATTATCATGGCAGTTGAAAGGAAGGCCATAGACTCAGCCTGTTCTTCCTGCTCACCAGTAAATTCGTAATTATTTCCAGGTGGAAGCTGATAGTCGGCCATAATTTCCTTTAGTCTACTATTAATCTCATTGGCATTATAACCTTCTAGCACATTCGACCAAATTGTAATTAATCTATGACGGTCTTTACGTGTAATTGCACCATATGTATCACTATAACTAATATCTGCAACTGCAGAAATGGGTACCTGAACAATTTTCCCAGATGACTGACTACGAAATGTAATTCTCTGGTTCAAAATATCACTGATATTATATCTGTATTTATCATCAAGACGCATCACAATTTTATAGTCTTCTTCACCATCCTTGAAATCAGATATTTCTTTTCCAAATAATGCTGTACGGATGGCCTCGCCAACTTGGCCAGTTGATAATCCATACCTTCTTACTTTTTCACGATCAAGGTTTACCAATAATTCGGGTTTTCCCACATCAAGGTCAATTTTAAGATGCTCAATACCAGGAATGTTAGCCCTGTTAAGTTCTGCTTTAACATCCTCAGCAAGTTCCATTAGTTGATTGAAATTCTGTCCACTTAACTCAAGGTTGATAGGTTTACCTGTTGGTGGACCCTCCTCCTGTTTCTCAACTGTTAGAACAATCCCGGGGTATTTACCAACCATCTGATCTGCCATTCCTTCAAGTATCTTCTTTGTACTTCTACCACCACGATATTCAAAATCTACAAAGTTTATCGTTATTATTCCCCTGTTTAAAGTACCACCTCGACCAGAAAATCCTTCATTTTCACTAACAGCTCCCTTACCGGCAATTGTTAAAATGGATTCAACAACCGCTGTATCAGGTTCAAGAATTCTGTAAACATCATTCTCAATAACCTGTAATACCGAATCGGTAACTTCTACATCAGTGCCAATAGGTAATTCTGCCACAACGTTTACCAGATTAGGGTCTCCGGAAGGGAAAAATTCTACCTTTGGGTTACCTCCAAAATAAAACATCATAGTAAGAATCATAAGTAGCACTGTACCAACAAGAAAATAAGCTGGTGTACTTCCTTTTAATGCAAACTGAATAAAATTTGTATAAACATTCTCCAACCACACAAGTCCTTTCTTCTGGAACCACATAGCCAATTTGGAAAGAAACAGTAAGTTTAACAACCCTATTAAAGCAAATAGTAATGCTAAAGTCCCAAGCCAGTTAATACCTGCTGCGAAGAACAATAAAGCAAGAATAACTAAAATAGAAATACCTATTAGAGTTTTCTTAGGCTTAGGGATTGTTACGTTCGCACCTTTTTTAAAGAATACTGTAAACACAACGGGTATTATTACCAGTGCTACAAAAAGCGAGGAAGTAAGAACGATAATAAGGGTAATGGGCATATATGACATAAACTCACCCATCATACTATCCCAAAAAACAAGTGGAAAAAACGCTGCAAGAGTTGTAGCGGTTGATGATATAATCGGCAAGGCAACTTCTCCCGTGGCCTGTTTTGCGGCATCCATTACATTATAACCCTTCCAAACGTATCGGTAAATATTTTCAGTAACAACAATTGCGTTATCAACAAGCATCCCCAAAGCAAGGATTAGAGAGAATAATACAATCATGTTGATTCGATAATCCATTAACCCCATAATCATAAATGAAAGGAACATTGACAACGGAATAGCAAGACCAACAAATAGAGAGTTCCTTGTACCAAGAAATAGAAATAACACGAAAATTACAAAAATCATCCCCATTATAATGCTATTCTCAAGGTTTGAGAGCTGCATTTTCACCATTTCTGACTGGTCATTGGTAATGTATGTATTAAGATTATTCGGAATCATTCCCGATTTTTTGGCATCATCAAGAATTGTCATAACCTGAGAAATAGTTGACAAAAGATTTTCTCCTCCTTTTTTAACAACCTGTAGTGAAACAACCGGTTGTTTATCAAGATAGGCATAGCTATCACGATCCTTAAAGCCATATTCAACATACCCAATATTGCGAACATATACAATATTGCCATCTTCACTTTTAACAATGATACCCTCAATCTCTTTGGGATCTGTGAATTCACCAATAACCCTGATTGATCTTTTAATTTCACCTAATAATAGTTCTCCTCCTGAAAGTGATATATTTTCAGCCATGATGGCATTTTCAACATCACCAAAACTAACCTCCATCTTTCTCATAAGAAAAGGATCAAGTATTATTTTAACTTCCTTTTCGGTGATACCAGTAAGATTAACGTCACTAACTTCTGAAATAGTTTCAAACTCATCTTGTAAATCTTCAGCAAAAGTCCTTAATTCAGTTACACTATAATCACCTGACAGGTTAATGTTAACAACCGGAAATTCAGTTAGATCAATATCTGTAACCATAGGGTCCATTGGTAAATCATCCGGAAGTTCACTATTAGCTTTATCGACAGCATCCTTCACATCCTGAAGAGCTGTCTTAATGTCAACATCAGTGTTAAACTCCACAAAAACATTTGATACATCCTGACCCGAGATCGAGGTCATATCCTTAATCCCCTTAACTGATTCAACTTCTTTTTCAATATGCCTAGTAACTAGATTCTCAATATCAACAGGTGAATTCCCTGGATATAGAGTCTGCACCATAACCGTAGGGATATTGATCTCTGGAAACAGTTCTTTGGGCAAACTTATATAAGAATATAAACCAAATAAAACTGTAACCGTAAGAATGAGATAAACTGTATTTCTATTTTTTAAAGCCCATGTTGATAGCCAGAAACTTCTTACTACCTTTTCATCTGAAGAACTGCTTTTATCTATATTTTCCATGTGATATGTTTTTAAAGTATTAATAAATCACATTAGTCCATGATGCTTATAACTGCACCCTTTGACACATTTGAGTATCCATCTGTAATGACAATATCACCAGCTGATAAACCATCAACAATCTCAGTTTTATCATTTGAGGACCTTCCTGTTTTTATGTATTTTTTAACTGCAATGTCGTTTCCGTTTTCCTTCTCTGTAATAAAAATGAAAGATCCTTCCATATCTTCTCTAATGAAAATGGAAGGTAGTACTATAGCTCCTTCACTATTGTAATCGTTGATGGTCATATTTGCCAGCATATTAGGCTTAAGAATACCATTACCATTATCAATTTTTACTTCAACAATAAATGTACGATTCGCCTTATTTATTACATTTCCGGTACGCCAAACTTTTTCATTTAATACCAAATCAGGGTAAGAAGGAAAGGTAATTATAACATCATCACCTTTATTAATAATTGGGAGATAGGTCTCGGATAATTTAACACTGACAATCAGGTTATTAATATCAACTATCTGCATTAATTGCATTCCAGGAGAAGCAAGCTCACCTTTTTTGAGAAATACTTCTTCAACGATTCCATCAATGGGTGATTCAATTGTTGCCAGAGCCATTTGGGCCTGTAGTGTTTCCAACCCTCTCAGAAGTGACTCATAACTATTCTTTGCCTGAAGATATTCGATCTCGGATCCTATATTCTTTTCCCATAGTTTTGATTGCCTCTCATGCACAGTTTTTGCAAGACTTATTTGAGAGTTAAGTTCCGCAATTCCTTTCTCGGTCATAACAGTATTTAACTTTGCTAATTTTTGACCCTTCTCTACCAACTCGCCTTCCTTTACATTAACAGAAACTATTTGACCACTAACTTCGGGACTAATAAAGGCCTCAGAAACACTTTCGAGCTCACCTGTTGCCATGAAAGTGTGTGAAAATGGTTGTAATTCCAGAGTTTCAACACGAACCGGGATTCTAATTCCATTATACTCACTTAGAGTAAGTTCGGACTCTTCTACTGCAATCTTCTGTTCTAAATCTTTAATCTGGTGTTTATAATCTCGAATTTTGTCAGCATTAGATACCTCGCCATTGTTAGAGCATGAAGCGATAATCAAGCTTATTATTAATATGGATATAATATTTTTCATTTTATTGATGGTTATTAGATATTTGATATATTAAATTTTTTCATTACAATTTCTCTACCGGAATCACTTGTTATACCAAATAGATGATATTTAAATAATTCAGAGAACATCTCTGTTGATATATATTCTTCGGGTGAAAATACATCAGAATTCATCATACATTCAAAGCCCATTAGGCTATTTCTTGCAATATAATCTGGATTCAGATCACTACGATACAAACCTTCGGCAATTCCTTTATCTATATTTGAAATAACATTATTATAGATTACTTCATGTTTAAAACCCTGAAATTTTCCATAAAGATCCGGATAGTATTTTTTCAAATCATAAAGAAAAGCAGGTTTATTACTTCTTATCATTTTAATCTGGAGTTCATAGTAGTAAAATAGCTCTTCGATAGCGTTCATTTTACTTCCATTCATACGATTAAAATGGTCTTCTATTTCACCTCTAGCCAGATTCAATACCGCTTCCACAAGTTCTTTTTTATCATGAAAGAATTCATAAAGCGTCTTTTTTGACATGGAAAGTCTATGAGCAATATCGTCCATTGTAACTCCGCGTATCCCATAGTCCAAAAATAGTTTTGAAACACTGCCTACGATTTTATTTATTCTGTCATCACCCATTTGGTTATTCCTCCTTTGCGAGTATTTTCTGAAGCTCTTCGCTGGCAGTTAGTACAGCTCTTGCAGAATTTATATAATCACTCTCAGCATTCAAAAACTGTGTGTGAGTATTTAAAATATCCAAACTACTGGCCATTCCTTGAAGATATTTCTGAGTGGTTACATTATAAATCTTTTCTGCTGTTTTACGATTTTGCTGTTTGTTTTCATAAACAAGATATGCATTCATATACTCCGTTTTTGCAGAAGTATATTGAATTCTAAGTTGTGTTTCTAATTGAACTTGCAACACATCAGTTTGGTCATAAGCAATTTGAGCCATTTTAACGCGTGAACGTCTTTGACCGCTAGAAAAAACAGGAATTGCCATGGTTACACCTAGTGCTGAACTTGAATACCATTTACCACTTGTACTAAAAAAGTCCCATTCATCCCTTTGTGCCTGGGTTTGATAATAAAGATTTGCGGACAGACTTGGCAAATAAGCTGCTTTCTCAAGCTTTACCTGTAAGAAAGACAATTCTTTTTGTTGTGCTAATGATAAGTAATCTAGATTTTGGTAAACATCAAAAGGATCGGAAATTAATCCAGAATTATGACGCTTATTAATCACCGACTCCATATTGTCAGTAAGTGATATGCTATCATTATCATCAAGACCCAAATAAAATTTTAAGAATGCATGTGAGATCATTAATTGATTCTCAAAATAAATGTTATTTGCTTCAAGGTCACTAACTAGTAAATTAAGCTGATCTACATCAATATCTTCAGCAAAACCAACCTGATAAATCTCCTGGGTTTCATCTGCAAGATTCCGAGTTACAGTTAGGGTACTATCAATAACAACAAGAGCTCGTTGAGCACTTAAAGCAGAAAAATAAGCATCACTAACCAATTGCTTTACTTCTACTTTGTTCCTGAAAAAATCAGTATTGGTTTTATCCAGATATTTCCTGGCCGCCTGAAGTCCTACAATGTATTCTCCACTAAATATTAATTGACTAACTGATGCTCCCAATGATGCATCATATTTAGTACCGAACTTCACCTCATTAGACTGTCCAGGTTGAACAAATTCAGGAGGCAAAATCATTACAGGGCGATCAATATTATCGTTGTAGTTGATAGAAGCATTCAATTGAGGTAGTCCAATTGAAGTGGATTCCTTAACTTTATATTTTGCTGATTCAACATCTTTTTCTGCATTTATCACTGTATAGTTATTCTCCATTGCATAGGCAACCGCCTCCTCCAGTGAAAAAAGTTTGATCTCTTGGGCCGGTAAAGCTAAATAACCAATAAGTGACATAACTATAATTATGTATTTATTCATATTAATTAGTTGTTTTAAAGTTAAACGGGGTGCAAAAATAACTAAAACTAAACCCTGGAAACTTAATTTATGTTAAAAGTTTATTAAGTTTTTACAAATGGGATCAAGACATCCCTTTAAAAACGCTTTTCTTAATTTTAATAATGTGTTTTTTTCGATGTGGATCAGGACTTTAATTAAATCATATATATTTGCAATCCTTAAAAAATAACTTTCAATTTGTAATTAAATAATGGTTTTTAGTTCACTGGTTTTCCTCTTTATTTTTTTACCAATAACACTATTACTCTATTATCTAATTGAGGTAAAATATAGAAATGCACTACTTCTTCTTGCAAGCATTGTTTTTTTTGCATGGGGTGGTGTTAGCTACACAGTAATACTATTTATTTCGATAATAACCAATTACTTTGTTGGCTTATTAATTGATAAATACCTGAATACCAAAAGAGCTCGCTATCTTTTAGCCCTGGGAGTGATAGTAAATATTGGTATTCTAGTGGTTTTTAAGTATGCTAACTTCTTCATCGAAAATATTAATGATGTCTTTGTAATTTTTAATATTGAACCCATTGACTACGAAAACATTGTTCTACCAATCGGGATATCCTTTTATACTTTTCAGGCATTATCATACATTGTTGATGTTTATCGTGGTGAAACAAAAGTTCAGAAAAGCCTTACCAAACTTGCTTTATTCATTTCTCTTTTTCCACAACTTATTGCAGGTCCAATTGTTAGATATCATGATATAAATTTACAACTCTCAAATAGGTTAGTAAATTTCAATAAGTTCAGCAGTGGTATTGAACGATTTATTATTGGATTAGGTAAAAAAGTATTATTGGCCAATACATTTGCCGCTGTGGTGGATTCCATTTTTGCAATGGACCCAACAAATATGTCTTCCATAGTTGCATGGCTGGGAATTATACTTTATGCTTTGCAGATTTATTTTGACTTCTCAGGATACTCCGATATGGCAATAGGACTAGGTAAAATGTTTGGTTTTGATCTACTTGAAAACTTCAACTTCCCATACATTGCAAAATCAATTCAAGAATTCTGGAGAAGATGGCACATATCACTTTCCACATGGTTCAGAGATTATTTATACATCCCCCTTGGAGGAAACAGGGTTGGCAAGCATAGGATATATTTCAATTTATTTCTAGTATTTCTACTAACAGGTTTTTGGCATGGTGCCAGTTGGAATTTCATAGTATGGGGTTTATTTCATGGACTATTCTTAATAATTGAAAGAATAGGGTTTGGAAGATTTCTGGAGAAGCTGTGGAACCCATTAAGACATACTTATGTAATATTAGTTGTATTGATAAGCTGGGTATTTTTTAGGGCTGATGATTTAACATATTCTATTTCCTTTCTAAAAACCATGTTTGGCGGTAGCAAGCTTGATTCTGAGTTATGGATGCTTAATGAGTATTTTACTAACGAGCTGGTAATTGCCCTTTTATTTGGTATTCTAGGCTCCACTACCATATTCTTGTTAATACAAAGTAAACTATTGAAGTTATCAGAAAAGTTTAAAGACATATTTATTGGAAGAGCTGTTTCAATAAGTTTTGAAGTAATTGCAGGGTTTGGCCTATTTACAATATTGTTAATATCAATAATGTATTTGGCCTCAAACTCATATAATCCATTTATATATTTTAGATTTTAAGAATATAATTGATGGAAATAAATAGAAATATAGCCGTTGGAATCAAAATAAGAAGAACCATTCTTTTCACACTTTTTATTTGTGTACTTGCATTACCAATATTGGATTATGGGCTCAAACTATCAGGAGAATATGAAAACACTGAAAATCGAAACAAAGCTCCTCTTCCCAAATTTAACATTGATCTACTAGACCCATTTCCATCACAGTTCGATAGCTATTTTAGTGATAATCATAATTTTAGAGGAGAACTATTGTCACTCAATAGTAAATTCAAATATAATATTCTGAAAATTAGTCCGAATAAAAGCATTGTTGAGGGCAAAAATGGATGGTTGTATCTTGCCAAATATCTCGACTCATATGTTAGTAAACGGTTACTTACAAATATTGAATTGGACAGTCTCAAATCTATTTTTGAATATCGTTCGGGTTGGTTAAAAAAGAAAGGAATCAAACACTATTTGGCAATTGTACCTAACAAACCTCAAATATATCCCGAGTTTTTACCCTCATTCATTAATAAAAAGAACAGCACCACAAAAACAGAACAATTAATACAGGCACTAGATGGTATTCCAAATCTAAACGTAATATATCTTAAGGACACGCTACTATCAGCAAAAGAAAATGCTCCTTTTAATCTTTATTACAAAACAGATCAGCACTGGAATGAGTATGGAGCACTTGTTGGGTTTAGCAAAATAATAAGTGAAATTAAAAAAGACTTTCCTGCTGTTGCGGAGATTTATTTGGACAACTATAATTTCGACACTACCTATACTAATGGTAAAGATTTAGCAAAAATACTCATGCTTCATAAGTCAATAAAAGAACTGGAAATAAGAACAATCCCAAAAAACGGTTTTAGTTATCACAAAATTGATACAGTTAAGTATGAGATACCTGTGGTTTTTCCATATAAAAAAGTACATCAATTATATTACTCAAATAGTAATAAACAATTGCCAAACGGGTTGGTAATTCGCGATTCATTTACAAATGCACTGGCAAATACACTCCCCGAATCATTTGGAGAAACAACAGTAGTATGGGATACATGGTGCTATGAACTACATGAAGATATTGTTGAAAACGAAAAACCTGATTTCTTATTAACAATTATAATTGAAACTAATATTCCATTTATTATTTACAAACACAATTCAATTAGGGAGGATGGTTTTAATGCCATTGATCCAAAAAACGAATGGTAGGTAATCTAAAAACTACCTACCATCAATTATTTCAATATTACAATTACTTTCTAGCTTCTATTAATAGATTAAGCATGTTTACACCTGCCTCAGTAATTACTGTGCCAGGTCCAAAAATTGCTACAACTCCTGAGTCATATAGAAATTGATAATCTTGAGCAGGAATTACTCCTCCAACAATTACCATAATATCTTCACGGCCAAGTTTTTTAAGTTCTTCTATCACTTGTGGAACAAGAGTTTTATGCCCAGCTGCAAGTGATGATACACCTAGTAAGTGTACATCATTTTCAACTGCCTGACGTGCTGCTTCGGCAGGTGTTTGGAACAATGGACCTATGTCAACATCAAAGCCCATGTCAGCATATCCAGTGGCCACTACCTTAGCACCCCTATCATGCCCATCCTGACCCATTTTGGCAATCATAATTCTGGGACGACGACCATCTAGTTTTGCAAATTCATCTGCAAGTTCATGCGCCTCCTTAAATGAAGCATCTCCACCGGCCTCAGAAGCATAAACTCCCGATACCGATCTTATAACAGCTTTATATCTACCCATAACTTTTTCGCAAGCATACGAAATTTCTCCCAAACTAGCGCGATTTTTTGCAGCCTCAACAGCTAATTCCAATAAGTTACCCTCACCTGTTTCACAAGCTAAGGTTATTGCATCCAGGTTTTTCTTCACCTTTTCATTATCACGATTTGCACGTAGTTTTATAAGGCGTTCTAACTGTGCTTCACGAACAGCAGCATTATCAATATCCAATGTGTCCAATGGATCTTCTTTTTCCAACTTATACTTATTTACCCCAACAATTACATCTTTGTGGGCATCAATGCGGGCTTGTTTGCGGGCAGCAGCTTCTTCAATACGCATTTTTGGCAAACCAGTTTCAATGGCTTTTGCCATTCCTCCCATTTCTTCAATTTCCATTATATGTTCCCAGGCTTTGTTAGCCAACTCATTGGTTAACGTCTCAACATAATAGGAACCAGCCCATGGGTCAACCGAACGACAAACGTTCGTTTCTTCCTGTATATATATTTGCGTATTTCGTGCAATGCGCGCAGAAAAATCTGTAGGTAAAGCAATTGCTTCATCAAGGGCATTTGTGTGTAAGGATTGTGTATGACCCAAAACAGCGCCCAGAGCTTCAACACAAGTACGTGCCACATTATTAAATGGATCCTGCTCAGTTAAACTCCAGCCCGATGTTTGAGTGTGGGTGCGCAAAGCCATTGATTTTGGATTCTTGGGATTAAACTGTTTTACAATCTTCGCCCACAACATACGACCAGCGCGGAGTTTTGCAATTTCCATAAAGTGATTCATTCCTGATCCCCAGAAAAATGATAGTCGAGGAGCAAAATCATCAACCTTTAATCCTGTTTTAATTCCTGTACGGATGTAATCCAGACCATCAGCAAGAGTGTAAGCTAATTCAATGTCGGCAGTGGCTCCTGCTTCCTGAATATGATAGCCTGAAATTGAAATTGAATTAAACTTTGGCATTTTTTGAGAGGTGTACTCAAATATATCAGCAATAATTCGCATGGAAGGATCAGGTGGGTAAATGTATGTATTACGCACCATAAACTCCTTTAGAATATCATTTTGAATTGTGCCTTGCAACTCTTCAAGTTTTGCACCTTGCTCCAAAGCCGCAACAATGTAAAATGCAAGAATAGGCAATACAGCACCATTCATAGTCATTGAAACCGATATTTTATTCAATGGAATCTGATCAAAAAGAATCTCCATATCCAATATCGAATCGATTGCAACTCCAGCTTTACCAACATCACCAACAACTCGCTCATGATCACTATCATAACCACGGTGAGTAGCAAGATCGAATGCTACCGATAGTCCTTTTTGACCCGCAGCAAGGTTACGACGATAAAATGCATTTGATTCCTCTGCAGTTGAAAATCCTGCGTATTGTCTAATGGTCCAAGGTCGAGTTACAAACATTGTTGAGTATGGTCCTCTTAAATATGGAGCCAATCCAGCAGCATAATTAAGCTGCTCCATCCCTTTCAAATCATCAGCAGTATAAACAGGTTTAACATCAATGTTTTCAGTAGTCTTCCAATCAACCTTTATATTATTATCCTTTTCCCAGCTATCTTCTGTGGTAACTAAATCAGGATTAGCATCTATATTTATATTTTTAAAATTAGGCTTCATTTTTTTTATTTTTGAGATTTAACAAACTTCCTAAACTCCTCTACTTAATACTTAGAAGTTCACTATATCTTTTCAATTCTTCCAATAAATTACTTTTAACATGAATTAAATTTGTTAACCCAATCTCATTCAACCTCTGAATCATCTCTTTAGGATAACCTGCCAAAACAACAACTGTGTCATTCTTCAATGCATTAAATATTGTCTCTGCACCTTCTTTATATTCATCATCTGAACTACAAATTACTACTATATCTGGGCTACTTGCTTTAGCTGAATTTATACCATCCTCAACACTACTAAAACCTGGGTTATCAATAATTTCAAATCCGGCACAACCAAAAAAGTTACCAGCAAACTGTGATCGGGCCTTTCGCATTGCAAGGTTACCAAAAGTAAACATCCATGCAACAGGACGTTTATTATTTTTCGAATACCTATCAGTATTAGCACGTAGCTTTTCCAATTGTTCTGCTCCGCGATATATATTAAGTGGCTCAATCTTGGATTCACTCTTTGTATCACCCACTGGAACAAAGAAATCTAAATCTAGTTGTTCTGTTATATTTGGGAACTGATTTGTTCCAAGAATCGATTTTTTACGTGTTGCTATTTCAAGATTTTTTGTTGAGGCTTCCTCTCCAACTATCTTTTGTATAATACCTTTTTTAAAGGCATCTAAATAACCACCTTCTTCGTCAATTTTGAGAAATAGATCCCAAGCACTATGTATTAGTTTATCAGTAAGTTCCTCAATATAATATGATCCTGCACTAATATCTGCAACTTTATCAAGATAAGACTCACCTTTTAACACAAGCTGTTGATTCCGAGCAATTCTTTCCGAAAATTCTGTTTCAGTTTCGTAAATTGAATTAAAAGGAAGAACAGAAAGTGAATTTACACCACCTAGAATCGCCGACATTGACTCAGTTGTCGTACGTAGCATATTTACGTATGGATCGTAAACTGTTTTATTCCATTCAGAATTACTACAATGAATATTAATAGCGGCATTTGCCGAATCATTTAATCCATATGCATTTACAATTTTTGCCCATAAATATTTTGCAGCCCTAAATTTTGCAATCTCCATAAAATAATCTGAACCAACAGCAAAATGAAATCTAATTCGGGGTGCAACATCATCAATACTTAAACCAATATTTGTAAGGTAGGTAAGATATTCGGCAGCCATTGCCATTGAAAATGCCAACTCGCTAACAATCCCTGCTCCTGAGTTATTAAAAATAGAAGCATTTATACTCAAATACTGAACCTTTGGTAGATGTTTTGCAGCATTATGCATATCAAGCAATACTGCCATATCAGTTTCTTCTGATTTCTTAAAACATCCATTTAAAGTAAAATAACCTATCGGATCATACTCAATACATCCCCTAACTTTTTCCAAGTCTCTGTTATACTTTTTCGCAAGTATATCGAGTATTTTAATGGTCTCCAGGGGATAGCTATTATTGAAGTTAAGTTCCATTAGATCAGCTCTAATATTCTCACATAACGCTTCAATATTTTCAATATTTGGAACAAAGTCTTTATCAAACCTAAATCCAATTGAATCAACACCCTTTAATCTGATATCAAGTGATTTTTTATTGGCATCGGCTATGTCATTCACAATAATTTCTTGACGCACGAGCCAGTTATTTCTTTTTACTTTGCTTCCGCGAACAAATGGAAAATTACCTGGTAGTATATCCATATGTGGTAAACCGGCAATATCATCTTGTCGGTAATAAGGCTGAACATCAAACCCTTCATTGGTTCTCCAAACCAACTTTCTATCAAAATCAGCACCTTTTAAGTCTGCTATAATTTTCTCTTTCCATTCTTCATCCGAGATGGGAGGAAATGCTTCAAAAAGCTTTTCTTTATTCATGAGAATTCTGTTTTTTAATAAGTTATAAAATTAAACGAGGGTATCACTCGATTAACGGTCGGCAAAATTAATACAAAAACCTTCGTGGCAATGCAATAACTATATAATTGTTAATAATTTAACACTATTCTAAAAAAGGAAATATGCCGCTATTCACTGAAATACACATTGAGCATTAATGCCTAATGTACATTGCATAAACCCAATGGTTTCGGAGCCACACGACTTACAAGGTTTATGAAAACAAAAAACCCTGATTCAATAACCAGGGTTCAAAGCTACTATATTTTGTCTTGAATAGGCACTATTCCTTTTGATCAAGTTTGTTGGTTAAGAAAAACCCTACCAATAAACCAATTCCACTCATAATGAATATTGAAGCAGGAAAGGCTTGTTCTTCAGACATTCCTCCAATATTAGATAATAACCCACCAATCAATACACCCATTCCAACTCCAATTAAAACAAGACCAAGGTTTAATGTTACTACTTTCCACACAGAATAAGTACGCACCACTTTTGGTCCTGAAAAAATTGTTACATCCTTATCTTTTTCTATTAAGGCTAATCTTTCTTTGTGCCTGGTGTTAAAATACAAATAACAAATCCCAAACACAACTATAAACAAACTGATAAATACAATTGACACTTCCATTTTTCTATTTTTTAAGATTAAAATTCGTTTATATCTTTGACAAGTACTTTTATGATATGGTTACAAAAAAATTAAATGAAATTTAATTTGTAACCAATTAAAGATATTGGTGTCTAAAAACATAATGGAGCCTGTTAGTGAGCACATAATTATTCAGAGGATTCTAGATGGTGATATAAAAGCTTTTGAAGATATAGTACTGAAATATCAAGATATGGTATACACATTGTCCTATCGTATATTAAAAAATCATGAAGAAGCCGAAGAGCTAGCTCAGGATGTGTTTATTAAGATATATCAATCGTTATGCAGATTTAATAATAAATCAAAACTATCAACTTGGATTTATAGAATAACATATAATAAAGCAATTAATAAATTCAAATCTCAAAAACGACAAATAATAACAACAGAGATAAACGATAAGTCGGAATTTAATACTTGTACGGTTGCGGATGTACTATTTGAAATCAGTAATACTGAAAAACGACAAATAATTAACGAATCAATACTTTCACTTCCGGAAACCGAAAGGATTATTTTAACTTTGTATTACTTTGAAGAATTACCAATAGGTGAAGTTGCCGAAATTGTTGGAATATCAAAGCAAAATGTTAAGGTAAAACTTTTCAGAAGTCGACAAAAACTATATAATAAACTAAAGGACAAAATAGATCAAGAGATTACAGAATATGAATACAACTAATGATAATATCGAAGGAATGGTAAAAACTGCCATAAAAATGGCATCAATTGAAAAACCAAGCGATAACTTTTTGAATTCCGTTATGGATAAAGTTGATGGACTTGGTATGGAAAGAGATCAAAAAATTATTGTTAACCCATTAATAACCTGGAAAGGATGGCTATTTATTGGAGTTACAATTATTGCAATTTTTGCGTTACTTTCGTTTTTTGGAATAAGCTCTGTTAGCCTATCGTATTTTGATAGTTATATTGACAAAGTCAGATCAATAAGTTTCTCTTTCCCTATTTCTATTTCTATCTCGAAAATATTTCTAACAGGACTTTTTGCTTTTGTTTTCTTCTTTATTATTGAAATATCATTAATAACCAGACGATTAAAAGATATTTAAAATGATATGGTTTTCGACCCAACGGGGTGAGGTCAAATAAACCCAACCGCAACTTAGTGGATGAATAAAAATAAAACGCAATTTCTGGTTTTCGAGCCGGTTATCTATTTTTTTATCTTTGAAAAAGATATGCTTAACTATGAAAAGAAGAATCCATAACTTGATATCAGATGTTGTTGTTTGTATAAATCTAAAGTATGATTCTAACGTAACCTTACCAACGATAAAATCAGCTATTTCCGAGGTGTTGTTGCTACCACATGATTTGGTAGATAGCGTAAACATTGAAGAGAAAATTATTTCAAAAGGCATAGATGGAAAAGTAAATTGGGATAAAGTAAGAGCCTACATTGGAAAAATGATTACCGATGTTATAAAAAGCTATATCAAGAAACAATATACTATTGATGACTTTATTATAATGAATAATAATCAGAAAGAATCACTCAATAATGAACTAATCAATTGGAGAACAATTTTTGATGCATTGGATATGGAAGTAATTAAAAAAAACCTTCCATCAAAAATGGATATTGAAAGATTGGCCGGAGCTTTATGGGGAGAAGAATCTTTGCGCCTAGCAATAAAAAACTATCAAATAATAAACAACCCAGACCTGAAAAGAGCAAAAATAATTTCTGAAGTCAAAGAACATTTTACTCTCGACGAGTTTTTAAATTCATCAATAACAATTTTAATAGAAAAGAAGGAAATTGGATGGACAACTATTTCTTCAATAATGGATATAAAGGATAAATCCAGAAAATTGAAGTCTGACATAAAATATGAGATTGCAGGTATTGTATGGAATCAGAAGGATGTTGATACCATTAGAAAATACAATGAATATATGGATCGATCTGATGTAAAAGAGGATATGATTATCCATTACATGAAAAAACAATATACGTTGGACAGTTTTATGAATAACCCCCTTAAAAAAACAAATAAGGAAAAGGTTAATGGATATGGGTGGAAAGCGATATGTACCATCCTAAATATTCAATCGTATGGCTCTAACCTAAGAACAAAGAATAGAGATGCAATTGCACAAAAAGTTTGGCGATTGAACACTTATTGTTCTGATAGTTTAGTAACCTACCCAACGGGTTAATAAAAATTTGGCAGGTCCTAGTCCTTTAAAGTCTGGTAAGGATGGCTAATTCTTACAAATCATAAACTTGCCTGATAAACCTGCTTGCAACAGACATTGAATACAATTGGGTTTTGTGTAAACCCGCCTGGTTTTTTCCAACCAGTCGGGTTGAAAATATCAAAAACCTATTCGAAACTCGAGGGATTAGAAAGCCAAATCGAATTTCTAATTCACTACCCGACGGGATAGAAAAAACCATCGGGTCTTTTCTATTGCCAAATCCAGCGAACACTAATGCTTTCCAGGTTCAAGTAACAATACGTTGTTTTTATCAAGCTCCTTTTTATTGGTCACAAATGTTCTATAATCACCTCTATTAAACATATTTGCCTGATCATCATAATGTGGACTCATTACATTACCTGACTGTCCGGTTGGTATAATTGATAATGAATGACTAGGGTCGGCAAAGTCGATGAGCATCCGCATGGCCGGGCCATCTTTAACAGGATAATTGCCTGATTTATTATACCTAAACCCCTCTTTGTCAATCACATCATTACTTCCCGATTTTTCGAATGGTCCTACATTAAAAATAAGGTCAAGAGGTTCTTCTCTTCCAATGGGATGAACATGGGTTAAAGTATGTACATTACCCCATCTCCAACTACCTAGTTCATCGCCCAGTTGATTCTTTAATGAAGTAATTGCATCTATCAACGATAGTGTGAAAATATCTGTTCTAGGTTCATCCACATCTTTTGTCGTAATATTATCAAACCATGGTGAATTGTTATTTGTTAATAAGGAAACCATTCTTGACCTTACTAAAAATGAACTAACGAAGCTATTAAAGTCCGAATCACTTAATTCATCAGCCATCGTATTATACATCAAGTAATAAACCAGATTACTAAAAATTGTGGCTCCAATGCTATTAACATCCGATTCGCCATTCCATGATTTAAGCTGTCTTAAAGCAGAGGCGTATGTTGGTCCAAGACTAGCTACCTTTTTAAGATTGGCATTTTCAAGTACAAGTCTAGCAACCATTGTATCCTTTTCAGATGTATTATCCAGCTGTACTGATGCAAGCTCCTCCAACCCCCATTTGTCCTTTGAGTTTATCAGTCGTTTAATTCGATTGGCTCTAATTCCAGGAGAATAATATCCAGGATAAAGAATGCCATCAACCCGCAGTGGTTCATCATTTGATGTGGTTATAAACCCATCTTCGGGATTAATGATTTTTGGGTTTTTATCAAATGGGTAATATCCAAGTATTTCATCATCCCCACTTGCTCCATCGAGAATTATTTTTGAGTTTACATGCTCAGGACGAATTGGAATTTTCCCGGTAGCCCAAAGTGCTATATTTCCTTCGGCATCTCCATAAACCATATTCATTCCTATCAAATCAATGTATTTCATTGCATTCTCAAAATCCATTACGTTCTTTGCATTATTAATTCTGAACAAAGCCTCAAGAACTGTTGATTCCATTTCATTTAACGCCCACCATAATGATATTGGAGGATCATCAGTTGTAGCGATTTTATTATAAATACCATTTAGTAATGGACCATGTCGTGTTTTCCTAACTGTGAACTCAACATCATCCATAT
This sequence comes from Bacteroidota bacterium, assembly GCA_016845105.1. GTDB lineage: Bacteria > Bacteroidota > Bacteroidia > Bacteroidales > F082. Next base: position 18,066 of record JAERTF010000133.1, on the reverse strand, counting down.
CCTTTACAGGGATGTTATATGTTTCTGTTGAATAATTTTCCCACCTATCGTTCACCCATATCTGATTGGGATTATCAGGGTTCTGCTTCTCGCGATAAAGATCCATATTATCAAACGGGAAAATAGTAGTGCCCCAGGCAAAAATATTGTTATGACCTATAATTGCATATGGTACACTTGCCAAATAATATCCTCCCATAGAAAAATTAGGATATTCAATGTATGCTTCATACCAAACTGCTGGTTGCGAGTACCTAATATGAGTATCATTTGCAAGTAGTACTTTCCCTGACTTAGACCTATCAGCACTAAGTACCCAATTATTAGACCCATGCCAAACCGGAATTGGTAAAGAATAGAAAATCTGTTCAATGACTGTAGACAGCTCACTAATTGATTCTGAATTATCTTCAGCCTTTCTATAATGTTTAGAATTGGCTATGGAATCTAGTTTAAAGTCAATTAAATATTCTTCACCTAAACTCTCAAGTATAGTAGTTACAATAGGCTCCTGTGATAATGCCGAAGTGAAGGATAATGACATATATCCAATGGCAGTATAAACATCAATAGGTTCAAAGGGTTCAGGCTCGAAGTTCAATAAGGTAAACTCAATTGGCAATGTCCCATTTTTAATGAAACTATTAATCCCTTTCAAATAGGCCAGTGTTTCCTTTTTATAAGGTTCGTCAACATCAGCAAAATACTTATCCGCACTTTTTTTTGCCATTTCACGAATTGACAGAGTTAGCATTGTTTTATCGGTATCAACATACTTTTCTCCCAATAATTCCGCAAGTCTACCCGAAGTTACGCGCCTAATCATCTCCATTTGAAACAGTCGTTCTTGGGCATGAAGGTATCCCAATGCCATATATGCATCATTAGCATTTTGTGCGTATATATGTGGCACGCCATAGCTGTCGAATATTACCTCAACCTCTTTTTCAAGCCCTTTAAGTTTTAAGTTTCCCGAATAAACTGGCTTGGTTGACCTTAACCAAAAATAACTTATGGTTACAAAACCTACCACAATGATAATTAAGACAATAATTACTTTTTTAAGAATTTTCATTTATTTAGGTACTATGAATTTAGATAGTGTTAAAAGATACTATTTATGCAATAATACAAATTATGTACATATAAATCTACTCTTCATTATCCATCTGATAGCTATGAATTTTTTAAATTTTAGCATATCAAAATAATTTCGGATATTTGCCCCTTAATTTATTAAATTAAAAAATAATAGAAATGGAAGATAATAGCAAAGTGTGTCTCTTTTGCAAGCGCGGAGAGCAAGAAGTACCATTATTAGCAGTAGATTTTAAGAGCAATCACTATTGGATATGCCCACAACATATGCCAACTTTAATCCACAATCCAACACAACTGGAAGGAATGTTACCAGGTGCTGAAGACTTACAGGCTGGCTAATCAGAAAAAACTGAAATTAAAGGAGCATTTTATATAATCTGCTCCTTTTTTTATAAATGATAGTTTTCGGGTGAGTCGAAATCGACGAAAAAATCGGCTTCCTTTTTCAATTCTTTTACTATCTTTTGTTCTTTGGCCATTACTTGTAATCGAAATTCATCCGACTCCTCAATTCCCTCGTATGTATTAAACTTACTTGCCTCTTCGGTTGACAATTCAATAAAAACCTTAAGCCTCGACTCCTTACATTTAATCGAATACAATCCTTTAATTATTAGAAAATCAATTCCTTTGAAGTTGGTGATTAGCTCGTCTTGATAATCAGTTACCATATCAACCAATGGCATTTTGGCTATTCTGTTCTCCTTAAAATCCTGAATATTTTCATAGATCTTACCCCAATTATATTCATCTAAACCTACACTTTTGATTCCATGTTTTAGCCTCCACTTTTTTCTGGCAATTGGGGCTATTCTATAATAATCATCCAAATCCATTATCTTGGCCCTAATACCCTCTTTTTTAAGATATTTAGCCAACAAATAAGAAACTGTTGATTTTCCAGTTCCAACTTCACCTGTTACAGTGACAATATTTTTAGGTTGATTATCTGCCATTACTCTTTCAAGAATAATTCTGGCTGCTGCACGATGTTTATCGGTGATTGCAAATACTTGATTCTGCATACTATAAATAATTTAGCTCAATAAAGCTGTTAGTAAGTTAGTTAACTAGTATATTGGTCGAGCTTAGTTTGGAATGCAAGAATACAAACAAAAGTTGAATTTTTACATTATTTCGATTAAAGAATACAACATATATTTAAATACAACCCAAAAGTTGTGTTACTCAAAACATATCTAGAAACGTACATTTATAGTATAAAATATCTTATTTAATGTCTCAATTAATCTATAAAACAAAGTATTAAATACAAGTATATCTGAACTTTAAGCTCAGAATAAAGGTATTTGTACAGTAATCCTAATATTACTACATTTGCGGTAATGAAACTAAAGGTTAAACGTAAAAAAAAACCGTACAAAATGCAAAAAATAACTGTTATTGGAGCTGGTAATGTAGGTGCAACATGTGCCAATGTTATTGCTCACAAAGATCTTGCTAAAGAAGTAGTCCTTCTTGACGTTAAAGAAGGAATTGCCGAAGGAAAAGCACTTGACATATGGCAAACTGCCGCCATCAACCACTTCAACACTCGCGTTACAGGAGTAACTAATGATTATCTAAAAACCAAAGGATCTGGTATAATCGTTATAACATCAGGTATCCCTCGTAAACCTGGGATGTCTCGTGATGACTTAATAAAAACAAATGCTAATATTGTTAAAGATGTTACAGAAAAAGCCATAAAGTATTCACCAGATGCAATTATTATTGTAGTTAGTAATCCGTTGGATGTTATGACATATGCTGCTTATCAGGCTTCAAACAAACCCTCCAGGAAAGTTTTTGGTATGGCAGGAACTCTTGACACTGGTAGATACAGAGCATTTATTGCTGATGCATTAAACGTTACACCTATCGATATTCATGCTATGTTACTTGGTGGCCATGGCGATACTATGGTTCCTCTTCCTCGATATACATCCATAAACGGTATCCCAATCACTCAGCTTTTGGGTAAAATAGAAATTGATAAAATTGTTGAAAGGACAAAAAAGGGTGGAGGAGAACTTGTTAACCTAATGGGAACAAGTGCATGGTATGCGCCAGGTGCAGCGGCAGCACAGCTTGTTGAGGCAATTGTTGATGATCAGAAAAAAGTTGTGCCATTATGTGCATATCTTAATGGTGAATATGGATTAAAGGATGTATTTTTGGGTGTCCCAGTTAAACTTGGAAAAGATGGCATTGAAGAAATAATAGAGATCGACCTTGATAAGGATGAAAAGAAACTACTAAAGACATCTTCCGACTCTGTAAAAGGAGTTATGAAAATTCTAGATGATATGAAATTATTCGAATAATGGTACTGCCTAATCATTAATGGTTGCGATTCTTGTTTAGGCTTAGAGCGCTCTCTTTTGGGGGCGCTTTTATTTTTTACTACTTTTAATCCCTAAACACCCAAATAATATGAAAAAGATAGCTGTATTAACCGGAGCAGGAATGAGCGCTGAAAGTGGAGTAAGCACTTTTAGAGACAACAATGGGCTATGGGAAAACCATAGGGTTGAAGATGTTGCTACTCCTGGTGCTTGGAAAAATAACCCAGAACTTGTAATGGAGTTTTATAACCAGCGCAGAAAACAACTTTTCGAAGTTGAACCCAACAATGGCCACCTTTGGCTTGTTAAACTCGAGAAGAAGTATAATGTACAAATTGTAACACAAAATGTTGATGATCTTCATGAACGAGCAGGTTCTAAAAATGTACTACACTTGCATGGAGAGTTAAAAAAAGTTAGAAGTACTATCGACCCCGAACTTGTGTATACTTTAGACAATTGGGAATTAAAAATTGGTGATAAATGCGAACTTGGATCACAGTTGCGTCCCCATATAGTTTGGTTTGGAGAAAGTGTTCCAATGATTGAAAATGCTGTTTCAGTGATATCCGATGCTGATATTCTAATTGTAGTAGGAACATCAATGGCTGTTTATCCTGCAGCAAGTTTAATAAACTATGTTCCTGAAGATATTCCTAAATATTATATCGACCCCAAGGCATTTCAAGTTGGAGGTGTAGAAAACCTAATCACCATAAATGAAAAAGCGGGGATCGGAGTTCCTAAATTGGTATCAGAATTATTGCAATAGCAATATCTAACTCTTTTTGCAGTTCTTGTTCTATAATAATGTTTATGGATAACATATTAATTATGATAAAAAAAGAAGTAAAATATGTAAATTTGTCAACAAAATTATTCTAACAATGATAAAACTAAATATTGTTGCAATTTTATCAATTCTGGTATTAAGCTTATTGATTTCTTCCTGTAAAAAGACTGATCAAGCCGAACTTGATAGGGAAATTATTGAGAACTATGTGTCTGACAATAACCTTGTTGGCCAGTTTAACGAAAGTGGACTTTATTATGTAATAGAAGAAGCAGGAGGAGAAGATCATCCAGACATCAATTCCACAGTTACCGTAATGTACAAAGGATATAGATTAGATGGAGTTGTATTTGAAGAAAGTGATGATCCTATAACATCTCCTCTGTCGGGGTTTATAAGGGGATGGAAACAAGGTTTACAGTATATTGGCGCAGGCGGTAAAATTACTCTTATAATACCATCTGGTTTAGCATATGGATATAATGGAAAAGGCGATATTGGACCAAATGAAGTTCTTGCTTTTGATATATCATTAATATCTTTTGAGTATTAATTGGATTAGATGTAATTTTGTTTCAAAGAACGTAATTATGATAAAAAACAGTATTATAGGAACAATTGCAATTTTATACCTGGTATTATTGGTATCTTCATGTAAAAAAGATGCAAATCAGGGAGAAATTGATCGTGGATTAATTGAATCCTATGTAATTGACAATAACTTAGATGGAGTATTTTCATCAAGTGGTTTATATTATGTAATTACTCAACCAGGGGCAACCGAGCACCCTACCCTTAATTCAAATGTTACAATTTCGTACAAAGGCTATACTCTTAACAATATTGAAGTTGAGGATAAAGAGTATTTTACAAATATCCTATCAGAACTAATAATTGGAATGCAAGAAGGGATTCAGTTAATTGGTGAGGAAGGGAAAATTAAACTTGTAGTTCCTTCAGCATTAGCATATGGTCCAAGTGGTTTTGGTGATATTGCCCCCAATGAAGTTTTAGTTTTTGATATAACACTTCACTATTTTACTAACTAGGATAAATAAACTATTATGGCACCTGAACATACATTTTTACTTGAAAAAGCACGTAAGTTTTGTGCCTATCAGGAGCGGTCTATTTTTGATGTAAAGGTAAAACTAACAAGCTGGAATGTAAGTGAAAAAATCGTAAGTGAAATTATACTACAATTAAAGAAAGAAGACTTCATTAATGAAGATAGGTTTGCACTTGCATTTGCAACTGGAAAGATGAGAAATAATAATTGGGGAAGAAATAAGATTTCCTATGCTCTTATGAAAAAAAAGGTGCCTGAACTTACCATTCAAATTGCTCTTAATTCATTGGATCAAGATGAATACCTCAATATTTTAAAGTCAGTACTATCATCAAAGAAAATAGTTGACGAAAATGAATTTAGAAAAAATAATAAGCTCGTAAAGTATGCTCAGCAAAAAGGATTTCAACCCGAATTATCCTGGAAAATAATTAAAGGAGAATTGTAATCTCGAGAGCTAAAGTGAATAATCATAGTTTTTTTATTGTAACAACACCCCACTTATGTTTACAACAGAAGGCAGAAGAGTATTAAAGGAAAGGCTAGATGCCCTAAGGGGGTACCTTTGACTTCGATCGAAAGAAAATGGAGATTGAAGAAGAAGAAGAACAAACACAATCACCAACATTTTGGAATGATCCGAAAGCAGCAGAAGCTCATCTAAAAAGGATAAAAGAAAAAAAACGCTGGGTACTGGCATTTAAAGATGCTGAAGAATCAATAAATGATTTAATTACAATTGAAGAATTTTTTGAATTGGATGAAGCCTCTCGTGAAGAGTTGGATGATCAATTTATAACCACTGATAAAATCATAGCTGATCTTGAATTTTTGCAAATGCTAAGCAATAAAGAAGACTCATTTGATGCTATTCTCAAAATAAATCCTGGAGCTGGTGGTACCGAGAGTCAGGATTGGGCCGAGATGCTAATGCGCATGTATATCCGATACGGTGAAAGAAATAACTTCAAGGTTAAGGAGCTTGATTACCAAGCCGGCGATGGAGCTGGAATAAAAACTGTGACCCTGCAGTTTACCGGAGAGTTTGCATTTGGATATTTGAAGGGGGAAAATGGAGTTCATAGGTTAGTGCGACTGTCACCATTTGATTCTGCAAATCGCCGACACACCTCTTTTGCCTCAGTTTATGCCTATCCTGTTGTTGACGATACCATTGATATTGTGGTTAATCCAGCAGATATTAGCTGGGATACATTTAGATCAGGTGGTCCGGGTGGTCAAAATGTTAATAAGGTTGAAACAGCTGTTAGGCTACATCATAATCCGTCCGGATTAGTAATTGAATGTCAGGAAACAAGATCTCAATTGCAAAATAGAGAAAAGGCTTTGCAGATGTTGAAATCTCAGTTGTATGAAATTGAGCTGCGAAAAAAACAAGAAGCCATAGATCAAATTGAAGGAAGTAAGAAGAAGATTGAATGGGGTTCTCAAATAAGATCCTATGTTATGCATCCATATAAATTGGTTAAAGATGTTCGTACAAATTATGAAACATCCAATGTTCAAAATGTAATGGACGGAGAATTAGATGAATTCATAAAAGCCTATTTACTTGAATTTAGCGGTAATAGCTAATCACAGTAGCATCCATACTTTATTCTCAAAACACCAAACTATTCCCATTATTGGAATATCCAAACAGACTTACAACACCATAACAACCTCATATAAAACCGTTTAAATTATTTAAGTACTTTTGGTTTAGATTTTGATATATAAAATATTACAAAATAATGAACTATGAAGAATTTAACTACACTTAGTCTAAGCATACTAACACTTGTATTACTTACCATTATATCATGTAATAAACCGGTTGAACCCACTCCTGACAATGGAGGAGGATTGCAAGAGATCATTGTCCCAGATGGTTTTACATACGAAACTACCACTGATCTCACTATCCGCTTGCAAATAATTAGCGATGGCAGTTCCAAATTTGAAAGAACTAAATTTTTTATTTTCTCAGGTGACCCTGATATGGATGGAGTTCAATTGGCTAGCGGTGGAGTTGATAACAGCGGTACTTTTGAAACAGTTGTTTCATTTTCGAAAATAAGTGATAGTCTATATATCTCATCAAATATAACAGGAGTAAGTTTAGGTATGGTTGCCATTGAAGGTAATGAATTCAACCATCAATTTAATTTCACAGGTAAAGCACCATTTTACTCAACTTCGAGAGAGGCAACAATTTTTACAGATATAGTTAGTGATTTCGAAGATGGCCTAGATGGGTGGCAACCTTACAGAGATAATTCTATTTATACATCTGATGAATCAAATACACCAATTCCAAATGGCCCCATGGGTTCAAATGACAAATTTATCTGGGGTTTTGATACAAGAGGCGGAGTTAGATCTTACATTGCACCATCCAAATTTTCAGGAGATATGTATGGGCAATATATTGCTTATCACTATTACCTAGGTAACACAGTTCAGGCCCGACCAACAGCAAATAATATTGCTGACATAAGAATTACTGACGGCACCAATGTTCTTGCCATTGACTTGGCTGCAACATTTCAACACGAAGTAAATGCTGGTTGGCAAACTATATATTGCAAACTGGATGAAACCGAGAATAGTGGAAGTGGATGGAGAATTGGAAATATGTCGACCTGGACAACTGGTAATGGGGGCAATACTACTCCTGGAACCAATGCAACTACAGCACAAATCCAACAAATTCTTCAAAACGTAACTGGAATGCTAATAGCACCAGAATATCAGGTAGGATATTTCTCATCCAATGGCCCTGAATTTATTTGTATAGGTAAAGTTGGAGTAGTATCAGATGTAACTAGTTTTCCAATTATTCAGCAAGGACAAACAATGGATGATTCTGACAATGATGGTGTTCCAAACTCTACAGATGATTACCCAGATGATCCTAATAAAGCTTACAATAACTATAGCCCAGGACAAGGAGTATATGCAACACTAGCTTATGAGGATTTATGGCCTGTAAAAGGAGATTATGACTTTAATGATTTAGTAATTGACTACAATTATAATGTTATTACTAATGCTTCGAATAAGGTAGTAGAAATTGCCAGTAAATACATAGTAAAAGCAACAGGTGCCGGATTTTTAAATGGATTTGCAGTTGAGTACCCTGTAAGCCCATCAACAATTACTTCAGTTAGCGGACAGGTTATTAATGGATCTGTATTTTCTTTAAGTGATAACGGAACAGAATCCGGACAAACAAATGCAGTCGTTCCTGTTTTTGAAGATGCACACACTTTATTTGATTTAACGGGGTTTATAAATACCGTTCCATCACATACTTATTATAGTCCTGTAGATATTGACATTACAATAGCTTTTAATGGAAGTTTTGATATCCCAGCCTTGGGAACAGCCCCATATAACCCATTTTTAGTTGCAAACCAACTCAGAGGTTATGAGGTTCATTTATCGGGGAAAACGAATACTGATTTGGCAGATACAGATAAGTTTGGAACAGGTAATGATGATAGTAATCCAACTACATCTAAGTACTACCAAACATCAAACAATTTGCCATGGGCAATTCATTTACCAGTAAATTTCGATTATCCTTCAGAATCAAACTCCATTGAAACTGCCTATCTTAAATTTGTAGAATGGGCCGAATCCGGAGGATCATTATCTCCAAATTGGTATCTTAATGAAACAGGTAATAGGAATAGTGATAAAATTTACCCTATCCCCTAACTACATGGGATACAGTTTTTTAAAAAATGTGCATAGATAAAATTTAACTTGTACAAAGTACAATAACTATATCATATTGGTGATACTTGTATTTACTGAAACAATAATTAGAAGTATTTCATTCTTCAATTATAATAGCTTAATTCAAACTAAAAAAAACATTGATGCCATTCCAAGTGTACCAATTAGTAAACCCAGGTATATTTGAAATGGACTATGTGCATTTAGTCTTAAACGTGAGGTAGCTATAATACCAATCAATAATATCAATACAACCACAAGATAAATTAAATTATAATTAAATCGGATGGCAAAACCCAGTATCATTCCCAAGAAACCACCCCATGCAATCATATGCAAACTAATTTTTGTTATGTAATTAAGAAGTAATGCTACAAGAACCAATAAAGTTGATCCCATCATAAAAAAAGTAATTAGGCTCGTTAATGATGTTTGCTTTAATAATTGATAAGTGCCATAAAATAATATGGCAATTATTAGCATTGGAATCACCCTCTCCCTTTGTGTTTGCATTTCAAGTGTTGCTATTTTGCCCATTTTTAATAATAGAAATACTATTATTGATGGAAGGATAAATGTTGATAAAAAAACAAATGCAATTACTATATAGCGATAGTTAATCGGTATAGCTAGTATGGAATAGGTTTGTAAATTCATTAGTAACAACAATGCATATGTGGGAACCAATAAAGGGTGGAAAATTGATGAGATAATTTTAGCAACTAAAGAGCTCATTTGATTTTTATTATTTGTTTTATGCTATTTAATAGATAAAAAATGAGAAAAAAAGGAATTTAATATGCCTCAAGCTTATAACTCTTTCCTCAATCTTGCAACAGGAATTTTTAATTGTTCGCGATATTTTGCAACAGTACGGCGCGCAATTGGATAGCCCTTTTCCTTTAGCTGGGTTGTAAGATACTCATCTGTATAAGGTTTTTCCTTATTCTCAGCATCGATAATTTCCCTCAAAATCGTTTTAATTTCGCGTGTTGATACAGTTTCACCATCATCCTTTTGCATCGATTCGCTAAAGAAACTCTTTATTAATAATGTTCCAAAGGGTGTTTGTACATATTTACTATTTGCAACTCGTGAAATGGTGGAAATATCGAGATTCACTTTTTCTGCTATATCTTTAAGAATCATCGGCTTAAGCTTAGTGTCATCCCCGGTTAGCAAATATTCATATTGATATTCCATAATCGCCTTCATTGTTGAATACAGGGTATTTTGACGCTGTTGAATTGCATCAATAAACCACTTTGCCGAGTCCACTTTTTGTTTGATAAACGAATATGCTTCGCGTTGTTTCTTACTCTTCTTTTGCTTACCAACAGTATTCATCATATCTGAAAACGTACTGCTAACCTTTAAATCAGTGCTATTCCATGAATTTAATGATAATTCAAGCTCATCTCCATTATTTGTTATAGTAAAGTCAGGAATTATATAATGATTATCTTTTGTGGTTTCACTTAACGAATTACCGGGTTTTGGATTTAAATGAAGAATTTCATCCAATGCTTCTTTTAGTTGATCCTCCGTAATCTCAACTCGTTTCATTATCTTTTGATAATGCTTTTTTGTGAAATCATTGAAATATCTACTAATAATCCGTTTTGCAAGATCAAGTTTTTCTGAAGGTGCTTCTTGAATTTTACGATTAATTTGTATCAACAAGCAGTCTTTTAGGTCAGTAGCCCCTACTCCAGAAGGGTCGAACTGTTGAATTATTGCAAGCACTCTGTCTACATCTTCTTTGGCAGCAATAACATTTTGTGTAAATGCCAAATCATCAACAATTGCATCTACAGAACGTTGCAAATAACCCGAATCATCAATGTTTCCAATAATGTAGTTTCCAATCTTGGTATCCATTTCATTAAGGTGTCGCAACCTCAGTTGTTGTTGCAAATTTTCATGAAAACTGGTACCAGAGACAAATGGAACCTCTCTTCGTTCCTCATCCGAACTGTAATTATTGGTTTTTAACTTATATGATGGAACATCATCTTCGTTTACATAATCATTAAAATCAAACTCGTCATCTTTCGATTTAAAGTCATCAAGCTCAGTATCTACAGAATCATCCTTATCTCCGCTATCAGTTTTTTCGTCATAATTATCATCACCAATATTGTCAGTTGAGTCGACTTCCAGGGCAGGGTTATCTTCAATTTCCTGCTTAATTCGTTGCTCTAAACCAACAGTTGGTATTTGCAGCAATTTCATCAGCAATATTTGCTGAGGAGATAATTTCTGAAGTAATTTTTGCTGTAAACGTTGGTTTAGCATGTATATTAATTAAGATTTCAACCAACACAAATGTAAGAACATTTTTATTATGGCACAATTTTGGATATAAAATTTTAAAAGATTTATCAACTACCCAAAATTATAATCAAAATGTAGTACAGTTTGATTATTAAATACAAAGACAGTAAAAACAAAAAATCAAATGCTAAAATTCCAAATTCATTGGTGTTCGGGGAAAGGGAATTACATCGCGGATGTTGCCCATTCCAGTAATAAATAGAATAAGACGCTCGAAACCTAATCCAAAACCAGCATGCGGAACAGTACCAAACTTTCGGGTTTCCAAATACCACCACATAGATTCTTCAGGAATATCCATTTCAACCATTCGTCTCGATAGTTTTTCATAATCTTCTTCACGTTGTGAACCGCCAATTATTTCACCAATTTGAGGGAAAAGAATATCCATTGCTCTTACTGTTTTTCCGTCATCGTTTTGCTTCATATAAAAAGCTTTAATTGATGCAGGATAATCAGTAAGAATTACTGGTTTCTTAAAATGTTTTTCAACCAAATATCTTTCGTGTTCTGATTGCAGATCGGCACCCCATCCATCAATTACAAATTGGAATTTCTTTTTCTTATTAGGTTTCGAATTTTTAAGAATCTCAATTGCTTCAGTATATGTTAACCTTTCAAATGGCTGATCAAGAACAAATTTTAGCTTCTCAATTAATTCCATCGAACGCTCATCTGCTTTTTTATTTTTCTCCTCATTTGTTAACCGATTACTCAGGAATGCTAAATCCTCCATGCAATGATCTAATGCGTAGCCGATAACATATTTTAACATGTCCTCTGCCAAATCCATATCATCAACTATATCACCAAAAGCAAATTCAGGTTCAATCATCCAAAATTCGGCCAAATGACGTGCAGTATTGGAATTTTCAGCACGAAATGTTGGACCAAATGTATATACTTTTGATAAAGCCAATGCAGCAAGCTCAGCTTCCAACTGACCACTAACAGTTAGATTAGCTGCTTTACCAAAGAAATCTTTGCTAAAATCAACCTTACCATCATTATTTTTTGGAATATTTTCCAACTCAAGAGTAGTAACCTGAAACATTTCTCCAGCTCCTTCTGCATCAGACCCAGTTAAAATCGGTGAATGAATATTATAAAATCCCCTATCGTGGAAAAACTTATGAATGGCAAAAATCATATTATGCCTAATTCGTGCAATGGCAGCAAAAGTATTGGTGCGATATCGAAGATGTGCCTTCTCACGTAAAAATTCAAGTGAATGTTTCTTTGGCTGAAGAGGATATTCATCAGGATTTGACATTCCTAATATTTCAATGGTTTTGGCATGAACCTCAACATTTTGTCCACTACCTGACGATTCAACAAGTTCACCCACAATTGTCAAAGCCGCACCTGTGTGAACCTTCTCAAGAATACTAGAAGTAATATCATCTACATCAACAACAACTTGAACATTATTAATTGTTGATCCATCATTTAGAGCTATAAAGGCTACATTTTTACTTCCACGTTTGGTACGTACCCATCCTTGTACAATAACTTCACTGCCAAAATCCCTTGATTGTAGCAATGAACTAATCTCAGTTCTTTTCACTTGACTTAATTTTAAATTAAGTTGCAAAAAAACTAAATTTCAGGGATATATGGGATATCCTGCACTATATTTATTTCTGCGTTTATTATTTTTCTTCTTTCCTCTCCCAATTTAACACGTTAATTATCTATATTATAGATAGTGCCGGAAAATTGAAAATCATTTTTGAATTATTAATTGAATGTTTAATACAATCTTTATAAAGCCTATTTTTGCATATGAAAATCAAATAATTTGCTCCAATCAATAAATCTCTTTGTTTAATAGCAATATTACTTTTTGGACTAACGGTTAAGTCGCAATTTTCTGTTGCACCTTCAATTGGGATGAGTTTTTCTGATGGTACAGGATTACATTCTGGAATATCCTCTGAATCTTGGGGTTTTAATTCATTAGTATTAGGAATTACAGGAGGTATTGCTGTTAACTATCAGATTTCCGATTTGATAAGCATTCAACCCGAATTTTTATATACTCAAAAAGGCTGAAAGACAGCCAATGTTTTCCCATTTTATCAAGGTAGTACTTCCAATTTTCAACCAGGCAAGTACACAGTGACGTAGAATTATTTAGAGATCCCTGTTTTAGTAAAGTTTACATTTGGAAATAAATACAAATACTTCTTCAGTATTGGACCATATTTTGGTTATGCAATAAATGGGAAGTATATGTATGATCCTGGTTATCATTCAAATTACCACTCAAAAACTACTGGGAAAATAACCTTCGAGGAATTTACAAAGGAAAACGGGGAAAAAGGTCAACCCCATGACCCTAGTTATCACAACCAAATGGATTTGGGTATGTACATTGGCATGGGAATTCTTAAGCAAGTTGGTTCCGGTAAATTAGGTTTGGATCTACGATTTGGGCATGGGTTTATTGACTTTTATAAAACTGAAAACTTAGAATACCTATCTGATGATTATAAACGTTTTTACAATAGGAATCTAAATGTTACATTTGCATACTACCTACCTCTTGGTAAAGGATAAGACACTTATGATCAGTCATTAGTGGTTTTATTCAAATTGTCTAAGAAGTCATATTTTGCCTGCCTTGCTTTCCACCTTTCTTTGGCAAATTCTTGCATATCGGTAATGGTGTCTTTTTCATCAACAATTTCAAGTCCTAGAAGTGTTTCGATTACATCTTCCATTGTAACAATTCCGTCCAATCCTCCATACTCATCTACAATAAGAGCTATATGTTCTTTTTTCTCAAGTAACTCCTCCCATAAGGAAAACAATGCCGTAGTGTTTGGTGCAATAATAATATTTCGATTTATATCCTTTAATTTAAGATTATCTCGATCCCTAGCTAAATTCTCCAGAACTTTCTCGCGTAATACGTATCCTACAATATTTTCGTCATTGCCAGAATATATTGGTATTCTTGAAAACATAAGAAAGTTCTTGTTCTCCATAAACTCTTTTACAGACATGTTCTCATCAGCAACAGCAACAACAACTCTTGGCGTCATTATCTCCCTAACTTTAATGTCTTTTAATCTGAGAACATTTTGTAGAATTAGATCTTCCTTTTTCGTAAATAATCCTTCATCAGTACCAATACTGGTTAGGGCAGCAATCTCTTCTCGGCTTGTTGTTTGTTCCTTCCCCTCACTCGAAAACAACTTGGTTACTGAAGAAGATACCACAACCAACGGATAGGCAATAATTATTGTGCTTTTTATAAGATATGTAGTAATTTTGGCAAGCTTCCTCCAATACCTAGCCCCCAACGTTTTCGGAATAATTTCAGTTATAATTAAAATCAAGATGGTTAATATAGCAGAAACTATCCCGAATGATGCTTCTCCAAATACAACTATCGCTTGAGCACCAACACCAGCAGCGCCAACTGTATGAGCTACAGTATTTAAAGATAATATAGCTGATAATGGTTTATCGATATTGGTTTTAAAATCAATAAATAAACCAGCCCACTTTTTCCCTTTATCCATTTCTACCATAATAAATGGTTGTGGAGTTGAAAGTAGAACAGCCTCCATTATTGAACAAAGAAATGATATTACTAATGCAAGAAATAAATATAATAGTAGTAGTATCATCCTGTTTTAATAATTGAAAGGTCTGTTTAACTCACTATCGATAAGATTTGCAAGTTTTTTTAATTCGAAGAACTCTTGCTGAAGTAAATATATTTCTGCTCCATCATTTGCTTCTTTTAGCTGTTCGGATATATTATTAAGCTTTTTGCTGATTAACCTTGATTTAAATGACATAAGTGTTGATAATGCAAGGTTGAACAAATCATCTTCCTCCTTTTTTACAAAGATCTTATTTTTTTCCCAGTTATCACTTAACTCATATTGAGTTGTAATTAGCTCTATTGCAGATGAAGATATAGCTGGGTTAGAGTGATTAGTGAAATGTGATACGGTTAAAACCACATCATCTTGCTTGGCTTTTTTTATTTCCTCAACAATCTGTTGATAAATATTGTTTTCAAAGCTTAAACTATCATTATCCAAATCACTTATTATAAATTCAGAAATTGATAAACTATGTTCTTCGTTGTCCTCGGTCTTTATCTTAACAATCAATTCACCGAATAGCAATAGTAAACGAGCCAAATCATTTTCCAAATAACTTATATCCAAAGGATTTACCTCAACCTGTTTCTTACTAGCATCCAGTACTTCCTCACGAGGAATAACATCACGAGGTATATTTCTATTCTTACTATATTTTTGGCGCAGAATATTATTAAGAGCATTCATTAGAATTTGCTCTCTGGTTTCCAGCAAGATGCTACACTCTTTAATGTATTCGGATCTTACGATTCCATCAGGAATGATGGAAATTGTTTTTACAATATCACGTATTAATGAAGCTCTGGCTGTAGGATCTCCCTCCGTTTCCTTCATTAACAGCCCTGTTTTGAAGACTATAAAATCAACAGCTGTATTATTAATAAAACTTTCAGTTTCACTGGTTGTATGATTTCGTGCATATGAATCAGGGTCTTCGCCTTCGGGAAAAAGAACAATTTTCACATTCATTCCCTGCTCCAATATTAAATCAATTCCCCGAAATGAAGCTTTTATACCAGCAGGATCACCATCATAAAGCATTGTAATATTAGGAGTGTAACGGCTTATAAGTTTTATTTGGTCAACCGTAAGCGATGTTCCAGAAGATGAAACAACATTCTCAATTCCTGTTTGATGAAGAGAAATTACATCAGTATATCCTTCAACTAAATAACATTTATCATTTTTTACAATGGCATTGCGGGCAAAGTAAATTCCATATAATACTTTGCTTTTATTATATATGTCAGATTCTGGTGAATTCAGGTATTTTGCTTTGGACTTTTCGGAAGATAGTATCCGTCCTCCAAAGCCAATTACTCTGCCTGTGAGGTTGTGAATTGGAAATATTACCCTACCTCGAAAACGATCAAGTAACCTATCATCTTTATCAATACTCAATCCTGTTCCAACTAGAACATCCTTTTTATAGCCATTGGATAATGCATGCTTTGAATAATCTTCCCATTGATCAATCGAATACCCAAGTTCAAACTTTTCAATTACTGACTCACGAAAATCTCTTTCTTTCAAATAGGTCAATCCTATAGCCTTTCCCTCACTTTTCTCAAATAAATTTTTTGAAAAATATTTTGTGATAAACGTATTTAATGCCAGCATGCTCTCTTTTTCATCGAGCTGTTGCTGAATTTCAGGAGTGACTTCCTCTTCCTCAATTTCAATATTATATCTTTTGGCAAGATATCGTAGTGACTCAGGATAGGAATAATGCTCGTGTTCCATTACAAACCCAACAACGTTTCCGGCTTTACCACACCCAAAGCACTTGTATATGCCTTTTGAAGGACTAACACTAAAAGAAGGCGTTTTTTCATTGTGAAAAGGACACAATCCAAGATAGTTAGCACCCCGTTTTTTTAGTGTAACAAAATCACCAACAACCTCCTCAACGCGGGCAGTTTCAAAAATGGTTTGTATTGTATTGGGGTTTATCACTTAATTAATTTTTACAAATTTAGGCTTAATTATGATTAGTTTGCAATAGTATTATACAATCAGGTTCAAATGAGATTACAACATTATTCTCAGATAAGAATTAATTATGCAATCCTATTTTTGCTTCTTTCTCCAAAATTCCTTAACATTTGATTCGGGGCCTGCCATTAAACTTGATATAATCTTCGTTTGAGGAAATTGTTCGAAAATTATTTTAACAAATACCGTAATAGGTATTGACATGATTAATCCTGGTATCCCCCAAATATATCCCCAAAGCATTAACATAATAATTACAGTAATAACGTTAATTGAGAATGTTTTACCCATAAAAATTGGCTCAAGAACTCCTCCCATTGTTACCTGTACAAGTGTTATTGTTAATATGAAGAATAACAAAGTACCTGTTGGTTCAATCTCAACAAATGCAAATAAAGATAACAACACCACCGAAATAACCGAACCTATCATCTGAACAAAATTGATCAAAAAGGCAAACAATCCCCAAAAAATTGGGAAGCTTATATCGAAAAACAGACAAGCTAAACTAAATCCTATTCCGGTAAACAGACTTATTAAAAATTTAACCCAGACAAATTTAATTATGTCTTTTTCAATTTTTATAAATGTTCTAACTGATGAATATTTCAGCTTAAAAATTGTTGTATTCAATAGTTTCTGAAAATTTATTGACTCTGAAAGTAGTAAAATCACAAAAAACGCTGTCATTAAAGTCATTGAAAGTGTATCACCAACAAAGTCAATTGTAGAGCCAAAATTCTCAAAAAAGTTATTGTCTTGAAAATAATGAATTAATACATTTTCGCCTTTTACTCTCTCAATACCCAAAAAGCTCTCGATGGATTCAATCAAAGTTAATAGTTTTATTTCAGCCTTTTCGAAAAAGGAACTATCCGCAGAAATTATTTCCTTGGTTGACAACTGAATTAACTTTCCTCCAAAAGAAAAAATACCTATCATAATTCCAATTATCATAATTATGCTTATGGGTTTAGGTATACTATATTTATTAAGCCATCTCATTAATGGGAGGAATAAAAGTGCTATAAACATTGAAGAGATAAGAGG
>JAERTF010000132.1 GCA_016845105.1 Bacteroidota bacterium | reverse complement strand
ATATATATTTTTATGTTCAAGTCTTATGCAATTAATTTAATTCTATTGAGAAATGATTTTCAATATTAATTATACTAATCTATTATTTGTAGTTTTGCTACGAAATTAACAGACTATTCCATCGCTTCGTATTATTCGGGGAGGAAAGTCGGGACAGCACAGAGCACCTTACTTCCTAGCGGGAAGGGTTCGTTTTAAACGGATACAGCAAGTGCCACAGAAAATAACTACCCTTGTCTTTGGCAGGGGAAAAGGTGAAAATGTGAGGTAAGAGCTCACACTGTGTAATGGTAACATTGCAGAGGGGTAAACCTTAGGGGCTGCAAGATCAAATATACCGGCAATTTCTGTGAAAACAGAATAAGGGCTGCTCGCCTGATGCCGGAGGGTAGATTGCTAAAGTTGCATGGCGACATGTAATGTAGATAAATGATGGAAGGCCAATTAATTGGTTTACAGAATCCCGCTTATTGGTCTGTTTTTTTTGTCTTTGGTCTTTGGTCTTTGGTCTTTGGTCTTTAGTCTTTGGTGATGACCATATCAAAAACTAACGACCAAAGACCAAAGACCAAAGACTAATTACTAAAAACCTAATAAATGCGCATAGATATTATTACCATATTTCCTGAGATGTTTGAAGGTCCTTTTGATCATTCGATTGTAAAGCGAGCGAAGGAAAAAAAACTAGTAGAAATAAACCTACATCAGTTGCGTGATTATACAAAGGATAAACATAAAAAAGTTGATGATTATGCTTTTTCGGGAGGTGCAGGAATGGTAATGATGATTGAACCCATTGTAGCTTGCATTGAAGAACTGCAAAAGGAGCGTGATTATGATCAGATAATTTACACTAGTCCCGATGGTGAACTATTCAATCAGCCCATGGCAAACTCATTGTCGCTATTAAATAATGTAATTATTC
The DNA here is from genome assembly GCA_016845105.1 of Bacteroidota bacterium. Taxonomy (GTDB): domain Bacteria; phylum Bacteroidota; class Bacteroidia; order Bacteroidales; family F082. The sequence goes on along the minus strand of JAERTF010000132.1, from coordinate 35,974 downwards.
TTTGTGGTCATTACAAGGGTATTGATGAAAGAATTAGGGAACATATTATCACCAAAGAGATTTCGATTGGTAACTATGTACTCTCGGGTGGTGAGTTGGCAGCAGCCGTTATTACGGATGGACTTGTTAGACTAATACCCGGTGTTATTGGAAATGAGGTTAGTGCCTTGAGCGACTCATTTCAAAACAATATGGTTGCCCCTCCGGTTTATACGAAACCCAGGGAATTTCAAGGCTGGAAAGTACCCGATATATTGCTTTCGGGTAATCAGCATAAGATTGAAGAATGGAAATATGAACAATCGGTTAAGCGAACCGAAGAAAGACGACCTGAGATGATGGAATAATTTTTTGCGGTAGGGTTTGAAATGGTAGCTTGTTGAAATACCGATGTTATTTATGTTAGTTGGTGGATGCTGAGGAACGAAGCACCCGCACTACTTACATAAATACATATGGGATGAAACAACTTAAATAAAAAGCCCGGTATGCCTGCCGTAATTTTTATGTAGGCAGGAATAACCGCCCATAAAAAAAAGGAAGTAAAAAATACTCCCTTTTATTAATTGTATATTTTGTGTGTGACTATTTCAACAATTCAGCCATCTTTTTTCCAATATCAGCCGGGGAATTAACAACATGAATTCCGCAATCGGTTAGAATCTCTTTCTTTGCTTGGGCAGTATCGGCTTTTCCACCAATAATTGCACCAGCATGCCCCATGGTCCGTCCCGGAGGTGCTGTTGCACCAGCGATAAATCCTACAACCGGTTTTGTACCATGTTCTTTTACCCAAAGTGCTGCATTGGCTTCCATATTACCACCAATTTCACCTATCATAACAATTCCCTTAGTTTCTGGATCGTTCATGAATAATTCGACAGCTTCCTTGGTTGTGGTTCCTATAATTGGATCGCCACCTATTCCTATAGCTGTAGTTTGGCCCAAACCAACTTTCGTTAACTGATCAACTGCTTCATATGTTAAAGTTCCGGATCGTGACACAATTCCCACTACACCTTTTTTATGTATAAAGCCGGGCATAATACCCACTTTTGCTTCGCCTGGTGTAATTACTCCCGGACAGTTAGGTCCGATCAATCGTGAATCTTTATCAGCTAGATATTCTTTTACCTGAACCATGTCGTTGGTAGGAATTCCTTCGGTAATACAAACAATAACCTTAATGCCAGCTTCGGCAGCTTCCATAATTGCATCGCCTGCAAAAGCAGGTGGTACAAAAATTAAACTAACATTTGCTCCTGTTTCGCTTACGGCTTCCTTAACTGTATTAAAAACAGGTTTATTAAGATGAGATTGTCCTCCTTTACCAGGTGTTACGCCTCCTACTACATTTGTTCCATAATCAATCATTTGTCCGGCGTGAAAGGTTCCTTCACTACCTGTAAATCCTTGTACAATTATTTTAGAATCTTTGTTAACTAGTACGCTCATAGAAATTAATATTAGTGTTAATCCAATTGATTGGCAAATGTAATATGTTTTTAAACAACTAAAAAAAATAAAATACTATTTTTGTTATTTAGCAAAGTTTATAAATTGTGAAGTTATGCTCAATAAATCAACAGGTTACAACGATGATACAATAATTGCCATTGCAACACCGGCAGGTTCGGGAGCTATTTCGGTTATTAGATTATCGGGGCCAAATAGTTTACTCTTTTGTTTGAAACATTTTCATCCGGTTAACAAAAATATGACGGTTGAGAATATTGAAAGTCACAAGTTATATTTTGGGAACTTTGTGTCGGATGAAACTATAATTGATGAAGTATTAATAAGTTACTTTAAGGGGCCCAGTTCATATACAAGCGAAGATGTAATTGAGATTTCGTGTCATGGCTCTGAATTTATTCAACAAAGAATTATTGAAATACTTTTGGCTGATGGGGCTAGAATTGCCGAACCTGGAGAGTTTACTCTAAGAGCATTTTTTAATGGAAGAATGGACTTAAGTCAGGCTGAGGCTGTTGCCGATTTAATTGCATCACAATCGGCAAGCGCACATTCGATGGCTATGAAGCAGATGCGTGGTGGCATAAGCGATAAAATTAATTACCTCAGGAGTAAGCTTATTGACTTTGCTTCCCTGATTGAACTGGAGTTAGATTTTAGCGAAGAAGATGTTGAGTTTGCCGATCGAGAACAGTTTTTCAATCTGATAAGTGACCTAAAAACGGAGCTATCAAGTTTGATAAGCTCATTTAGCTTGGGTAATGTAATGAAACAGGGGATTCCAGTTGCCATAATAGGGAAACCAAATGTTGGAAAATCAACTTTACTGAATGCTTTATTAAACGAGGAGAAAGCGATTGTAAGTCATATACCTGGTACTACTCGTGATGCGATTGAGGATACTTTTATAATAGAGGGTTATAAGTTTAGATTTATTGACACAGCGGGATTGAGAGAGTCGGATGATTTTGTTGAAAATATTGGAATTGAGAGAACCTATGAGAAGATTAAGCAAGCAACAATAGTACTTTATGTTTGTGACATTGGAAACATCAGTAACTCAAAGGTTAAAGAGGTATTGGAAGAATTTAAGCAATACATTCAGGATGAGACGAAGCATTTTATTTTTGTTGGCAATAAGATTGATCAGCTAGGCAAACTCCCCTCCCACATTAAGGAAATACTAGAATTGGATACTGTATTCGTGTCGGCTAAAAGGAAGGAAAATATACAATTACTAACTGATGCATTGGTTAATACTGTTAAGAAGTTCAATATTTCGAACGATGTTATCGTAAGTAATTCGAGACATTATCAAGCTTTGGTTAATGCGAATGAAGCAATCGAGCAAGTTGAGGAAGGTTTTAATAACGACATTACTACAGATTTAATTGCAATTGATATAAGACAGGCTCTTCATGAACTTGGCACCATAACTGGCGAGATTACTACTGATGACTTGCTGGGGAATATATTTGGCAAGTTTTGTATCGGAAAGTGAGGTACCATTCTATTAGTTTTTGGGGACTATGAAAGATTTTGTGTTTTGAGAAACTATATTCTATAATATTATGTGAGTGGTATAGTTAAGACTAGACCTAATATAAGTTCTATATTTACAATACTTTATTATCAGTTACATAATGACTTATCATCCACTGAATTCCGAATTTATCAACAAAGTTCCCAAAATACGAACCCCAGAATGTTGTGCCCATGGGCATAATTACCTTCCCTCCATCGGAAAGAGCTGCGAATAGTCTATCAGCTTCATCTTTACTATCGGCATTAATCGAAATAGAGAAATTATTTCCTTCCTTATAATCAGCCGACCAACCGCCTCCCACATCGCTACCCATAAGATAGGTTTCTTTGCTGATGGGTAATGACACGTGCATTATTTTTTCTTTATCCTCTTTTGAAATAGGATATTTTGGATCTTCTGGCATATCGCTAAATCTACCAAGGTGGTCATATTCGCCTCCAAAAACTGATTTATAATAGGTAAATGCCTCTTCGCAATTACCATCGTATGTTAGGTATACGTTAACTGTTGTCATTATTTTTTGTTTTAAGTGTTTCTTTTTGTTGTGTAAAGATATATTTTTTTTGTTATTTAGAAACATTCTATACTAGAAATCTAATAACGTATATATACGTTTATATAAATAATTAACGTATATTTGCGTCATGATTAAAAAACTTTAACATGAAAAAGGATATAAAGGAAATTGTAAAAGAGAAGTATTCAATGATTGCAATTCAAAGTAAAGAACAAAATAAATCATCTTGTTGTGGAAGTACAGGTTGTTGTGAAACTATCGATTATGCAGTTTTTGCTGAGGATTATACCTCCGAAGATGGATACTCAAAGGATGCTGACCTTGGTCTTGGTTGTGGACTACCAACCGCCTATGCTGGAATAAAAAAAGGTGATAGTGTACTTGATTTAGGCAGTGGTGCAGGCAATGATTGTTTTGTAGCTAGAGCACTGGTGGGTGATACTGGCAGAGTTACAGGCTTGGATTTCACAGATGAAATGCTTTCAAAAGCAATTGCTAACAACAAAAAACTTGGATACAGTAACGTTAAGTTTGTAAAAGGTGATATCGAGGATATGCCTTTGGAAGATGATCAGTATGATGTTGTTGTATCAAATTGTGTACTGAACCTGGTTCCTGATAAGGAAAAGGCATTTGGTGAAATTCACAGAGTTCTTGCTGATGGTGGGCATTTTTGTATTTCTGATGTTGTTATTGAAGGTGAGCTACCTGAAAAAATTAAATCCGATGCTGAGATGTATGCTGGATGTGTATCGGGAGCTATTAGGAAAGAAGATTATCTTCAAATAATTAAAGACAAAGGATTTAAAAATATTATAATCCATGCCGAAAAGGAAATTGAAATTCCAAATTCAATAATGCTAAACTATATGACTATAGATGAGTTACGTCAATTTAAAAGGGATGACATTGGTATTTTTAGCATTACAGTAAACGCTTATAAATAATACACCATGGTTAAAGCAAAAACGATATTATTTAACGATGACCTGAACTATCAGGCATCGTTATTTAAAGCCCTTTCTCATCCGGCACGACTTGAAATTATCCAATTTCTTGCAGAAACAAAATCTTGTATAACAGGTGATATATCAAACAAGCTTCCATTGAGTAGGACTACTGTCAATCAACACCTCAAGGAGTTAAAGGATGTTGGCCTAATAATAGGAACAGTTTCCGGAGTACGGACAAATTACTGTTTAGATCCAAAAAAAATTGAAGAGGCAGGAAAAATCTTAATTAATTTTTTTGGTAACATTGATCTGCAAAATTGTTGTTGACAAGGATAAAGATGGAAACATCATTATATTTCTATGTCAAAAGTAATTTTCCTTTGTGGTACTAATTTTTACCACTAAGGTATACGAAGGATATTATGAAGTAACACTTAGGTCTTTCAATATATATTTGTAATATTAACTTTGTGCTACTTTGTGTTGCACTTCGAGCCCTTTGTGGTTAAGCTTTTTTTTACCAATAAGGTACACTAAGCATTTCACAAAGAAATACTAAGTCCTTTCAATTTATATTTTGAATATTCCCTTTGTGCTACTTTGTGTTGCACTTCGAGCACTTTGTGGTTAAGCTTTTTTTTTACCACGAAGGTACACTAAACATATCACGAAGTAACACTAAGGTTTTTTACTTGCAATTAAGATTGTTCTCTTTGTGCTACTTTGAGTTGCACTTCGAGCCCTTTGTGGTTAAGCTTATTTTTTTACCACGAAGGTACAAGGATATCACTAAGTAACACTAAGGTCTTTTATTGTGAATAATATTATTATTCATATCTCAAAGTTTCAACAGGGTTAGACATTGCTGCTCTTAGTGCATGATAAATAATCGTAGCCGACGCTATAATAGCTGCTAAGCCAATAGCCATAATTCCATAAATCCATGTTATGGTTATATGATAGGCAAAACTATCGAGGGCCATATCCATTAAATACCACGCAATTGGAGTAGCAATAATACCAGCCATAATAACAAGTAATATGAAATTACTAATCAATAGTTTCATTATTTGTGGAACAGACCCACCAAATACCTTTCTTATGCCAATTTCACGATTTTTTCGTTCCACAATAAGCGCTGTTAGGCCATACAAACCTAGACATGAAATAATTAAGGATAGTATAGTAAAAAATGAAAATATTTTAAAAGTACTTTCAATATCTTTATATTCTCTTTTTATTCTATCAGTAGCCATATAATAGTCAAATGGAAGTCCGGGAAAATGGTTTTCCCATATGTCCTCCATGTAAGCAATTGTTTCCTTTTGATTATTTCCGCTAATTTTTACAGCCAGGGTATGAGATCGTTCGGGGTTAATCATATAAATTGCAGGCTCAATTTCTGAATGAATGGAATAATAGTTGTAATCTTCAACAACACCAATAACACGCATATTAGTTACAGTATCCATAAATGGTTCAAATTGTTTATTTATGGGGTCATCCCAATTAAGGTAGTCAATTGCTGCACGATTCACAATTACAGATGAGCTATCATCTAATGCAAATTCTCTATTAAAATTTCTACCAGCAATTATCGGAATATCCATCATATCAAAGAAATTATAATCAACAAATCCCCATCTAACACTTATATTGGCCTCGGTTGTATCATCAACAGTAATTCGCGATTGAGAACCAGCCACACCATTCACATCACTTACAAATGACACATCTACTATACTAGGATTTTGAAGGAACTTATTCTTTAGATAATCTACATTCTCAGCATTATTCTTCGTGTACAAATTTACCGAAAGAACATTTGTATAGTTTATTCCCATATCCCTATTCAATGCATATTTGAATTGGTCATAAATAACAGTGATGCTGAAAATCATACCAATTGATATTACAAACTGAAATATTACCAAAGCTTTTGTGAGCAACCCTGAAGAACTACCCTTCACATCAATACCGCTCTTTAGAACTTTCAATGGGTTAAATCTGCTTAGATAAAAAGCAGGATACATTCCTGAGATTAAACTTACAAAAACAAGTATTCCAAGTAGTCCAAAATTAAAAATCCAGTTTTTAATAAAATCGATTTTCAGTTCAACTGATAGTATATCGTTAAAAAATGGCAACAAGATGGAAACTAGCAACAAAGCACCAATTATTGAAATTGATGTTAAAATAGCTGATTCGCCCAAGAATTGCCATACTAAGTTTATTGGCTCAGCTCCCATAACTTTTCTTATACCAACTTCTTTGGATCGCTTTACAGATTGTGCAATGGATATATTTATAAAGTTAATGCAAGCAAGCAGAATTATTAACACTGCTATTATAATAAAGGCATATACCATTGTAATATCACCTTGCTTGTAATTCATAACTTGAAATTTAATATGCCCAGAGCTTAGATGAATATCATCAACCGGTTGAAGGTATAAGGTCCATGGATAATCCGATTCTTCGTTATCTGTATAATTATTAATAAAATCAGGAAATTTTGAGGTGAGTTGATCAACATCTGTATTCTTCTTTAGGCGTACATAAGTATCAATTGAATTATTACCCCATCCATTTAGCCAGGTATATTTGTTGTTCATATATTCAAATGGTACCAATACCTCCACTCTAAAACTAGCTTGTTTAGGCTGGTTTTCCATTACAGCAGTTACACTAAATGGTTTGTCACTAATTTTTAATATCTGCCCTAGCGATTCATCAATGCCACCAAATATTTTTTTTGCAACCTTTTCAGAGATTACGATTGAGTTAGTTTCTTTCAGGGCGGTTGAAGTATCACCACGAAGAAGCTTTATTTCAAACAAATCAAATACACATGGTTCGGCAAAGAGAATAAAATCCTGATCAAACACCTTACCATTATAATCCAATGGTTGTGCACCCCAATAAAGTACCCTAAGAGCTTTCTCTATTTCAGGAAAATCTTTTTCCATCGCAGGCCCCAATGGACCCATGGTAACTGCAACATGCTGCTCCCCAACTCCTGGAGCTTGTTGAATCTCAACACATCTGTATAGTTGCGAAGAATGAGTAATATGTTTATTGAATCCTAATTCATATTGTATATGTAAAAAAATCAATAAAAATGCTGCAATGCCAATTGTTAGGCCCAATATATTAATAATTGAATATGATTTTTGATCAAGCAGGTTTCTTACTCCCAACTTTATATAATTAATTATCATGATCGTTAGTTTTTAGTTTTTATCAGTTTTTATTGATACCATCACAATATCAATAAGCGTGCAAAACTTACTATACGTCTGAGGTTGTGGATGATACATATTTAAGTATAAATTTGGTAGTAATAAGCGATCATATTTGAGTCATTATATGTTCATAAATGAACAGTAGAAAAACATCTTCAATGTTTAGATCAACGATCAAATAAGATAGACTTTCTTAAGAATCTTTTGTAATTTCGGCCATCTTAAAAATGGAATATAGAAATGGACAATCCTATATTACAAATTGCTTTTGATTTTATACACTTGATGGCAACAATTGCATGGATCGGTGGAATGTTTTTTAACTTTTTGGTAGTTATGCCTACGGTTGGCAAGGTACTCGATCCTGCCACAACCGGACAATTTATGAAAGCTTTATTTAAAAGAGTTCGAGTTGTTGTTTATGCATCGCTATTGCTCCTTTTTATTACTGGTATACCCATGAAGATAGCCAGCGAATATTATGTAGGAATTATAAATTTTGACACTACATGGGAAACCATAGGTTTTATAAAACATGTTTTTGTTGGCTTGCTTGCTTTAATGGCTATTTATAACTTTGAAATTCTAGCACCAAAAGTTGGTAAGCTTGCCATAGATGGCCCCTCACCTACTCTAATTGCATTGAAAAAGAGACAGATGATGTTTGGAATGATATCATTTCTGTTTGGTATCATTATTATTCTACTTTCTGCAATGATGAACTATCTTTAAATACTTTTATTAAAATTATATGAAACTAGATCTTGATATTGTAAGATGTAATTTCCCCGCTTTGACAGGGGATTGGATTTTTTTTGATAACGCCGGTGGAAGCCAAACTGTAAAACAAGTTGGCAACCATATTGTTGACTATCTTAATAATACCAATGTCCAATTGGGTGCCTCATATGAAATATCGCAACTTGCAGAATCTAAAGTAATTAATGCACAAAACAAATGGGCTGAAGCAATTAATGCCCAATCGGTTAACGAGCTTGTTTTTGGATCATCTTCAACCGCATTACTTCAGAACCTGTCGAGATCCATGGTTCAAACCTTTAAACCAGGCGATGAAGTTATAGTTACAAATACTGATCATGAAGCAAACTTTGGTCCATGGATAGAAATGGAAAAATATGGTATTGATGTAAAATTATGGGAAGTTAACAAGGATAACCTGGAACTTGAACTGGATGACCTTGAAAAACTAATGACTGACAAGACTAAACTTGTAGCTTTCACTCATGCTTCCAACATACTCGGAACCATTAACCGAATAAAAGACATAACTACCTTTATTCACGAGCGGGGCGCACTTTCATGTGTTGACGGAGTTGCATATGCACCACACAGAGCAATCGATGTTCAGCTTTGGGACGTTGACTTTTATGTATTTAGTATGTACAAAGTTTATGGGCCTCATTATTCTGTGCTTTATGGTAAAAAGGAGATATTGGATAAGCTTCCAGGTATTAATCATTTTTTCATTGATAGTAAAGACACCCCATATAAACTACAACCCGGAAATGTAAATTATGAATTAACAGTAGGTTGCAAAGGTGTTCTGGACTATTTGGATATGGTTTATAATCATCACTATTTGGATACCTCTGCTACTTTGTTTACAAGATATTCAAGAGTTTTCGAACTATTTGCTGATTATGAAGAAAAGCTTACCAAACCATTAATTGATTTTTTAGATGGTAAAAAAGGTGTAAAGATAATAGGTGAAAATTCTGCCGAAAAAGAAATCAGAGTGCCCACCATATCTTTTACCATTGCAGGAAAAAAAAGTAGTGAAATTCCTCCTTTAGTTGATCCTTATAATATTGGGATTAGATGGGGAGATTTTTATGCACGCAGACTAATTGATGACCTAGGTTTAAGCTCAAATGATGGAATTGTACGTGTGAGCATGGTTCATTATAACACAATGGAAGAAGTTGAAAAACTAATTGATGTTCTGGACAATGTAATATGATAGTCGCATAAACCGTGATCAATGCTACCTATTATACGGTACTATTACTTATCTTTGAAGTTACAAACTATTAACGCCAATTAACCTAAAGTTATGAAACAACTATTATTAATCTCAGCTATATTATTCTTATTTATAGATACTACACTTTCACAATGTCCGGCATGGGGAATAATTCTTGAAACACAAAGTGAAGTCGACAATTTTCCCATAGACTACCCAAATTGCACGCACACAAATGATTTTGTAGTTATTAATGGACAAAACATAACAAACCTAAATGGACTTAGTTCTTTAATTCAAATTAATGGATACTTACGTATTATGGGAGCCAATGATTTGATTACTTTGGATGGTTTGGACAACCTACAATATATATCATGGTATATTGATATACAACAAAATGAATCACTTACCAATTTGGATGCATTACAAAATCTAGATTCAGTCTCAGGATCAATTCATATCAACTATAATAGTGCACTTACAAGTATTTCGGGCATAGGTAATATTAGTAATGTAGCAGGTGATATTGATATCGGTAATAATCCAAGTTTAAGTTCGATCTCAGGTTTTAACAATCTAACGGGTATTTATGGTTTTTTCTATGTTACTAATAACAACGCTTTATCGGATATAAGTGGTTTTAATAATATAACTTACATTAGTCAGGATTTCTCCATAAGTCAGAATCAAGCATTAATAAGTATTAGTGGTTTTGATAATCTAGAATTATTATCCGGATTTTACGGTTCAATTGGTAATAATAATTCGCTGGAAAACTTAAACGGTTTTGGAAAACTAGAATCTGTTTATCAAATCTTCATTGAAAATAATGAATCATTATTGGAAATAGATGGTTTTAATAGTTTATCAAATGTTGAAGATTTCCTATTTATTTCGAATAACGAATCATTAACTACAATTAATGGATTTTCTGAAATTGTTAATATAAATGGGTCATTAAATTTTTCGGGTAATGACTCTTTGGTTAGTATATTGGGATTCGAAAGCCTTAATTCAATCGAGGGTAGTATATTTATAAATAATAATGAAAATTTATTAAATTTGGATGGTTTTGCTAACTTAAGTTCAATTGGTGAGAATCTTTCGCTTAGTATTAACACAAACCTAGAAAACCTAACTGGATTCGAAAGTTTAAGTACAATAGAAGGTAGTTTAACCCTTAACCAGAATACCGAGCTTTCCAGTTTATACGGTTTGAATAATCTTGAAACTATAGGTGGTAGTTTAGATTTAAGTCATAACTACTTTATGGATAGTTTATATGGACTTAACAATTTGATCTCCATCGGTGCTAATCTCAATATTAACAAATGTAATGACCTTTCCAATCTACATGGTTTGGATCAACTAAGGTCGATTGGTGGAAGACTGGATATAAATGAAAATAATTCACTCTCGAGTTTGTCGGGGATAGACAGTATTGATTTTATGACAATTAGTGATTTGAGCATTACATTTAATCCAATTCTTTCCACATGTGAAGTGATGAGTGTTTGTAATTATCTTGCCGATCCCAATGGAGATATTGCAGTTTACAATAATGCTGATGGATGTGATACCTCCTTTGAAATTGAGGAAGCATGCATGGTTTCAGCTGGTGTTAGAACAGAAGACCATAGCTTTATTTTTTACCCAAACCCTTCCAACGGAATAATTCACATTGTAGCTTCTTCTTATGAAATTGATGTAATTAACATATATAATTCATACGGACAATTAGTTGTAAGTGTACCTTTTAATAACAATACCATAGATTTAACAGGGTATAGTCCTGGCTTATATGTGCTTGAAACAGAATACCTCAATAGCATTGAGCGAAGAAAACTAATTATTAATTAATCAAGTCTAAATTTTGGTAATATGTTGTTATCAAAGTTGATTTGTGACTAATTGTTTTTCATCAAATTTAACTCCTTATAAAATAAGAATCTATCTATAACTTCACCTATCAAAAAAAGTACAACTATAATCAGTGGATGGTAGTCCATTAGTAAAAAGGTTATTACAAGTGCAAGAACCGAATATCTCATTATTATTAATATCAGGTTTTGTTTATTATCAAAACCATTGGTAAAATTGATTAATAAACGCAATAACATCACAATCAATAATGGAATTAGAAATCCATTGAGAAGGAGAAATATTGAAGTAGTGATTAATATTACTTGACCAGAGTGCCATTGATATTTCCACTTCCATTGCAAAGGTTTATATAACAAATCAATCGAAAGCAGTGTTAACAAACCAGTTAGAACTATTATAAAATTGGGGACAGGGTAGAACAATAAATCTATCACACTGAGTATGAAGTAAAGCGTAAAGAAAAATATTTCTCTGCTTAACCATGAACCATGGATATTTAAAACTGATCGAAAGAACCTTCTTTTTTTACCCAAATGATACATGCTTATTACGGCGGATGCAATACCTGTTGTAATGAACATAATTGTGACTAAAATACTTGGGCTATTCATGATTTCCGAAGCTGAAACCGCAACCAACAATGAAACTACAAAGGTGAAAATCAACAATGGTAGTTCTTTAATTAATGAAAGTTTTGAATAAGTTAAATCTATACTACTGGGGATTTTTAGGTCAGAAAATAAAGAGTCATCAATTTCAGGTGGTGCTAATTTATTAATCCTATTAATTTTAATTGATGGCTTAGTATCTACTTTAGATTTAGTTACGGATTCATGGTCTCCTGATATCATCTCATCAAACGAAAAACCAAGAGCTCCTGTGGGGCAGGCCATTGCACATGATGGCATTTTTCCCTGTGCTAATCTATCGTTACAAAAGTTACATTTTTCAATCACATTGTTTATTGGATTTAACTTTGGAGACTCATAAGGACATTGCCATATACAGTAGCCACAACCTAAACACTGATCTGAATTTATAAGGACAGCCCCTGTAACATCATCTTTTGTATATGCCAATGAAGGACAGTTTTTTAGGCAGGGTGCCTCATCACAATGGTTACATGACAATGAAAGGTTTATCAATGGAAGTCCTGGAAGTTTATTTTTATTTTTACTAAAAATATTTCTCCACGTTTGCGATTCCTGTTGCCCATTTTCTAACACACAAGCCACAACACAGGCCTCACAATTGACACAGCGATTTTCATCAAATATGAAATAGTTGTAACTCATTTGTTTAATATTTTCTCGACTTCTACAGTATTGTCATGAAATGCAGCCCCATGTCCCATATCAGTTTCGCGTCCTTCGGATAACAGATTTGGACTTCCTCCTTCAGAATTCCAATATCCATTATAAATCACAACATTTCCTGGTCGTATACTGTAATCAAATTTAACAGTAATTTTTATCTCACCCCTGTTATTGAAAACACGAACTTGATCACCATCAACAATACTTCTTTGTTCGGCATCAATGGGACTCATTGAAACAATAGGATTGGGGTCAATCATTTTAATACAATCCAAATTGCCAAATTGTGAATGAATTCTGTTTTTAGTTACCGGGCTCATCAGAAACAATGGGAATCTACCCTTATTAATAGATGGGCTTTCTTTAAGAATATCATATGTAGGTAATTCAGAAACGCCCCATTTTTCCTTTGCTGCGATTGAAAATAACTCAATTTTACCAGATGGAGTTTTAAATGTTTTATTATCAAAGGCTATTTCTTCATTACCTATCGCAAGTATTGGACCTTTTTTAAGCTGCTCCAATGATAACCCATTGTACTTTGATAATTTCTTTTCCAACCAATTATCAATGGCATCGTCAGATGGCTTTGGTATGTGTTTGTTTATCTCTTCCTGAGGAAACATTAATTTATGTGATAAATAATAATAAATATCAGTTTCAGGAAGAACATCACCCGGAGGTTCGATTACCTTTTGCTTCAGTTGGATATATGGATTCCAGTATGATCCTATAATGTCACTTTGTTCAAACATTGATTTTGCTGGCAGTATAATATCAGCTTCACGAGCTGTATCAGTCATGAATTGCTCAACAACAACTACAAAATCAAGTTCTTTAAACGCGTTTATTATACCCTTTGAATCAGGGTTTTGAGCAATGGGGTTCCCTCGTTCAACCCATACCATCTTTAGCTTAGGATTCTTGGTATTGCTCATTTCCGATCCTAGTCGTGCAGTTGATATTGATCTCCGATTAGGCTTATCATTTTCATTGGAAGGGTAATATGATTCCGGCTCTTTAATACTATCAAATATATATGACTGAAGGTTTGCATAATGCCAACAAGCCCCCTTTTTCCCAATATTACCGGTTATTACAGACAACGACAGCAAACACCTTATGGTTTGTCCTCCATTTGAATATCGCTGCATACCATAGCCTGGAATGAGTGTCATGGCATCTGTACCACCAATATATTCTGCAAGTTTCTGGATGAGATATACAGGAATACCACATAGCATGCTTGCTTTTTCTATATTGATTTCATTAACGGCTTCTTTATATTCCTCAAACCCTTGAACATGATTTTCAATAAACACATTATTATGTTTATTATTCTCAATAATAATTTTAGCAACAGCCAATGCTAATAATCCATCAGTTCCCGGAATTGGTTGTAATAGCATATCGGCTCTTTCGGTTGATGGAGTTCTGCGGGGATCTATTACTATTAATTTGGTCCCATTTCTTTGCGCTTTTTCAATATACACCATCTGATGAATATTGCTTTCAGCTGGATTTTTACCCCATAGCACTATTAATTTTGCATTTTCCAAATCCCATGGTAGATTATGCTTATTTTCTCCAAGGGTAAGCCTGGTTGCCTCCAATCCAGCTGGCCAACACAGATTTCCATAAACAGTGGTTACACCTCCATAGAGCTTCCAAAAATTGGTACTAACCTCATTAAGTAATCCTGACATTCCACTAGCTGCATAGTACAAAACAGAATGAGTACCAAACTTCTCCTTGTACGTTGCTAATTTGTTTGAAATTGTAGTTAATGCCTCATCCCATGAAATACGTACAAACTCCCCATTAAGTTTTTGTAAAGGATATAGTATTCTATCTTTTGAATGTACTCTTTCAATATAACTTAAACCCTTTAAACATGTGCCTTCTGGTGTTGCTTTATTTAAGGGCTGAGGTTCAATCCTCTTAATAGTATTATTTTCAACCACAACTTTAAATGAACATGTACTGTAACAGTTTCTAGGGCAAGCTGTATTGTAAGTTTTCAATTGAATAATATTTTTGATTCGTAAAAATAGGATTTTCTTTAATTAATAGCAATTATAATTGACGCAATTGCTTTGATTACTTTCTATTTTTGTCAATTGATTTGTAATATGGTATGAGCAAAAGAAAGGACTTTATAAATATTGGGGTTGTAGCGCATGTTGATGCAGGCAAAACTTCCATAACTGAATTATTTCTGCATAAAAGCGGAGTAATAAACACAATTGGAAGTGTAGATAAAGGAACCTCTCAAACAGACTGGCTTTCAGTCGAAAAAGAGCGTGGTATTTCCGTACGTAGTGCATCTGCATCATTTTCATGGAAGAACAAAGTAATTAATTTAATCGATACTCCAGGTCACGTAGATTTCTCCTCAGAAGTTGAAAGGTCGATGAATGTTATGGATTGTGCAATATTGGTTATAAGCGCTGCAGAAGGAGTTCAGGGGCATACGATTACACTTTGGGAAGCTCTACGAAAACTGAATATCCCAACTATTATTTTTATCAATAAAGTTGATCGTGCCAGTTCCAATTTGGATGTAACAATGGCTGACATTCGTAAAGAGTTGTCCATTGATATCATCGAAATGCAGGAAGTTGTAAATGAAGGTGTTGATACAGTTGCCTTAAATGAGATTGTGATTTTCAAGGCAAATAATTCTATTGATACCGACACCATCGAGCCTATTATTGAGAGAGATGATAATCTTATGAATAATTATTTGGAGGGTATTACACTCCAAAGTGAATTGGTTGAATCAACATTTAAAAGTTTAATTCATCAATGTAGTATTTTTCCTGTTTATAAAGGCTCAGCAAAGTTTGATCTTGGAATTAACGACCTACTCAATGCTATAACCACATATATGCCTGTTGCAGATACAGATAATAGTGATTCTTTATCTGGAATAATTTATAAAATAGAGCATGACAAACAGTATGGAAAATTAGCTCATATAAGATTATTTGGAGGGTGCATCAAAAATCGTGATGTTATTACTTATGGTATTAAAAATGAATCTCAGAAAGTAACAGGAGTACGAAAAAACCAAGGTAATAAGTATTACGATATTGATGAATTGATTGCCGGTGATACTGCCTGCATTAGTGGACTAAGTAATGTAAAGGCCGGAGACTTAATAGGATCAAGTAATGGACAGTTTAGATCTGTTGATTTAGCTACACCCATGCTGAAAGTTAAGGTAATACCATTGGAGGATGCTGATTACTCAGCATTAGTTGAAGCGATGATAATCCTTGCTGAAGAAGACCCCACCCTAGATTTGATATGGTTGAAGGATGAAAGAGAGTTGCACATCAAGATATTAGGTATTATGCAGCTTCAAATTCTTAAGTCGATAAACTATGACAGGTTTAATCTTAAAATTGAATTTGATAAACCAATAGTAATCTATAAGGAAACACCAATTGTACCCTTCATTGCTTTCGAAGAGTATACTATGCCTAAACCATGCTGGGCTGTTGTGAGGTTTAAAATTGAACCAGGGCAACCAGGCAGTGGTATTGTTTATGAAAGTGAAGTTGGAGTTAACGAAATAGCCATGAGATATCAGCAGGAAGTTGAAAGAAATATTCCAATTGCACTGTCACAGGGTAAATATGGTTGGGAGGTAACTGATTTAAAGATAACCTTGATTGGCGATGAAGACCATAATATACATTCCCGGGCAGGTGATTTTGGAGTTGCAACTTCGATGGCGATTATGAAAGGGCTGGTTGAAAATGGAACAACATTATTAGAACCAATTCTTGAATACAATATAAAAGCTGAAGAAGAAAAGCTAGGAGTTATAGTAAGTAGTCTTACAAAAATAAGAGCCGAAATAGGCAACCCAATTATTAAAGATGGTAAATTTACATTAAACGGTTCTGTTCCAGTTTCCACATCGATTGAGTATTCCACTAAATTCAGTTCAATTACAAGTGGTAAAGGTACTTACTCAGCTAGTTTTTTGTGTTATAGAGAATGTACTTTGGAGCAGGGAAGTACAACTCCTTATAGAGGTGTAAATCCTCTTGACCGTGCAAAATTTATACTAAAAGCAAGAAAAGCTTTGTCCTAAAAATAGGCTATTAATATGGATGATAAAACTGGTAAAAAGCTAATAGTTAGTGGTGCCAAGGAAAATAACCTAAAGGACATAACGGTAAATATTCCTCATAATTCACTTACAGTAATTACAGGTGTATCAGGGTCTGGAAAATCTTCTCTTGCATATAATGTAATTTTTAAAGAAAGCCAAAGACGGTTTTTTGAATCCTTTTCTTCATACTCCAGGCAATATATTGGTAAACTGGAAAAGCCGGATTTCAGAAGTATATCAGGCTTACAGGCTGCGGTTGCCATAAATCAAAAAGCCCAAATTTCAAACCCACGATCTACAGTGGGGACAATGTCAGGGGTATATGATTACCTGAGGCTATTGTATGCTAGATTGGGGCAGCAATATTGTATTATATGTGCCACGCGTCTTAGTAAAAGCCAGGTTATTTGTTCGAATTGTGGGCATGAAAACCCAAAACTATTATCAAAACTTTTCTCTTTTAATTCTCTCTACGGAGCTTGTAGTTCGTGCAAAGGCCTTGGTGTAAAGGAGCAGATAGATATTAGTAAATTAATTGCCGATGAAAACCTTACTTTACGTGAAGGAGCTTTGGTACCTACCACACCTGTGGGATATATTGTTTACTCTCAGGTGCGTGTAGAAGAGCTTAATAAAGTTTGTATAGCGCACGGTTTTTCAGTTGATATTCCATGGAAGCTACTAACCTATGAACAAAAGAATGTAATTTTATATGGAAGCGACAGGGTTAAAATCCTATTTGGTAAGCACTCTTTGGAGTCGAGACTGAAGTGGAAGGGCATAACTGCTTTACCTCGTGAGGAGAGTAATTATAAAGGAATGATTCCAATAATGGAAGATATTCTTAATCGGGATAGAAATGATAATATCCAGAGGTTTGCCAGTTCTTTTATTTGCGATGATTGTCATGGATCCAGACTTAAAAAAGAGGCCAGATCTGTACTTTATAACAATAGAAGTATTACTGACTTGGTTGACATCCCGTTGTCAGAACTATATCCTTACTTCAAAGGGTTGATATCAAATATTCCTGAAAAGGATGTTGTCGAAAATATACTTGAACAAGTGATCAAAAGGTTGGAATACTTAAATCTACTTGGCCTTGACTACCTTCTCTTATCGCGCGAATCAACAACTCTATCTACCGGAGAAAGCCAAAGAATTAAACTTGCATCCCAGGTTGGTAGCCGACTTCAGGGGATGCTATACATTCTGGATGAACCAAGTATTGGACTTCATAGCTCTGATAACAAAAAATTAATACATGTTCTTAATTCATTACGGAATAATGGTAATACAGTTGTGGTTGTTGAACATGATGAATCAATGATTTATGAGGCAGATTATTTAATTGATATTGGACCTAAAGCAGGAATTGAAGGTGGTAATGTCATTTTTGAGGGTAGTCCTGATTCATTTTTTAGAAACCAAAAATTATACCCCGATAGTTTAACTGCAAAATATTACACACCCGGAAGTGTATCCAGGATAAAGACATCTCTAGGAAAATTTTCAGATAAAATATCTATCAAGGGTGCATATGCGAATAATCTAAAAAACATAAATGTAGAATTTAAACTCTCAGGTTTTAATGTGGTTACAGGTGTTTCTGGAGCAGGTAAGTCATCTCTTGTTAATGATGTATTTGCGAAAAGCATCAAAAACAATTTTGTTCCCATAAACTGTGAATCAATTGATTCAAACAAAAAAATCGGAAGAGTTATTAGTATTAATCAATCACCGATAGGACGAACTCCTCGTAGTAACCCTGCTACATATACAGATATTTTTGATCATATCAGGGAGCTGTTTTCAAAGCTTCCAGAATCAAAGTCAAGGGGTTACAAAAAAGGACGTTTTTCATTTAATGTCGTAGGTGGTCGTTGTGAGAAATGCCAAGGTTTTGGTTATCTTGAACTTGGCATGCATTTTTTAGGAAACGTTGAAATCAAGTGTGATACATGTAACGGTAGCAGATTTAATGCTAGTACGCTTGAAATTGAATATCGTGGTAAAAATATTTCAGATATACTGCAACTTTCCATTATAGAAGCCAGGGAGTTTTTCGCTGATCATAAAAAAATCGTAAGAATATTAGACCAGTTGATAAGCCTTGATGTAGGATACCTGAAATTAGGACAGTCATCAACAACACTTTCGGGTGGAGAAGCACAACGTGTTAAATTGGCTTCAGAATTATATCGTACCTCAGCAGGTCATAATCTATATTTGCTTGATGAGCCATCAGTTGGCTTGCACAAGTCAGATACGGAGTTTCTTATTAATGCATTGGTTAGTATTGTTGATAATGATAATACTGTTGTTGTAATTGAACACGATCTGGATATTATTAGTCAGGCTGATCACATTATTGATATTGGGCCACTCGGAGGAGATAATGGAGGGCAATTGGTTTTTCAGGGAACACCGCATGAACTAAGTAAACATCCGACATCATTAACTGGAATTGCATTATCAGAGTCTACTAAAAATATCCATAAAGCAAGAGATACTAACCTTCCATTATTTAGGAATATTAAGTTTGAAGGAGTAAATACAAATAATCTTAAAAATATTGATATTGAAATTCCTTTAAACAAAACTACAGTGGTAGCAGGAGTTTCAGGTAGTGGAAAATCATCTCTTGTTTTTGATACAATATATTCTGAGAGTAGAAACAGATTTACAGAAGGTCTTTCAACTTATGCAAGGAGAATGATGAGTAAATTGAAAAAGCCCGAAATGGAAAACTGTTCTGGACTAACTCCTGTTATCGCCATTATGCAATCCAAATTTACAACTAATCCAAGATCTACAGTTGGTACTTTTACAGATATACATAGTTTATATAGATTACTATTTTCCAGATTTGGTGTTAACAAGGGTGGTGAAAAAACAAACTTTTCTGCCTCTATGTTCTCATTCAATAATATTAATGCAGCCTGTCCTGTTTGTAAAGGATTGGGCACGATTACCATTTCTGATCATGATAAGTTTATAACAAACCCTGAAAAATCATTGTTGTCAGGTGCAATGGAAGGAACCATTCCGGGAATGTATTTTGGAGATAGTAATGGTAAATTTGTAAATATATTAAAGGAAGTTGGTAGTACCAAAAACATTGATTTTTCTGTACCTTTTTCAAAGCTTGACCATGAAAGCAAAAAAATTGCTTTGCATGGCACTGATGATGAAGTGTATGAAGTTATATGGAGTTTCAAAAGGGGTAAAAGAATAGGTGAGCATAGATTAACAACCACATGGGATGGATTTATTGCTTATATAAATGAAGATTATTCCATAAAACAAGGAGGAAAACGAGGTGTGACCTTTGAATCAATTATGTCAGCAGTCAACTGCAAGGCATGCAATGGACACAGGTATAAGCCAGAAATCCTTACGGTAGTGTTTAAAGAACAGAATATAAATGAAATAACAGCAAGGTCTGTTTCAGATAGTATTCATTTCTTCAATTCTATACTTAAAAATTCAAATTGTACTGATAAAGGATATAGAACACTCATACTCCAAATTGTTTCGAGGCTAAATTCCCATAAAGAAATGGGAATAGGTTATTTAGAACTAAATAGACCTACTTCATCTTTGTCGGGTGGTGAAACTCAACGGCTTCGGATTGGTACTCAGTTGGTATCTGACTTATGTGGAATAACTTATGTATTTGATGAGCCCACAATTGGTCTCCATTCATCTGATACACTTAAACTATTAAATACCATTGATAAACTTAAAAACAATGGTAATACTATTGTGATGGTTGAGCATGACAGAGATGTAATATTATCTGCTGATAATATTGTGGATATTGGACCCGGAGCAGGTGACAAAGGTGGTAGAATAATTGCACAGGGAACTTTTCCTGAAATAATAAATAATTCGAATTCAATAACAGGTAGAAGTATAGTTACTGCTCATAAATCAAATAAAAACATAAGAAAAACTGATCAACACGCGGTTTCTATTGTTGGTGCAAATGCTAATAATTTGAAATCAATAAATGTACATATACCATTTAATTGCTTAACTGCTGTTACAGGGGTTTCAGGTAGTGGAAAATCAACTCTAGTTTTTGATGTAATTTCAAAATCCTATGGATCGAAGAATCCTGTTGGTTGCTCCTCCATTGATTTCGATAACATTAGTAATATATCAGTTGTGGATCAGTCATCAATAGGTACATCACCAATTAGCACTCCTGCAACGTTTACCGGAGCTTTTGATTTGATTAGATCTAGATTTGCAAAATTAGATTATTCAAAAAAACACAACCTTAAGAAATCACATTTTTCGTTTAACAGTAAGGATGGGAAATGTAATGAATGCAACGGAATGGGAAAGAATAAGGTAAGTATGGACTTTCTTTCAGATGTTTGGGTACTGTGTGATACTTGCCATGGTGATAGATATAAACAAGCTATTTTAAAAGCGAAATATAAACAAAAGAGCATAATTGATATTCTAAATATGGAAATTGATAGAGCGCTGGATTTCTTTTGTTTAGATAATGATATCAATAATGTACTTAAAGTAATTAGCGATGTTGGACTTGGATATATAACATTGGGTCAGGCAACAAATTCTTTATCCGGTGGTGAAATTCAACGCTTAAAATTAGCTTACGAACTCATTAAATCTGAAAAAGAATCTACCATGTATATTTTTGATGAACCAACAACAGGATTGCACATGGAAGACGTTCAAAAATTATTATCTGTATTTGAAAGTTTACTGGATAAAGGTAATACAGTTGTTGTGGTTGAACATAATTTGGATATTATCAGCTCATCGGATTATATAATTGATTTGGGTCCTGAAGGGGGTAATAATGGTGGAAAGGTACTATTCAGTGGTAAATCTACAGAAATTGTAGATAGTTCAAATTCCTTAACAGGAAGTGCATTAAAATCTTATACAAGCGTTGATTTAAACTGATAGTTTAATCATTATGTTTTATATCAATCAGCTTAATAATATCAGAAACTAAATCATCTGATACTATCACACCGCCTCCACTCCCTTCATCATATTTCTTCGCATTAATTAATGTGTGTGGATAGAAGTTCTGGTCGTTCATTATAAATTTTAACTATCAACTCTCCAAATAACGTATTTGCCCAGGCAAACCAAGAACGATTATAATCATATGGATCGTCTTTGTGAAATGCTTCATGCATAAACCCGGTATCTGCATGGGTTTGCTTTAACATTTTCATACATTCAACTATTTCATCATCATTATTACTTGTCATGGCTCGCAAAATAATCCCCATGGGCCATATTTTTTCTTTTCCGGTGTGTGGGCTTGCTTGTCCGGTTGCAGCTTTCCCCTTTAAATAATACGGATTATTATCACTCAGTAGAAAATTTCTTGTATTGGAAATAGGATACTCTGATTCAGATGCCCCAATGTAAGGTAAAGACATGAGTGAAGGTACATTTGCATCATCCATAGTTACTTTATTCCCAAAACCATCCACTTCGTAGGCTAGAATATCTCCAAATCCCATATGGTTAAAAACTGCATACTTCTTTATCGCAGAATTAACTTCAATTGCAAGACTTAAACACCGATCTGCAGCAGTTTCATTATGTAAAATCTTTGTATAGATATCTGCTAACTGCCTTAGTGAGATTACAGCAAAAATGTTTGATGGAATTAAAAATGGATACATTGTAGCATCATCGGATGGACGTAACATTGAGCAGATTAAGCCCACGGGTGATATGGGTCTCCCGGTACCTGAGAATGTTGGTGCATCAATCATGCTGGTAGTTTGACGAACAAAATAGTAAGGGGAACTCCCATCTTTGCGTTGCTCGGTTATAAATGTATTAACTATAATCTCCATAGCCCTTTTCCATTCCTCATCAAATATTGAACTGTCTTCTGTTAGTTTATAATATTCGTTTGATAATCGTATTACATAGCACAAAGAGTCTATTTCCCATTTTCTTTCATGAACACCGGGAATTGGTGTTGGTTTATCACCCTTCCAATGCGATTCTTTTTTAAGATCTTTGTAAAAAGCGTTTGCATAGGGATCTTTAATAACACATTTAATCTGCCTGTTAATCAACCCCTTTATTAAGTTCTTAAGTTTGTCATCTTCATTTATAAAAGGCATATATGGCCATACCTGAGCTGTTGAGTCACGCAGCCACATTGCATCTATATCGCCTGTTATAATAAATGTATCATGTTTTCCATCAATAATTTCATAGTCAACTGTTGTGTCCAATGTATTTGGAAAACAATTCTCAAACATCCATGCAAGTTCTTTATCAACCATGGAATTTTTTACTTCAGAAATTTTATTATCAATAACTGTACTTGTAAAGGTTCTTTGATTGATAGGTGGACGATTGGATATGTACTTACTATCTGTTAACATATTTACTCCAATAATTTTAGATGATAAGAATGATAATCCAGCTATTGCCAACCCATTTTTTATGATAAATTCTCTTCTTTTCATTTAAGTCCTTTTTTGAATTCAAAAATATGAGTACTAGTTGATAAGCCTAACTACTTCAAGAATTGCTAAATAAGCAAATAAACATAGCGTCAGCACGAGAAGTATATTAGTAATAAGACTGTTTTTGTCCTTTGTTACCCATTTCTTATTATTATTTAGCCACAATAAGGTAATTGCCATGAAAGGCATAAACAATGCACCGGCAATGGAATATATCATTATGAGCCATACTGGTTTTTGGAAATAAAGTAGTGTGATTGGTGGAATGGCTAAAAACACTAAATAGAGCTTATAATAGTTTGTATTACTTAGCTCTGTTGGTAAAATTTCTTCTTTCTTCCATGACGATACAAAATCTGAGAATAAATATGGAATACCTTGCCAAACGCCAAGCATTGAACTGGTTACTGCACCCCAAAATCCAAGTAGAAAAATAAGTTTTCCCATTTCTCCTGTTGCCAACTTCATTTGATTTGCAAGTGCAATTACAATTTGATTACTTCTAACCACATCAGGTTTAAGGTTAGCTGCAATTATAATTATTGCTACTCCAAAAATAGCTGTTAGAACATATGCTGTGGCTAAATCAATTCGTATTCTATAAAGATTCGTACTTCCTTTCCAGTTCTTTTCAGAGATCCAATAACCGTAACTCAACAAAGTAACACTTCCTCCAACACCTCCCATAATTGCCATTATATATGTTGCCGATCCCTCTTTTATTTGAGGTAATAACATACCTGATAGTAACCCGTTCAAGTCAGGTTTAATGATAATTACACTTACAACAACTATAAGGAAAAGCATAGCTATAATATATTTCATAACTAACTCAAAATATCTGTATTTTCCCCATAATACAAATACCAAAGCAACAATGGAGTGTATTATTCCCCATTCATTTATTGAGAGTATTGGCCATATACTATGGGCTGCGAGTCCGGTTGCGGCAATTAATGCAGCAGCAACTATAACTGACCAAAGTACAAGGTAGACTAAAAAATATATTGGAAATATTCGAGGTAATTTATTAATCCATGCATCGGTAATTGAGATTCCGGATGTTAATTGCCATCTGCCAACACCTTCATTTAACACATACTTTAATATTGCCCCAATTAATACAGCCCAAATAATTGTATATCCATATGAACTTCCGCCAACTGAAGCAGCAATCATATCACCAGCACCAATACCAGTTGCGGCAACTACTATCCCAGGGCCAACATATCTAAAACTATTTTTCAATGGAAATTATTTCTTTAACAAAAACTCTAAAGGAACGTGTAGTCGTTTTCTCCAGGATTTTTCACTATGATCATCGCCTTCATACTTTATTGTTCTCCAATTGGAATTATCATAACCTGCTGCTATCATAACTGAATCAATTTTAAGCTGGGTATTTTCATAAAGAGAATCTAAAGTTTTTGTTCCATAATCAAAATAGAAAAAATGAGAATCTGGATCTGGGATATTATCTGATAAATATTCTACAAAACTTTGTGGTATGGGATTGTTTTCAATTGTAAATGTTCCAGGCCAATGAGTTGACAAGCATCCGGCACATCCAAATACATCAGGATATTCACAAATGGCATACATTGAAATAAGCCCACCCATACTTGAGCCCATTATTAATGTATTAACTGGATCTGATTTTGTTGAGTATTTAATATCGATAACAGGTTTAAGTTCATTTACAATAAACTTTAAATAGTTATCTGCTTGTAATCCGTTGGAAAATAAAGTGGACACATTATATCTTTTTGCTGTGGTAAGCAAAGAGTCCTGATAGCTTGGATCTAACGATTCAAATGGTTTTTGAGGGAAATAATCACTGTGCCTGGAAATCCCTGAATTCCATATACCCACTACAATAGTATTCTTTATTTTACCCTTATTCAGCAGGTCTGATACAGTTTCATCAACTCCCCATTCTTGATTATTCCATGTTGATGCCGCATCATATAACATTTGTCCATCATGCATATATAGTACCGAATATTCAATATTCTTATTGTAATTATCAGGAAGCCAAATATCTATATTTCTTGGAGATACAAATTGTGAAGGAAAGTCTTCGATTCTTTGTATACTACCCTTTGAAACGATTAGGTTTGGATTAACTGTACTGAAATTATTGCAGGATGTGGTTATAATTGTGATAATAATTATAAATAGATAAATATTTCTCATTACCGATTTTTACAGCAAATTTAAAAATTTGATAATATGAGATGGATAGAAAACAAGGTTATATGTGATAATAATCGAGAAAAAAGTTTCTGATACAACTGGAAGTATCAGAAACTCTTCAAATTTATGACACAGGAATACAAATATCCAGTATAAACTTTTGCTCAGGGTGTTCCATATGGTCATTATGATAGAGCTCATAATACTTTCCATCACGAACTTTATAGCCACCTTCAGCAACCCAAACACACATACTATTCCATGCTTGTTCGAAGCCAGTTACAGAGATTTCAAACCTGCCAACTGCAAATTTTCCACTATCAACAGCCATTGTACCCACCTCACCATCAGCTTTAACATTAGTATCAATTGTAATACCTGCGCTTTGTCTTACTTTTGACATTTCTGTTACTTTGGGATCATCATGATAAACTGTAATGGTTTTCATTTGGGGTGATGATAATAAGCCCTTGGGACCAGCCCATTTCATTAACCTTCCGTAAACCTCACCAATTTGGTCAAATCTACCAACATGGTTTATGTACGCAATTGTTAATTCAGGCATTTCTTTTACTTCAATTTGTGCATTCATACTAATCCATTTTTTAATGTTATCAATACGACAAATGTACTTCTCGAAAGTAAGGTATTCTTTACCATTCTTGCTTTTAACTTTACAAATCTTGCTATATATATCAGCTCCTTTTTTTCTAAATTCGGTTGGACTAATTCCATAATAACTACTAAAAGCTCTGGAAAACGAGCTTCCACTTTTAAAGCCATAATTATAAGCAAGCTCTGTAATTGGAATTTCAGAACCATTCATTATAACAGAAGCTACCTTTTCAATTCTTTTCCTACTCACATAACTATTAATTGTTTCGCCAATTACTGAACTAAATATTCTATGAAAATGAAAAGGAGAATAACAAGAAATACTGCTTAAATACTCTAGTGGCAAATCTTTATCAAGATTATCTTCTATAAAATCAATTACTTTATTAATCCGGCCAATATATTCCTCTTGTATTGTTTTTATTTTTGACATGATGTAGTTACTTCTTATTTCCTATTATATTGCCTGATATATTCCAACTGCTAAAACTACCTCCACTGTCATCCCCCTGATCGATTATAATTTCATATGAATGTGTACCTGGATCAAGAGAATCCAAATTGATATAATACGGTGGTGTTAAAGTAGCAGGACACCAATTCGACCTGCTTAAATCGCTCGAGGACAACCCGTTTCCAAAATTTCCAGATGCCGGGTTAAAGTATCTGTATGTGGCACAATCGGTTCTCCAAGGGATAACACTGTAAACCAATTTCCCATCAATAAAAATCTGATTTCGTTTTTGATTAAATTCATCTCCTCCACCCCATCCACCATGACCCGTAGATGTATATACCAATTGAATATTTTCAAGGGAATCAGGAATTGTAAAATATCCTTTAAGGCTATCATTATTAAATAATCTGCCATAATTTTGACCAGACATTTCCATAATGTTTACCGTATTAAATATTGGTTTTACATATTTATTACTAGTATCAGCGCTGCCAAATGATGGATAAATATCTAGCTCTAAACTAACCCGGTGACCACCTTTATCATAATTTCCGATAAAAATACCTATATAAAGTTTTTCTGCATTTACTGGGAAATTATCTGTCACATCTTGTTTGTAAACAGCAGTTTGTTCCCAATTATAGTTGTTAATCGGACGTAGGTTATTAAAATGATCAACTCCAAAAGAAGTAAAAAATCGCATTATTTCAAGTGGTGGATCGTATTTTTCAGAAGCTATAATTCCCTGATATTCTTTACCTTTATTATCAATGTACTTGGGTAGTACACCTAAACTATCTACAAAAGCATCAAACATAGAAATTACATCTGGCTTTACAGATATCAAAAATACTGATCCTGTTCTGTCATATGCATCACCTTCGGAATTACATGCCAGATTTAAAAAAAAGTATTCCTCTCCCACCAAATCGTTGGGTAGAACTAGTTCTTTTAATATTATTGTTCCTTTCGAGAAATGATACACTTCCGTTTCAGAATTATATTCAT
The DNA here is from genome assembly GCA_016845105.1 of Bacteroidota bacterium. Taxonomy (GTDB): domain Bacteria; phylum Bacteroidota; class Bacteroidia; order Bacteroidales; family F082. The sequence continues at coordinate 8,151 of JAERTF010000132.1, read as the reverse complement.
TATCCTTCCAGTAATCAGGATCAAAATTTATTTTCTCATCTTCAAATATCGAAATCGTTCTATATCTGGATTCTATTTTGAGTTCTTCAAGTTCTGAATCAGATATTAATATTGGATTTACCATGTAGTAATCACTGGCATTAAATTCGGCCAATACTGCTATGGAATCAGCAATTAATGTTCTATTGCCATTAATAACTACTTTTAGTACCAGGGAGTTCTTGGATGGCAAATACCGACGATATGGAGATCCTTTGATATTTGCATCTTCGGTGAACCAAACATCGATATTATTTGAAAAAACTTTGTAATTTGCTAGCATACAGCTATAACCTAGTATAGTGTCATATTTGTTTTTCAAGGTTGGTTCAGGTAATGAGTCGAATGGTACTATATTGCTATATAGTTTATTGTCATGTTTAATTGTTGTGATATTTTTCTTTTCTTTAAAATCGGTATAATAACTGATTTTTGAATCAGGTTTTGATAAATACACAGTACTATCTGAAAATATAAGCGATGTACTGGAACTACTATCTGCTACTCCATTATTATAGAAATGATAGATTACCTTAAATGCTTTTTGGCTTGTATTATTTTGAGCTGATAGTGATGTAAGTATCAGAATTAATATGGATGAAATAAAAAATCGCATAGTATAATATTAAATGTTTTGGATCATTGGTTTTAACTATTCGTCCGAATCAAAAACTGGAAGATTTAATATTTCGCTTAGTTTCTTGGATTCAGTCTTAGCTAATTCTTTTGTTTTGCACTTCATAACAACAATTTTGGTTCTGTTATCAGCACCAACTAAATATATCAGATAATTATTTTGTTTGGTGTCTATCGATCTATTTCCCCCACTAAAGACTCTAAAAGAGGAATTATTTATCAAATATGTAATTCCTGTAAACTTAGATAACTCTTCCCAGTCACCAACCTTAAATAAACCAAAAATTTTTGTGTACTGCCTGTATTTATTATTTTTCCTATCTATCGTGGTTCCTGAAAATGAAAATGCAAAAAAGAGACCAAGTAGAATAAGTATAATTCCCACCCAGCTGTTTAATGTAAGCAAACCCACTATTAGAAGTACATATCCTGCAAAGGAGCCAGCAGGTCCAAATGTTAGAACTATCCTATTAGAAATCTCCATTTTTTTACATGAATTTAGTCTTCATCAATTATTTCTTTTACTCTGCCAACCTCTCCCGAATCAAGCATCACTTTGATTCCTCGATGATGTTTAGGTGCACTCGTTAATATTCTCTTTACAATGCCTTCTGTTAAATTACCCGTTCGTTGATCATTTTTCTTAATTACAAGTACCAAATCTCCGATCTGAATTTCGCTTCGTATATTTCCCCTATTTACCTTGTTATCCATTATTTATAAAAATAATTATAGAATTATTACCTCATGTAAAATTACAATTATTATCTTTACAGGATTGAGTGACTTGTAAAAAGAACTTTGCAATTTTTGTTTCATATTGAAAATAATTCTTTTACACCGTTACTTAATAAACTAACTAAAACCTCTTATTATGAAAAAGCTTATTCCAATATTTAGATTCTCATCAGCTGTGGCTATATTCTTGATGTTTTACTTACCTGCATTCTCTTGCACAACCATGATAATAACAAAAGGTGCCAGTGCTGATGGCTCAATGATGGTTACACATTCAGATGATGATGAATTAGGCGATCAGCGTATAATTAGAGTTCCTTCCCTGCTACAAAAAGGTTCTAGGGCTATTTATACTGAACTATACCGATACCCAAGAATTAATACCAAAAATAGAGGGCCTAACTATTATGTTGATGGATATCCATTAACTCCTGTTCTTTATGAATTGCCTTTTGAAGAAATATGGAAGATATTGGGCAGAAAGACTGAAAAATCCTATGCTTATTTTGATGCTAACTATGGCATTATGAATGAAGAAAACTTAATGATTGGTGAATGTACAAATGGAGCAAATTATGAACCTTCCGCAAATACTATAGTTTCAAAAGGTAATCCTTTGCGAATTTTTTATACACAAGAGTTATCACGAATGGCTCTGGAAAATTGCAGTTCGGCACGTGATGCAGTGAGGTTTATGGGAGCATTAATTGAAAATTATGGATATTTTTCAACAGGAGAAACTTTACTTGTGGCTGATGAGGATGAAGCATGGGTTATGGAAATGTGTGCGTTACCTGATGATGAATATCACAGTGCCTGGGTTGCAAAACGTGTACCTGATGGAGAATTCTTTGTTGCAGCAAACGAGTTTAGGATTCGTGAACTTGAAAAAAACAACCCTGATTATTTTATGTACAGTTATATGCTAGAGCCTGGATTAAAAAAAATTGGTTGGTGGGATGTTGAAAAAGATGGTCCCATAGATTGGTTGAGAGCAGTAAGCCCCGGAGAATACAATCATCCTTATTATTCACTACGTAGAGTTTGGAGAGTAATGGATCGTGTTAACCCTGACTTAGGATTGAGCCCGTGGGTTGATAATGGTTACACTACTGCTTATCCATTTAGTATTAAACCAAAGAACAAACTGCGTGCTCATGATATTTTTGCCCTATACCGCGATCATTATGAAGGAACTGAATTTGATATGACTAAAGGTGTAGCAGCCGGACCTTATGGTGACCCTCATAGATTTGTGGGGCCATACGATGGAGATCAAAATGACATTAGTAAAGATAAAAAGTTAATTGGCGCATGGGAAAGGTCAATTAGTATATTTTATCAAGGCTATACTTATGTCTGTAAAGTAAATCCCAATAAACATGAGTTAACAAAAGGGCTTATGTGGTTTGGACCAGATGTTAGTTATACAACAGTTTTCTCACCATTCTATTCAAGTGTAAATGACCTACCTATTTCGTTTCAAACAGGCGGTCCTCAACAATTTAGCAATGAAGCAGCGTGGTGGGCTTATAATTTTGTTAATAACTGGAGTAGACTAAACTTTCAGTTAATTACTGATGCTGATATTAAACCATTGCAAAAAAAACTTGAGAAAAAATCCAGAGAACTGGTATTTAATATGGAAGAAAGTATTAGCGGTATGGATGATGAAAGCGCTCAAGAATATATAACCAATGCTTGCATATCAAATTCGATGAAAGACGTAAATAGATGGTGGGTGCTCGCAGCTGAGATTGTCTCAAAATATTCAGATGGATATATAAATCTACCCGATGGAGATTATGCAACACCAAACATCGACCCAACCAGAAATATTGGTTATCCATCAAGTTGGCTTAATAAAACAAACTACAAAGAGGGGCCAACTAGCTATAAAATGAAATAAAGTTTAGTAGAGCAACCCATGTATGATATTTTTTATACTTTTGTTCGTAATTTAACGAACAATGACAAAAGTAGAAGAAATAATTACAAATGATCAGCAAAGGATAGCCAGGTATGCCAAAGCCTTAGGTCATCCAATACGAATGTATGTAATGGAATTGTTATCGAAACAATCATGCTGTTATAGCGGAGATTTAAGCGAGGAACTTCCAATTGCAAAGTCCACATTATCACAACATCTAAAGGAATTAAAAGATGCTGGGTTGATTCAGGGAGAAATTGAAACCCCTAGAATAAAATATTGCATTAATAAAGAAAATTGGGAGGAAGCTAAATCACTTTTTAATAAGTTTTTAGGAACAAAAGATAAATAATAAAATTGAAATTATGAATATAAAAGTATTGGGAACAGGATGTGCGAAATGCGGCTCATTGGAAAAGATGACAGCTGAAACAATAGCTGATATGAATATCGATGCAAAAATCGAAAAAGAAGAAGACATTGTTAAAATTATGGGTTATGGAGTAATGCATACTCCAGCTTTGGTAATTGATGAAAAAGTAGTACTAAGCGGTAGATTACCTTCCAAAAAAGAATTAGTTAGTTTAATATCAAAAAATCAATAAAATGAAAAAGTTAAGTTATTTTATTACATTAATTTGCTTGATTAGTTTAAGTTCAGGCATTAACGCTCAATCAACAAACAATGATGGCGAGAGTAGTGTAAAGGAAACCAACAAAGTAAAAGTTTATTATTTTCATAATACTAGGAGATGTGCTACATGTAATGCAGTTGAAGAAGTAACACTTGAAACCCTTAAAGAAAGTTATCCTGATCAGTTTGCTTCGGGAGAAATCACATTTGAGTCATTGAACCTGGAAGAAGATGAGGGTGAAAATATTGCCCGCAAATTAAATCTATCAGGACAAACTCTGCTATTAGTAATAAATGGCAAGAAAAAAGATTTAACAAATGAGGCTTTTATGTATGCCAAATCGAGTCCTGATAAACTAAAGAAGAAAATAAATAAGGTTGTTGGATCTCTTTATAATTAAACCACCTTGGAATATCTTACTACATTGCTCGATGGAAGCTCATTTCCATTATTAACAGCATTCTTACTTGGATTAATGACAGCCATTAGCCCATGTCCGTTGGCAACCAATATTACAGCCGTTGGCTTCATAAGTAAAGACCTTGATAATAGAAATAAGGTATTTATTAATGGCCTAATATATACTTTGGGACGAATAGTTGCATATACAGTATTGGCGGTAGTTCTTATGTATAGCGCTGATCAATTTACCCTTAAAAGTTGGTTTCAAATAAATGGTGAAAAGTTTATTGGGCCAATTTTAATAATTATCGGATTGATAATGTTGGATGTTGTTAAGTTTAATATTCCTGGTATATCAAAACTCTCAAGTAAAATTGAGAAAAAAGGTTTTGTTAATTATTGGGATGTTTTTCTGTTGGGATTAATTTTTGCCCTTGCATTTTGCCCATATAGCGGTGTCCTGTACTTTGGTATGCTTATACCACTGGTAATCAGTAGTCCAGAAGGAGTAACTTTAGCTATTTCGTTCGCAATAGCCACCGGAATTCCTGTAATACTTTTTGCATGGTTATTGGCATATACTGTATCAGGTGTTGGAAGCGTATATAATAAAATTAAAGTTTTCGAGAAGTGGTTTCGCAGGATAATAGCTGTATTGTTCATAGCTACTGGCATATACTATGTTATAACAATTTTCTTTTCATAAAATCATATTTATTTTAACAATGGAATTGGGTAAAGAATTAAAAATTCTACTGGGAATAATATTTTTCTTCCTTTTGGCATATTTTATGCCCCTCGAGAATCTGAGATTTCAAGAAGCAATACAGGCTACCCTTGATCTTACGAAGTGGTATGCCCGTGAGCATGTTATACTTTGCTTATTACCTGCATTTTTTATTGCAGGAGTAATATCAGTATTTGTAAGTCAGGGATCTGTACTTAAGTATTTTGGTGCCAATGCGAAAAAATGGCTTGCATATTCTGTAGCTGCTGTTTCAGGAACAATCCTGGCTGTATGTTCTTGTACTATTCTTCCTTTATTTTCAAGTATTCATAAACGAGGTGCCGGATTAGGTCCTGCGATAGCATTTTTATATTCGGGCCCGGCGATTAATATACTTGCAATTATACTAACTGCAAATATTCTTGGTTTTGAAATGGGTATTGCCCGGGTTATTGGTGCAGTTATTTTTAGTGTTGTAATTGGAGTAGCCATGTCATTAATATATAGCAAAGAAGAGAAAGTAAAAGCTGCGGAACAAATGAATGTTGTTGCTCCTCCAGAGAAAAGGCCAATTTGGCAAACTGCATTTCATTTTTTTACATTGGTATTAATCTTGGTTTTTGCAAACTGGGGCAAACCTGATTCAGAAACTGGTGTATTATATTGGATTTGGGCAAATAAATGGTATATAACATCAGCCTTTGGTTTACTATTAGTTTTCTCTCTTATTGGTATCCTAAAAATCAGATGGTGGTGGGTAATTATCAGTTTACTAACTACCGCAGTTAGTGCGTTTCTAAGTACCAGTCCGTTGGTGCCAATGATTGTTGGTATAGCATCTTTAACAATAATAACTCTTTTTGATGGTGGTGATAATAAGGAATGGACTTTATCCAGCTGGGATTTTACAAAACAAATAATGCCCTTACTGGCCCTAGGTGTAATAGTAGCTGGTTTTTTGTTGGGTTCAACCCATGACAATACACAAATTGCAGGTATTATTCCCGAAACATGGATAAGCAGTCTTGTAGGTGGAAATTCAGTGTTCTCGAATTTGTTTGCCTCCATAGTTGGAGCCTTTATGTATTTTGCAACTCTTACGGAAGTACTAATATTACAAGGGCTTTTAGCTGCAGGTATGGGCAAAGGACCAGCATTGGCTTTACTACTGGCAGGGCCTTCCCTATCCCTACCAAATATGCTAGTTATAAGAAGTGTAATAGGAATGCAAAAAACATTGGTTTATGTTGGACTTGTTGTGATAATGGCTACATCATCAGGTTTGATTTATGGTACTTTTTTCTAGTTCCAATACTTACAGATTCGCCATTAGGAATTGAAAATAGCTATCAAGCTATTTTCTATAAATTGAGTTGATAGTGGAATACACTCCCAACTTATCCATAAAAATTTCAATCATGTGGAGTAAATTATATAAAATTCTACTATTACTAATTCCTGCGGCTCTGCTGATAGTTCTTTTTTCCCAGAAATCTAACCTGGATAATTATTTATCAAAAGAAATTAGGACGTTGAACAAATCTGAGATTCGAAATCAAGTTGATGGTATTGTTGATTCATTATATAATTACAATAAAAACGGAAAATCGTATAAAATTACCTTTCTTGAGTTTGGGGCAAAGGGTTGTAGTGCTTGTAAACGTATGGAAGTAGTGATGAAAGAAATTCGTGCTGAATTTCAAAACCAAATAAATGTTGTTTTTTTAAACACATTAATTCCTGATAATTTATTATTAATGAAATATTATGGGATCTCTTCGATTCCAACCCAAATATTTTTGGATAGTTCGGGTAAAGAATTTTTCCGTCATAGTGGCTATTTTTCAAAAAATGAAATTATGGTTCAAATTGATAAACATAAAACAAAGGTACAATGAGATGGATTTTTTACACATTGATATCAGCTATAGTTATTATTACGATCAGCTGCAAAAAAGAAGATAATATTGGCGAAAATACCACGGACAAAATTTCAATAGATAGTTTGATTGCTAATTACTATACAGTAAAAGCATGGGATACTACAACAATAACTTGTTATGCAACAGGTGATTCATTAACTTATAGTTGGGAATGTGATCATGGAAATTTTAATGGAAGTGGTACTCAAATTCGATACGCAGCAGGTGAGTGTTGTGTTGGTATAAATACAATAACATGCTCTATTTCCAATAGTTTGGGAATTGTTTCGGAGGATATTAAAATTGAAGTAACAACATATTTTCCAAATTAGGATATGAAGAATCACATATTACTCATTGTAACAATACTACTATTTGTCAATGATTCTTATGCACAATGCTGTTCTGCTGGGAATCCATTCTTTTACGGTGAGATCTCAAATATCAACAAAAATAATCTTCAATTTGTATTGGGATACAAGTATAGTACATCAAACAAGTATTATGAAGGTAGTAACCCCATTGAGATCGAGTTTATCGACAAAGCCTACTTTAATTACATGACTCTGCAAACATATTATGGTATAACCCAACGACTATCAGTACAAGCTGATTTAGGTTATTTTATTAATAAAACAGAAACCTATTTGGTAGATGATTGGAGTAAGAGTAATGGATATGGTATTGGAGATGCAACACTTTCAATAAAATATTTGGCTTATAATAATTATAAGAAACATTTCAAGTTAATACCCTCCATAGGAATAACTTTGCCAATCGGGGTTTTTGATCAGGAAAAGGATCACGTAAAATTGCCCATAACCGTACAACCCTCTTCTGGTAGTTTCAAATATCAGGCAAGTTTATATGCTAATAAGACAACCATTAATAAAAAATTCAATTTCACTGCGTTTGCGTTATTTGAATATGCCCAGCTAATAGATTCAAAGAATTTTTATTATAAATACGGAAACCAGTTTTTGATATCATTTTTAACATCTTATAAAGTTGGCGAAAAATTATCGTTTGCACTTGAATTACGAAATGAAAATAGGGGGAAGTCAATCAGAAATGATGATCAAGTTGTTGATGCATCTGGTTTCAATATTATATATATAATAC